>JAKQOD010000577.1 GCA_029565465.1 Deltaproteobacteria bacterium
TGAATGACGCCAAAAAAGGCTCCGACTTTTCTAGCATGGATTTGGCAAATGCAACGTTTTCGCTTCGTACTGTCGCATCGATCACCGAGGTCGATCGCAGCGCATGGGATAGGCTGGACCACGGTTCGTCGCCGTTCTTAAAAACCGGCTTTTTGCATGCGCTGGAACAATCGGGTTCAGTGTCGGTGCGGCCCGCGAACCTTTCGCTAGGTGCGGTTGCACGCGCTGGCTCCCCGTCGGGCTGGACGCCGGTGTATGTGTTGCTGGAGCACGGTGGCGCGTTGCTCGGCGCCGTGGCGGCGTATCTCAAGCACCATAGCTATGGCGAATATATTTTTGATTGGGCGTGGGCCAACGCAGCCGAACGCGCGGGCATTCGTTACTACCCCAAGTTGGTGGTCGCAGCGCCCGCAACGCCCGCAACCGGCCAACGGATGCTGCTTGATCGCACGCTTAGCACGGCGGGGCGACGCACGGTGGCACTTGCGTTAATTGCCGCCGTCCGTGATCTTGCGGTTGAACTCGCCGCATCGTCGGTACATTGGCTATTTTGCACCGCGGCCGAGCAAGCCTTGCTCGCCGAAGCCGACCATTGGCCACGCGCAACATTCCAATTTCATTGGCGCAACGGCAATTACCAGAGCTACGACGATTTTGCGGCAAAGCTCAAAAGCCGCAAACGAAAGTCGTTGCGCAAAGAGCGCGAGCGAGCTCAGGCTGTGGTGCAACGCTTCACGTGGGTGCCAGCCGCCGAGCTTACCCCTGGCGATCTCGACGCGCTCGACCGCTTCTACCGCAATACAACGGATAACCACGGCGGGCGCGATTATCTGCGGCCAGGTTTTTTCCACGCCTGCGCAGCTGGCATGCCCGACGACATGTGGATGTTACAGGTCCATGGCAACGCGGGCTTGATGGCTGGCGCGCTGTTCTTTGAAGGCCCTGGCGCGCTGTACGGGCGCTACTGGGGCGCCGACGATGCGCCCGAGTTTTTGCATTTCGAAACCGCGTACTACCAAGGCATTGACCGTGCCATCGCGCGAGGACTTTCGCTGTTTGAAGCCGGCGCCCAAGGTGAACACAAACTGTTACGTGGTTTTTTGCCGGCGGCCACCTATTCGTCGCACTGGGTTGCCCACCCTGGCCTCAACGATGCCTTGGCTGCCCACTGCGCGCGCGAAGCTGTGCAAATTCAAACACAGATGACCGAACTCGCAGCGTACGCACCGTATCGCCTTGGTGACGACGACCATTGAATCGTGTGACGTTTTGTTACACTGATTGACTCGCTACAGCGCGCATGCGAAAGCTGCACTGTGAAGTTGCTCCATTGCCTTGGCCTGCTTGCTGGAATCATCCTTAGCGGGGCGTGCAGCAGCCCGGCGAAGCTGCTGCTCGACGGCGCCACCCCCGGCGTCGATGGACAAATTATCGACGCGGCGCCGACTGACAGCGTGCCCATCGACGGCGGCGCCTGCCCGGTTGCACCGACGGCCCAAGCACTGGCACCAGTGGCCAACTTTGGGGCAAATCCTGGCAATCTGGCGTTGCAGATCTACGTGCCAACGAACCATGGCGCGCATCCGCCGCTTGTGCTGGCCTTGCACGGCTGTTCACAAACCGCGGCGGCATATGCCAAAACCGGCTGGAATCGGCTCGCTGACTACAATGGCTTCATCGTTGCCTATCCGCAAACGACTGCGAACAACGGCTGTTTCAACTGGTTTGCAGCCAACGAACAAACCCGCGCTGGCAACGAAGTCACGTCGATAGTCAACATGGTGCAAGCGCTTGTGCAAGCGCACGGCGTCGATGCAACCCGCGTGTATGTAACCGGCTTATCCGCCGGCGGAGCAAGCACCGCGGTGTTGCTGGCAACGCATCCAGACGTATTTGCGGCTGGCACCGCCATCGCAGGCGTGCCGTTTCGTTGCGCTGGCACGGTTACCGAAGGCTTAAGCTGCATGTCGTCGCCGCCGAACAAGACCGCAGCCCAATGGGGCGATCTGGTGCGCGCCGCAGCTGGTAATAATCTGAGCCGCGTACCACGGCTCAGCATCTGGCACGGCAGCAACGACAACACCGTCAACAACGCGAATGCGCTTGCGTTGGTTGCGCAGTTCACCAACGTAAATGGCATCGATGCCACGGCGGATAAAACCACCACAGTTAGCGCGGCCACCCATCGCGAGTATCGCAACGCTGCGGGTGTTACGTTGGTCGATTACTGGAGCGTCGCTGGCATGAATCACGGTACACCGGTTGATCCAACCCGCAATTGCGGTACCGCTGGACCGTTCGTTTTGGATGTTGGCTTGTGTTCTAGCCGTTACGCTGCCGAGTTTTTCGGGCTGGCAGCATGTGCGACACCTTAGCTGCCGAGTATCCGGCGAGGTGTGGTGCCACCGCGGGTGATTCGACGTAGAATCAACTCAGCAACATGACCGACATCGCCACAATTCTTGAGCGCGAACTGGGCGCCGAACGTTTGGTTGGCCCGGGCCATGAAAAGCTCGAAGATTACGGCCGTGATGAATCGCCCTTCCCTGCGTACTATCCCCCCGACTGCGCGGTGCTGTGTGACACGACGGAACAAGTGGCCGCAGTGCTACGCATCTGCGCCGAACGCAACGTGGTGGTAACGCCGCGCGGGGCCGGCAGTGGTATGTGTGGTGGCGCGTTGCCGATCGCCGGTGGCGTGGTGTTGTCGACCGAGCGCATGAAGCGCGTGATCGAAATCAACAGCGATGATTTGATTGCAGTGGTCGAGCCTGGGGTGGTTACCGGCGATCTAGCCGAAGCGGCCGAAGCCGCTGGCATGTTTTATCCACCTGACCCGGCATCGCTAGCATCGTGTTCGATTGGTGGCAATGCTGCCACCAACGCCGGTGGCTTGCGCGCGTTTAAGTACGGCGTCACCCGCGAATACATCTTGGGCCTCGAAGTAGCGTTGATGGGAGGAGAAGTGCTGCGCTGCGGCCGCCGTACCGCCAAAGGTGTGACGGGCTATGACCTTGTTGCGGGCTTCGTCGGCTCCGAAGGCACGTTTGGCGTCATCACCGAACTCACCGTCAAGCTGCTGCCCAAACCGATCGCGGCGTCGACGGTATTAGCGGTGTTTGCCGATGCGGTGGCGGCTGGCGCATGCATCAGCACGCTGCTGCGCGAAGGCGTGCGCCCCGCGATTTTAGAAATCGCCGACCGTGCTTCGATCAACTATGTTCGCCCCAAGAGTCGTTATCGGTTTCCTGAAAATGCTGGCGCTATCGTGCTCATCGAACTCGATGGCGATGGCGAAACCGTGGCACGGCAAATGGAACAAGTCGGCATGCGCTGCGACGAGCTCGGCGCCATCGACGTATTGATCGCCTCCGATCCAGCAGAGCGTCGCGCGCTGTGGGAGGCCCGGCGGTTGATTTCGCCAGCGCTCAAAGATCACAATCGCACCAAGGTTAACGAAGACATCTGTGTACCGCGTGGCAAAATCGTGGAGATGCTGGCCCGCATCGACCGCGTTGCCGCCGAAACCGGCATCGAAATCGCCGTCTTTGGCCATGCTGGCGACGGCAATTTGCACGTCAACTTGTTGTCGAACGAAGATCCTCACGACCCCGACAATCGGCAACGCATGCTTATGGGTGCCAAGATGGTGTTCGCACACACCTTGGAACTGCGCGGCACCCTGTCAGGCGAACACGGCATCGGTCTATCAAAACGCGACTACATGCCAATGGAACAAACCGAACAAGTCATGGAATGGCAACGCCGGTGGAAACGCATGTGGGATCCAGCCGAGCTGCTAAACCCAGGTAAGGTCTTGCCACCCTCAACGAAACGCTGCAGCGAATGAGCGCTTCAGCCTTCGGCCCCAACGCGTTGGCCCGGCTGGGCAAACGAGCGCATGATGCCGAGCATCACGTTGCCATGTGGTTGACGCTCGATCATGCCGCCGCAGCCGAAGCAATTTGGACCGACGCCGCTACCTGCCATGCGCTGTTGTATGCGCTATGCGATGCAACCAGTGCGGCCGCACAACGGCTCGCACGCTTTGCGCCCGAACTGCACCGGCTTGCAACACCGCTGCCTGCCATGGTTGAGCACGATGCGCCGAGCGCTGACGCGGCGCCACGCCCGCTGTTTGATCACAGCATCGAGCGTGCGTTGGTGCATTGGCTTGGCGCGCTCGAACGCAACGACCGCACCGTTTTCGCTGCGTTGCGCGATGACCAGTGGCAGCGGTTGCAACAGCGTTGGGGCCGCCTTGTCGACGCTAACCTCGCAGCGACCGTGCGGTTTGCGTTGGCACATCTCGATTGCAGCAAAGCAGGCGTGATGCCCGACGATATCGATCCATCGGTGCACAACCTCGCTAGTGCTGCGTTAGTGGCGCGTAGTTGGCAGCACGTCGCCGCGCCGGTCGGCGTCTTTCCCAACGTTGCGTTGGGCATCATTGCCAATCATGGCTTGGTTGGCCAGACCATCCGTGGCGAATTGCCGACCAGCATGATGGCAACGTGGCATCTCCGGCTTGCCCACGTTGCAGCCGACGCCCAGCTGCCGTCGGCGCTGATCATCGATGCACTCGCCGTGGTTGACATCTGCGACACCTCCGCCGTGCGTGCGGGACTCTTGACCGCGCAGTTAGCGGACCATTTCGAACAGCTACATAGCGGCAGTACGTTGCTTCGTTCCGACGATGTAACGATGCTGCAACGCTTCGCTGCATTGCGCGCTAGCCGGACGGCCGCTGGCGAAACCAGCGACGAACGCATGCAGGCATGGCAAACGTTGCACGATGCAGACCGCACCGCCACCGCCGAATTCGCTGCAGCTTTTGCCCAGTGCCAACTTTGGTACTGCGAAGCTGCACTCGCGGCATTGTCACCAGCTGCGCATCTATTGGTATTGGCCGCGGCCGTCGGCGTCGCCCAACGCGCCGGCGTCGACACCGGCGTACATTGGCATGTCAATTTTGCCCGCATCATCAACGCGCTTGATGCATCTACCGCGCGTGGCCGCTATCGCATCCGGTTATTGGAAACGTCGCTCAGCACGTGGACGCTCACCACGGCCTTGCGCGCCGAATCGCCGCTGGCACCGCTGGGCGCCCTCACCGGCCGCATTGGCAGTGAACAAGCTGTCTGGTTCGAACTCGACGACGGCGAAGAAGGTGGCGCGTTGATCACGCTGCTTGCGATCTACGAACGCAAATCGTCGACCGCGTTTCACAGTACCCTCAAGGCACTGTGCGACTTGTACGGGCTGCGCAAAGATCAATTCGATCGCGTCGCCAACGAAGCCAATTACCTCGCAACGATGAACGCAGCGCGCAGCGATAAAGAGCGCATGCTCGACTGGGTCAAGCCGGGCACGATCGTCGAAGTCGGTCCTGGTGGTGGCGTAGTTTTGGACCTGCTGGAACAACGCTATCCAACCAGCACGATCGTGGGCATCGATATCTCAAGCGAAGTCATAGCGGCGCTCAGCAGCCGTAAGCAGCGTGAACAAAAACGCTGGACGGTGTTAGCCGGCGACGCCTTTGCGCTGCCCACCATAATGCCAGCCGACTCGGTCGACACGGTGGTGTATTGCAGCATCCTGCACGAGATCTACAGCTACGTCGAACGGGCCAGTGATACCGACCCAACGCCGCGCCGCTTTCGGATCGAATCGGTACGCGACTTGCTACGTGCAACCTGGGCAACGCTGCGTTGCAACGGCCGCATCGTGATTCGCGATGGTGTATTGCCACCGCCGGGCGTGCGGCGCTTACGGTTTGTGGCGCCCGACGCGCGCGATTTTTTCGACCAATTTGTGGCCCAATTCGAAGGCCGCCGCATCACGTTCACGCCGTGCACCGACGGCGTGGTCGAACTCAGCGCAGCAGATGCCATGGAATTTCTCTATACATACACCTGGGGCCCGGCCAGCTTTCCGTACGAAGTGCGCGAACAATACGGCGTGATGACCTACCACGATTACGTCGCGGCGATCATCGCGTGGGTCGGTGGCCCTCGCGTCGCACGCGTGGTCGAACTACCGGTTGCAGCGCAATCGTATTTGCAGCCCGGCTATCAAACTGGGCTGGCAGGCAAAGTCGAATTACTCGACGAGCACAATCAACCGGTATCGTTGCCTGATTCGAACTGCTTGATTGTCATCGAAAAGATTGCTTGAGCGCTACTCTTCGGCGAACGACTGCGCCAGCGTTTCCAACACGCTTTGATCTTCGAGCGTCGTGGTATCGCCGCGCGCTTTGGAACCCGATGCAACCTCACGCAACAACCGGCGCATGATCTTGCCCGAGCGCGTTTTCGGCAACGCCTCAGCAAAGCGCAACTCCTCCGGCCGCGCCAATGCGCCAATCTGCTCGACGACATGCTGGCGCAACACTTTGGCTAACGCATCGTCGGCGGTGATGCCGCGCTTCGGCGTCACAAATGCAACGATGGCCTGGCCCTTGAGATCATCGGGGCGGCCCACCACGGCAGCTTCGGCCACACTTGGATGCGAGACCAACGCGCTTTCGATTTCCATCGTCGACAGCCGGTGGCCAGCGACATTAATGACATCGTCCACACGCCCCATCACCCAGATGTAACCGTCGGAATCACGGCGCGCACCGTCACCCGCGAAATACGTGCCTGGGATTTCGCTGAAATAGGCTTTTTCGAATCGCTCATGATCGCCCCAAATGGTGCGCAACATCGAAGGCCATGGTCGCTTGATAACGAGGAAGCCGCCTTCGTTGTCAGCACAACGGCTGCCGTCGCGCTTCACCACATCGACGATCATGCCGGGCAGCGGCAGCGTCGCAGAGCCTGGCTTGGTAGGTGTTGCGCCCGGTAGCGGCGAGATCACGATCGAACCGGTTTCGGTTTGCCACCAGGTGTCGACGATCGGACAGCGATTGCCGCCGATTTTTTCGCGATACCACATCCACGCTTCTGGGTTGATCGGCTCGCCGACCGAGCCAAGCAGCCGCAACGACGACAAATCGTGTTTCGCGGGCAGCTCATCGCCCCAGCGCATGAACGCGCGAATCGCCGTCGGTGCAGTGTAAAACGTGGTGACGCGCCAGCGTTCGATCATCTGCCAAAAACGATCGGGCTCAGGATGATTCGGCGCGCCTTCGTACAGCAATACCGTGGCGCCATTCGCCAACGGGCCGTAGGTGACATAGGAGTGGCCAGTTACCCAGCCGATGTCGGCAGTGCACCAGAAAATATCTTCTTCGCGCAGATCAAACACCAATCGCGACGACTGCATGGCGTTGACGAGATAGCCAGCCGTGGTGTGCAAAATGCCTTTCGGCTTGCCCGTGGTGCCGCTGGTGTACAGCGAAAACAACGGATGCTCAGCATCGAATGCTTGCGCCGTGTGTTTGGCACTCGCCGAATCGACAACGTCGTGCCACCAATGATCACGCCCGGTATGCCACGCCACCGATTGTGCGGTTCGCTTTACCACCACAACGTGTTGCACCGTCGAACCAGGCACCGCGTGATCCACGTTGTCTTTGAGTGCGATGGCATGGCCGCGACGCCAACCACCGTCAGCAGTGATCACAACTTTGGCTTTCGAATCGCGAATACGATCCGCCAACGCTTCTGATGCAAAGCCACCGAACACGACGGTGTGCGGTGCGCCTAGCCGCGCACAAGCCAACATTGCGATTACTGCTTCGGGAATCATCGGCATGTAGATCGCGACAAAATCGCCAGCGGTCACGCCCAACGCGGTTAGCGCATTGGCGGCTTTGCAAACTTCCCGATGCAACTCGGCATACGTCAAGATGCGAGTGTCGCCGGGTTCACCTTCAAACAAGATCGCCGCTTTGTTGCGGCGCCAGCCAGCAAGGTGGCGGTCAACGCAGTTCACTGCGGCATTGGTTTTCCCGCCAACGAACCATGTAGCATCCCAGCTCGGTGCATCAGGATTCCATTCGACGACCTTGTCCCAACCACGAGCCCACCACAGTTCGGTGGCCGCTTCGCTCCAGTAGCCGTCAGGGTCACGCTCGGCGCGGTCATACATGGCGCGATATGCGTCCATCGAGCCAACGCGTGCGTGATGATCATGGGCCGGCGGAAACGTCCGGGTTTCGGACAGAACCGACGTGATTCGGCCGCCGTGTGCGCCGTCGCCGCTCATGCGCCCACCATTGCGATGCAATCGATTTCGATGCGAACATCACGCGGCAAGCGTGCGGCTTGCACGGTTGCACGCGCTGGCGGATTTGCCGAAAAGCGCTCAGCATACACCGCGTTCACCGCTGCAAAATCGTTCATGTCAGCGAGGAAGATTGTGGTTTTCACGACATCGCCAAAGCTGGCGCCCGCTGCAGCGAGGACCGCTGCCAAATTCTCCATCACGCGCCGGGTTTGCGCTGCGATGTCGCCGGTGACCAGCTCGCCCGTGACAGGATCCAACGGAATCTGTCCCGAGCAAAAGATCATTTTCTGGCTGCCCATCGGCACAGCGATGGCTTGGGAATACGGCCCAATTGCAGCAGGAGCCGCTTTGGTAGTGATGACTTGTTGGTTCGCCATGCAGCGTTGGTAACATGGCGCGCGCACCGTTGCACTTGAGGATCTGTTACGCTTGTTTGCAATGGCGCCATTACGCGACGCAGCATTTTCAACGTGCGCGTGTGTTCGTTGCGGCGGACTGTGCAGTAACGAAGCGGTAGCGTCGCTGCACGTTGCAAGGTGCGTGGCTGGCTGTGGCGCGTTTGCAACGATGGCTGCCATGCGTGGGTTTGTGCTCGAACCTGTTGCCAAGCTCGACGATGTAGCAGCAACATTGCAACGGTGGGGGGCACGGCCCAAACCGCGCGCGAACCCGGGATATGCCAAGTGTCCGCAATGCGCGACGCTGATGAACCGTACCCAATTTGCCAGAGGCGCCAAAATCATTATCGATCTTTGCCTGCTTCATGGCGTTTGGTTCGATCAAGGCGAACTCACCGCGATGATCGAGTTTGTCCGAAACGGCGGTTTGGTTGCGGCTAAGCAACGCATCCAAGCCAGCGAAAACCGTGTGCGGGCGTCAGCGCGAGGCGCGATTTCGATAGCCGGCGATTCCGGCACCGCCGAAGTCTGGAGCTTGTTCGAAGCCATGGTCAGAAATTCAAAACCATAGTTTCGACTTCTGCGTTTTGTTAGGTAGTGGGCGCTGTAGGGATTGAACCTACGACTTGTACCGTGTGAAGGTACCACTCTGCCGCTGAGTTAAGCGCCCGTTTTGTGCCCGTGTTCTTACTTCCAATTGCTGGCGGTTGTCAACCATAGGGACCTTTCCCGGTCCCTCTTTTGGGGCGCAGCCCCAAAATTCACCCTACCGCGCGTTACTCGCGCGAGTCGGATCCGCGTTCTTCAGCACGTATGTGCCGAGCTGTGCACGTCCAGCGAGCAACGTAGGCAGCTGCAGTCGTGGGACCTTTCCCGGTCCCTCTTTTGGGGCGCAGCCCCAAAATTCACTATGCCGCACCTTACGCGCGAGTCCGATCCGAGCTCGTGCGTGCGCGCTGCCGAGCTGTGCGGCTCCCGGTGACTAGTGGCGAATGGCAGTCGTGGGACCTTTCCCGGTCCCTCTGCGGTGGCGAAGCCACCGCATTCACCCTGCCGCTCCGCCGAGATCACTTCGATTCTCAAACGCTCGCGGTCGGGAAAAAGGCCCGAGGCGCGCGGCCACGAAGGCGGCGCGAGAACCGGCCCGCAGCGTAGTGGCTCTACGTGAGGACCGGAAGCGCAGCGCCAACGCACGTGGCCGCGATGGATCGGGCCTTCATCGCGCTAGCACCCACCTTCGCCGTGAGGACCGGAAGCGGAGCGCCAACGAACGTGGC
>JAKQOD010000583.1 GCA_029565465.1 Deltaproteobacteria bacterium
AGCTCGCACTTGAACCAATGCCAGCCGTTGGCGTGAAGCCAATCATTGCGGGCGTAGTAGAAATTACAACCGCAGAAGGCTCTGACGTCAAAGCTGGTGAAGCAGTTGTCCGCCTCAACGGTTTCCAAGCGTTGGCCCCACAGGTCGCAACGCTGGAAAAAGAAGTGAAAGAAACTGTGCCAGCGGAGATCGCGAAGCTGGAAGCGGATCGCGATGCGGCGACTACGGCTAACAACAAGGCCTTAGCAGATCAAAAAGAAGCGCAAGCGGTGACCCGCCGGACGCGGTTGACACAAAAAGAAGCGCAGCTCAAAGCCAAACAAGACGAGCTCGCGAAGTTTGTCATCATCGCCCCGGTCGCTGGTAAAGTTACCAAAGCCGCGGCGAAGGGCACCAAAGTCACGGCCACTGACGACGTTGCGACGATTGAGCCGATGGGGCTCACGGCAACGTTCGATGTGCCGAAGGGCGCGAGCTTTGAAGCCGGTGCCAAAGCGTCGTTCAACGTGAAAGATGCTGAAAAAGGCGCACCAAAGCTCGAATGTGACGTGGTCAATTTTGACGGCGCTACCAATAAGCTCAAGGTTGCTTGTCCTGCCAGCGATAAGATCGCCGCAGGCACCGAATTGTCGATGTAACCAGCTGTTGAGCAGCCGACACGACGCAGCCTGATGGGCTGCTTTTTTTTTGCTTCAAGCCGCGGAGTTACTTCTTTTGCTTGGCTTTGCTTGGCGCCGCTTTTGCCGCGGTTACCACAAAGCTAGCGCCGCCCATGCCGAATCCCATCATGTTGCGATCGACGCTGCCGGTTACTTCGGCGTTCATGCCATCGCGCAAATCGTCCACTGCGCCGGTTAGTTGGTAGCGCTCGCCTTTGGCGGTGTGCAAAATCCACTGGCCACCTTCGACATTACTGCGCTCAATTTTGCCGACGATTTTCATGGTGCAACCGTGGCACTCAAACTGGGCGACGACAAGTATTTTCCCGGTGCTTTACGTCGGCAATTCACCTACTGGCAAGCGCCCTCCAATGTACCCGGCATTTTCCGCCATTGGGTTTGGCTAGCCGCAGGCGCGCGCGCATTCGCGTGAGCCAGCACGCGCGAGGCGGCGATTTCGTTGGTTTGTCATTTTTTGCCGGCCGACATTATCGTTCACAACCTGGCCCTGGTTTTGCTCATTGTGGTCGGCATGAAACCACGCAGCTATTCGTCGCTAGCTTCTGCACTATTCACATTGGCTGTTTCAGCCACAGGGTGCGCCAACCTACTTGGGATTCGCACGCCGCCTTCGTACGCCGACCAAGTAGCCGGGCCGGAGCGCTGCTTTCGCTCGTACCTGCTAAGCCCCACCAGCGGCCCACGCGCGTTGAATCCCAATGCTGCGCCCAGCGTTGCGAAGTGGTACGCGACGCTCACGCCAGCTGATGTCTTGGCCATGGCAACCGACGCAACCCGCCAAACGTTTCAAGATCGCGCGATGAAGAGTGCATTGGCTGCCGGCGTCCCCGAAGGTGACCTATTACGCGGCGAGCACCCCGATCCATCGCGGCCCTGCGGCGTCTTGTGGAACGTCGAAGATGTCGGCGACTACCGGTTTCAGAATGCGGCATCGGTTGCCGAATCAGTGGTGCGACGTGATGCGTTTGCAACGTGTGCAAAAGAGTTCGATGAACTAGCGCCTCGGCTTAGTGCGCTGGCGCAGCGGACCAAAAAAGCGTTGGCGGACTTGGGGCCAAGCGCCAATCCCTACGATGTTTGGCTGACGTATCACCGTGTGATCGCGGCTCAAAACGATTTGCTGCCGATCAAAGAGGGGGTAGCTCCGCCGGTGTTTGCCTACGCAGGTGCACCGTACATTGCGTTCACAGACATGATCACACGCTTTGCGGGTTCACCATTTAGCTTTCTTGCCTACCACTCGCTCGCTGGCGTGTCGCCGTTTATTGACAATGCGGAGCGCTTCATTCAGCCACTTGAAACGCCAAACGACGAAGACAAGTTGTTGTACTGCGCGCAAAAGCTGCGCAATCAAGGCATGGTGTACAGCGATTTTTCCGACGAGGACATCACCAAGATCTTTAAGCCGTTCGACGGCGAAGCGTGGCTCGATTCGCAGCCAACTCAAGGCAAATCGTACAAGCGCGGCACGGTTCACATCGATGCCAACGATTTGCGCGCTGATGTCATGATCGACCATGCTATGGGCGGCAAAAGCGGCGACGAAAAAGAAAAGTTCCGCCTGATCCAGCGCAAGATCACCGCGACTGCATTGCGCGAAGGCAAAGGTACCGTCGAATTTACCAACGTGACCAAAGCCCACGTGCCTTATGACTGCAAACGCGTAGCGAAGATCACCAGCGACAAAAAGGCCCAAACTGCAACCATCGAGCACTTGGACGTCTGCAAGTTCGACGACAACGTGCGAACCAACAAGCTGACGCTGACCGTCGACGAATTGCCGAAAGGCGTAGGTCTCAATACCGGTGACGAAATAATGTTCTTCGCCGAGCGCACCAGCAACGAAGTCAAAGACAGCGGTAAAGCAACCGCAACCGGCCGCGCTTCAACCCGCAACATTACCCAAACCGCAAAGCTGCTGTTCATTGCGCAGATTCGCCGCGGCGGAGTGGTGGTATTTCCGACGACAAAATAGCTGCGGCAACGGTTGCGCTACAAAAACTGCCCAGTGCGTGGATCTTTAATCAGCACCGTGCGGGCCTCGGGGTGATACATAATTTCGACGGGCTTGTTGGTAGCAAAGGCATCTTGCAACCACGCCATGTCAAAACCACGAGCACCGAGGCCACCATAGGCTTTGCCGACGGCACCGGTGGCTAACTTGATTTCGAAGGTGATGCCGACGTTGGGGCCACGACCCACGATTTGTTTGATGAAGGCGGTTTCGACTGAGCCTTGGGCGCGGATGAATTCGCGATGTTTGCGTTCGCTGCGGCGGATGAGCCACAGGATAACCGGCACAGCGAGCACACTACCGATGCCCACGATGATACCGAACATGCCCCAGTTCGAATGCAAGGTCGTTTAGCCTTCGATCAGATAATCTGCCGACGGCACAGCGTCGGCCGGTTGCAACGCGAGCCACTTAGCCAACGCTGGCATCGTCACGTCGAGCTGCGCGGTACGGTCGCGTTGCCGCGCTTCATGCAGCAAGAAGATAACTTGTTCACGATCACCCAAGATATCGAACGCCCATGCGCACAACACCAACAAGTCGCCGCCCGAATTCATCGCGAGGCCTTTGCGCGCGCGATCGAACAATTCGGTTACGTCGAACTCATGCGTGCCTTCGGCGCAACAGGTGTGCAGTTCGGCCAACCAATGGGTCACGCGTAGCACTTCACCGTCGGGAATCTTGCCGCGCCCAACCAACACGGCACGCGCATCTTTGGTACGCCCCATCGCAGCAAGCAGGTTTACTTCGAAGTAGAACGAAATCTGATACTGAATCGACTTGGGCGGCAGCGTCATGCGCGCGTTGCGCACCAAGCCCAATGCCACTTCGCTGTTGCCGCTCATGGCTTCGGCGGCAGCGAGTCGCAACTGCGCCAAGGCACGCAAGCGCTTGGGCAAATACCAGGCTTTGCTAATCGGCTCAGCCATTTGTTTGGCAGTTTTGAAATCGCCAAGCGACAGCGCGACCGAGGCATCGTTGAGGCGATGCACCGCCGTTACCGACGAGAAAAACCGGCCGCCGAGGAGCAAATAGGCCGGAATTGCAATCGGCACGGTAGCCCATGCGAATGCAACGCCCGCCGCCGTGATGCCGCCACACAGCGCGTAGATGCCCCAATTGCGCGCTTTGAGCGACCCTGGTGAACGCACTTCCCCGGTACTGTCGACGTAGACAAGCTGGCCACGCCGCGCACGATCGAGGCTGGTCGCAATCGGCGGCAACGCTGGAAGATTTGACGTTTGTTCAGCCACGCTGCCATAGCGTAGCGCGAAAGTGGCAAGCCTGCGATGCCGAATCGCGAAAGGATTGGCCTACCAGTGTAGGCAGTGCTTGCCGGGTGCGGTGTAGGCGGGTAGGTTCAGGCATGGCGCACGTAGCGATGCCGAAGCGGGTATTCGGCAAGGTCGACGAATATGGTGGTGCACTTGCTGCGTCGACGTTTTTGCGGATCTGGCGATTTCCGCTGATTCCAACCGGGTCGGTGTGGCTGACCGCAGGCGTTGATGGCATGCGTGCTCAGAAGATTCGGCCGCACCTGCGCAGCATCGCGGCAGGTTACTTACGAACCTGGGCGCCATTTGTCTTTTGGCTCAGTTTTGCGTTTGACACCGTCGCTATGTATTGCGTTGCTGCAGCAGTGGTCGCGCTTTGCATCTGGTCGTGGACGTGGCGCATGGCGCATCGCCGCATGATGCAACGCCGCAACGATTTTGATTTGGTGACGTTAGGCACGCAATGCCCGCCGCACTTGCTGCGTGCCGACGATCTGGCAGCGCTGTTGGACCAGCAAAAAGCGAATTTTGCAAAGCTAAAATCCGAGCGCAGCGCCGACGACGTTGCGCGGTTCGGCAGCGCGAACGCAGCGGAACTACTCGCGGCGTATGGCCTGCTGCGGGTGTATGGCACCGCGACGCCGCTCACGGCGAGCGATGCGCGCTTTGCAGCGATGCGCATCATGAATGGTAGCCACGACAAACCGTCGAGCGACGCTGGCGTGTTTCGATCGGCAACGGAGGCGGCAGCGCCCGTGCTAACTGAGGGCCAACTTGCAGAACAAGTTGCCGTACAAGCACAACGTTTGCGCGCCCGCAAAACGCTGCTTGCAGCGACGGAGCCGAAGACATTTGTGCAAAAAGTAATGTGGGGCGGTGTGCATCGCTTCCTGGGTTACGTTGCGCTTGCAGTCACGATGCTGGGTGGGGTTGCCGGAGCCGTCAAGGTGCAAGATCCGGATCGTTTTGAATTCGTAAGTGAGCAGCGGCTGCGCAACTCATTTGGTGCAGGCAAGACTGAGTATCGTGTGCGTTGCGACGCGTTGACACCGTATTACAGCGCGGGTTCCACCGAGACATTGTTGTGTCGCGTCGGCAAACAGATTTTGCCGGTGGTCACGCGCGATGGCCAAGGTGTTGACGGCAACATCGTACGGGGACGGTTACGCGCTCGCCATATTGCCACCGACGACGATGCAGAAGACTCGTTCCGGCGCGACCGGCATCGCCGCTACCGACCAGCAGCGTGGGAGCGGCGCCTGGCAGCAGATCCGCAAACCGATGTGCAAACGTTTCAAGTCTATCTTGAAACCCATCTGCTCTCGGTGGTGGGCCAAGTCATCTTGGCGCTAACTTGCACGCTCGGCGCGTTGACGTTGTTGCTAGTGTGGGAGCGTGTGCGCCGACAACGCAATCGCATCATCGCCGACGCTAAACGCGTGATCGCCTAAAACGGCTGATCGTATCGCTCGACAACGCTGCGCACCTATTGCACGATCGTTGCATGAAAAAAATCACGCTTTCGTTCATCACGTTGATTTCGCTTACTGCCGTTGCCTCTGCTGGCAGCATTCGCGTCTACAACAGCGACTCGAAGTCGCACAAAATTGAACTCAAGTGCAGTGGTTCAAGCAAGACGGTTGAGATCGATCCGTCGAAAACTACGACTTACACGTTTCACTCGACCAGCAAAGAATGCGACATCGTCGGTGGCTCAATCAAATTTCCGACCACCAAGTTGACCGACGGCGGCAGCTGGAAAATCAAAGACGGCGTCGCAACCAAGGAGTAGGTCTCGGGCAAGCGAGGCACATTTATCGAGCGACGCACGCGCGGTTAGACCGCGCGCCGCCCAAGCGTTGCGATGTAACGCCGACCTGACTTAGAACATGCCAGGCATACCTGGCATGCCTGGTGGAATGATCTTCGCCATCTTCTCTTTGGTGAGTTCGCGCATTTTGGTGTTGGCGAGGTTGATCGCTGCAGTCACCAAATCTTCGAGCATGCCGATGTCGTTTGGATCGACGACGGTTTTTTCGATTTTGATCTTCACCACATCGAATTGGCCATTCACGGTGGCGCTCACCATGCCGCCGCCGGAAGCAGCTTCGCAGGTCATCAATGCGATTTGTTCTTGCGCCTTCGCCATGTCGGCTTGCAGCTTTTGGGCTTGGCGCATCAATGCGCCCATATCGGGCATTCCACCTCTAGACATCTGTTTGCTCCTACGTGGCGTTGGGTTACGACCATTTGCGTTTACCATAAGGCAGCAAAACGGACATCTATGGCTGAACCTTTTAAGAACCTCATCAGTGTCGAAACCGTGACCCATATGGGCACTGCGTTGGCAGCGGCTTGGCCAGCGTTCGAGCGCAAGCAGTTTGAAAAACTGGCCCGTACCGACTTGGAAGCACTCGAACTCAAAGCCCGTGCGATGCAACTAGCCGATGCGCTGCAAGCCACGCTGCCGAGCGACTTTGCTGCAGCGTGCGCCGTGCTCGAAAAAAGCCTTGCCACCCCCAAAGGCTTCGACGACGACGGTGAACCGATTGCGTTGGCAGCGAACCAACGCGCCAGTGACAACCCGAATGGCCTTTCCGGCTGGGCGATTTGGCCGATGGGTGAATATGTTGCGCGCAGCGGCATGCACGCAGTGCCGCGCGCCATGGCGTGTTTGCATGCGCTGACCCAACGGTTCTCGGCGGAGTTTGCGATTCGGCCGTTCATCGACGCGCACCCTGCAACCTGTTTTGCGATCTTGAAGACGTGGCTCGACGACCCAAGCCCACACGTGCGGCGCTTGGTGAGCGAAGGCAGTCGGCCACGGTTGCCATGGGGCTTGCGGCTGCAAGCGCTTGTCGTTGATCCATCGCCGACGCTGCCGCTGTTGCGTGCGTTGCAAGACGACGCCAGCGCGTATGTGCGGCGCAGCGTTGCCAATCATCTCAATGACATTGCCAAAGATCATCCCGACCTGGTGGCTGCGTGGGTACGCGAGCATCTCGACGACGACAATCGGCAACGAACTGCCCTGCTCCGCCACGCCAGCCGCAGCTTGATCAAACAAGGCCATGCGCCAACGCTCAAAGCGTGGGGTTTGGGGCTCGGGCTGCAAGGCAATGTGCAATTTGCGTTGAGCGCCAAACGCGCCAATGTTGGCAGCGACATTGGGCTCGACGTGACGATCACCTCGACTGCCCGTAAAGCGCAACAACTGGTGGTCGACTACGCCGTGCACCATGTACGCGCCAACGGCACCACGTCGCCGAAGGTGTTCAAGGGCTGGAAGCTTTCACTCGGTGCCGGCGAGACGCGTGAGTTGAGCAAACGTCATAGTTTAAAGGTTGTGACGACGCGCAAGCTGTATCCAGGCGAGCATCGAGTCGAGCTTTTGGTCAACGGCCAAAGCTGTGGGAGTGCGACGTTCACATTGCGCGGTTAGCGGTCGCCACCTGTTGCGCAGCTCGCGCTGCTCACCGGCAAGCCCAGCGGCCGCACGCGCGCGCGCTGCTGTGCCCTAAACGTCCGTCTTGATTTCGCGGATCTGGCCGCCGAAGGCCTGCACAACATGCTGAATCATCGGATGCGCCCGCGCTTCGCTTTCGCGTTCCATGCGCTCGTTGCGTTGCCGTTCGCGATCGGTTTCCAACACCGACCTGGCACCGACCGCGCCGGACTCTTTTTCGTCGAGCAAGCGCACGCTCAGGCTAAACGCGGAGCCAGCACCGATCTGCTCGCGTACAAAATTGCGAATATCATCGAGCTGCTCTTTTTCGCGCGCCATTTCGCCCATGGCGTGAAACTCGACGGGAAACCCGAGTTCGATCGAGTCTTTGGTCCAGCTCATCACGCGCGAGTGCTGGTAGAAACCAAGCAGCGACAGTTTGCGCTTTGATTCAAGCGCAACCACGATGCGATCCCACGCGGCAAGTTGCTCAGCCGGGTTCTGCGGCAACTTGAATGGCGCGGGTGGCGCGGCTGCGGCGACTGGCGCTCCGTGATTCGGCGCGGTGAAGCTCGCCGATTCGGCCATGGGCGCAGCTGGGCGCGGGGCCGGCGCCGGTTGGGAACTATGTGAACTGGTAGCCGAAGCATGAGGCGCTGGCGCCCCATGCCCACTGTGCCCCGACGATGAAGCCGGAGCGTGCGCCGCATTGGTATGGGTAGGCGCCGACGGATGCGGCGCATCTTCGTCGGCGCGCATGCTGCGCACATTGCCTGGTTTCGCACTTGGGGCTGCGCCAGCAGCAGGCCGCGCACCGCCGCCACTGCCTCCTCCCCCACCACCGCGCGCAATACGCGTTTCCAAATCGCCAAGGCGCGTTAACAAATCGCCAAGCGGAATCATCGGCTCGATTGTCGCGACATCAATCAGCGCACAATCCAACACCAGCCGTGGCTGCAGGGTTTTGCCAAGATCGTCGCAGCAGCGAATCATCCGGCCAAACATCTGCGCCACGCGAGCTGGGTCGATTTTGCCAGCTTCAGCCACGAGTTCGGCGCGTTCTTCGTCGGATGCATCGATCAATTCGAGCTTACCCGGCGCAGCTTGCAGCACCGACAAGTCGCGCAGATAGCGCACGATCGCGCGTGCCAACTGTACTTCGTCGACGCCGCGATCCAAGCCAGCGTCGACGGCAGCGAGCGCACCGCCAGCATCACTGGTTGCCAACGAACTCACCAACGCACGAGTCAGCGCGCGGTCGGCAACGCCCAACACTTCGGCAACGTTTTGCTCTTTGATCTTGGCGTCGCCAACATACGAAATAATCTGATCCGACAGCGACAAGGCATCGCGCACTGAGCCGCCGGATTCACGCACCAACAAGCTCACCGCACCGGCTTCGATGTTGATGTTCTCGGCAGTGAAGATCTTGGTCAAATGCAGCGCCAGCTTCGACGCTGGCACCAATTTAAAATCGTAGCGTTGGCAGCGCGACAAAATCGTATTCGGCAATTTATGCGCTTCAGTCGTAGCAAGCACAAACGTCACGTGCGCTGGCGGCTCTTCCAGGGTTTTGAGCAAAGCGTTAAACGCTTCAGTCGTCAGCATGTGAACTTCGTCGATGACGTACACTTTTTTGCGCAACATCGCAGGCTGATAGCGCACCGCTTCGGTCAGTTCACGAATTGCATCGATGCCGCGATTGCTCGCGCCGTCCATCTCGATGTAGTCGACCGCCGAGCCAGCCGTGATGCTGGTGCATGCGCTGCATGTGCCACACGGCTCCGAGGTTGGCCCGTTTTCGCAGTTGAGCGCTTTGCCAACGATGCGCGCCAAGGTGGTTTTGCCGCAGCCCCGCGGCCCACAAAACAAAAACGCGTGATGCACGCGGCCGCTGGCAAATGCATTGCCCAACGTGCGTGTCACGTGCTCTTGGCCAACGACTTCCGAGAACGTCGTCGGACGGTATTTTCGAGCGAGTACCAGGTAGGACATGCCCGCTGACTATAGTGGCAACCGCGGGTATTTTCGATGCGCGGTGTAAGATAACGGCGCTTGCTGCGTTAACGCGGTATGTATGCAGGTTTCCGACGTATTTTGCCGCTGATCTGGTGCTGCGTTGCGCCTGCCTGCGTTGCGCGCGGCAATAGCCAGACACTTACCGTCGGCTATTCGTTCATTGGCCAAGATCCTCGGCCAGCGCTGATGGTTGGCCTCGAAGGCGCGTTCATTGCGCACACCGGCGTTAAGCCCGGCACCAACCAACCGAATCGGCCCTTTGACCTAAACTTGCAACGGCCTGCTGGCGTTGCAGCGAACGCCAGCTCGGGCTTGTTTATCGATGGCAACCAACGGGTGCCTTACGCAGCGGTTGGCCTTGATGTGCATCCCGGCGTTGCGCGCCAATTCAACAGCGGCATCGGAGGCCAAGTGCTGTACAACGAACATTGGGGCGCTGCTTTGCGAAGCTGGATCAGCACGCCAGTATTTCACATGCGCGATGCCACCGTTGCCGTCGGCGCCATGCTGCGCTGCCAACTCGCCGGCCGAGAACACACCGGCTGCGGCGTGCTGCTCATGTTTTCCCGCGAACAGATGTAGCTTCGGCGCGATGGATTCGCAGCTAGCCTTGCGGACCGCGTAACTGGGCAACCGCGCGTTCCTCGAGTTCGACGTTGTATCGCTCGCGTTCGAAGTCTTCGGCGGTGATGAGCTCGGCGATTGCGAGCAATGCAGGCGACGGCAGCTGCTCCGACAGCAGGTCGGATGCGCCTGCGCGCGCCACCACGCGAGCGACAGCCGTAGCGTACGCAACCATGCGTGCTCGGGTGGCGGAGAGATGTTCGAGCCCGCTGTAGGTCACCGTGTCAACGACTTCGTCGATGGCAGGGTCCAGCGCCGCGAAGCCTATTTCGCCACTGCCGGCTTCGGAAACAATCATGACGCGCAATGAGCACGTAGCCTCACCGTGCGAACTCATACGAGCTAGCCACGGCGTGGCCGCGAGAGCCTCGGAGAGAATTTCAACAAGTACGTTAAGGTCGGCAACCATAGCGAGAAGCTAGCAGGTTGGCGTGGGCACGTGGATGGCCAATGGAGACATCGACTCGCAGATCTTCGAGCCGACCAGCCGCCTGCAAGATTCGCCCGTGCCGGTCTGGTTGGGTCTCAACGCAGTTGCGATGTTCGGCCGTTTAACGTTTCGCGGCGAGAAGATGCTAAAACGTGGCAACCAAAAGTCCACGACTCGGGCGCGTAATCACATGCTGGCGACTTTTCAACGACTCGATTCCCGCTGTCACCCACAGAAGTTTCCGTGGCTACGTTGGCATGGTGCCACGCTGGTGCTGCTCGCGTGCTTCGCCGGCTGCCAATCGAAGCGCGGCGTCAGTGAACCTCATGCGGACCGCGCAGTCACGCAGGCGCAAGCGATTGAGCCGGTGGGCTCGGCAGGATCCTCAACGACGACAAGCGCGCGCGCGACGAGCCCTGGCGACGATGTGGCGCGGTGGCTGCCACTGGACAAGGCGTTCATCGCTATCAGTATCTCGGCAGTGGGCAATAATCGCTGCGCGGTATCAAGTGCAGGCCAGGTTGCATGCTGGGGCGATCTCACGAATCGCCAATCCGGCCCGGTTGAGATTAAGGCTGGGCTGACGACACCACGCGTGCTCGCCGGCATCGAAGGTGCAATAGCCGTCACGACGAATTGGTTTTATGTGTGCGTTGCGCAACGCACCGACGCGGGGCCAGGTCGTTGCTTTGCAATGAAGGACCTCGGCTTCAAAGTGCCGCAGTTTCCGTCACCGCCGGTCGAACTTGGGCCTGGCACAGGCTCAGGCGTTTGCGCGCGCATGATCGACGGCAACGTTGGCTGCATTGATGCGCACGGGAAGTACCAGCAGATAGCAGGCATCGCGAACGCGACGCTGTTGGCGTGCGCCGACGATATGAACACGACGTGTTGCGCTGCGACGGCGACTGGACTCCTTTGCTTTGGTAATAAGAACGAACAAATCGGCATGACCGTCGATAGTGCGACCATCGCCAAGCCGCTATCTAACAAGCTGCCGAAAATCACTGCACTTGCGCTCGATCGCAGTGGTGCATGCGCACGGACGACGACCGGCGGTGCGGAATGCTGGGGCAATGCCGCCAAACTGTCGCGACCGTCCGGCGTCAAGGCAGTCGGCGCAACCAATGAGGGAATGTGCCTCGTGCTCGACGGCGGCACGCTTGCCTGCATCGACAAAGCACCCAACACTTCGCACGTGGTGCAGATCGACAACACCTGCACGTTGCGCGACGATGGCAGCATGCGCTGTTGGGGCGACAACTCCAACGGCGAGCTCGGCGATGGGGCTATCAGCGCGTCAGCTACGCCGGTGCGCGTGCCCGGCCTCGACGATGCGATCGATCTGCAAGTTGCACACAACAACGCGTGTGCGGTAAAGCGCGACAAGTCGCTACACTGTTGGGGGCCCGACGCGGTCGCCGAGTTCGCCGAGTTCGGTAGCCTGAATGGGCCGCTCGTACCTGCACAATATATTTCTGGCTGTCGCATCGACGGCGCGAGCGTCAAATGCAGCATGCGCGATTACGCTCAGGTCGAGAGCACGTCGCTGACGCCGAATCGAGGCCCGCTGAAGAGCGCAGCGATGCATCGCGACGGTTCGGTTTGCGTGGTCGAGCGCAGCGGCGCTGTCATGTGTCTGCACGGTATGGCTGACAACGGTCTCGACGTGAAATGGCGTCCGCTTGTTGCGCCTAGCGCGGTCGACGAGCTGCAGCCGCTTGGCGTCGGATTCTGCGCTCGCCAGCGCGATGGTCACGTAAGTTGCTTTGTTGATCATCGCTACGATGACGACGAGGATTATCTCGAAAAAGCGCCCGCGTCGCCCAAGCTCGTGTTGGTGCCGGGCCTTGCACACGTGGTTCAACTCGCAACCGGCCAAAGCGACGCCTGTGCGATCACTGCCGCTGGTGACGTCTTGTGCTGGAACGCAGACAGGCGATCTAAACTCGTCGCGATGCCGACGCTACACGGCGCTACCGCGCTCGCCGGCAATCATCTCCACATGTGCGCACTCGTGAACGGCGAGGCGTGGTGTTGGGGTGAAAACATGTTTGGCCAACTCGGTGACGGTACTTCAACTGAAATGTTGGAGGGCGTCTCGGTGCCAGTGCGCGCAGCGTTGCCAACCAAAGCGATCAAGCTCGGCGTCGGACGCGATTCCACGTGTGCGCTGCTGAGCACCGGACAAGTCTGGTGCTGGGGCGCGAATGACCAAGGCCAACTCGGAACCGGGCATCGGCAGCGCAGCGAGGAGCCGTTGCGCGTCGTCGGTATTGGGCCAAAGTGAAATCGCACATGGATCCGGGCGAAAAACAAAGGCGCAAGCAAATCAAGGCCGCCCTCGCGAAGAAGGCCGCTGATGATTTTGAACGCAGTCTGCCAACCAGCAGAAGCAACTTCACAAAATTGTTCGATCACCTCGACGCGTTGCTCGGCCAAAGAGGTTGCGACCATACCAACAGCTTGGCCAATGCGTTCCTGCGTGACCTCATGATCGAAAACAGTGACGAAGTGGTGGCGTGGATGGCCGACCACGGCGGCTACTGCGACTGCGAAATCTTAGCCAACGTTGAAGAATACTTTGAGTGAATTACTCACAAGTATCATCAACAATAACCGCCGGAGGAGCAACGATGATGAGCTTTGTCATTTCCCACGTGCACAAACGATACTTGCTTGCGAATAGCTCTTTGAAGACATCAGTCCCTAACAAAATCCGATGTGGTTTGCTGTAGCTTTCATGAGAATCCTTGAGATCCTTCGTCCAACTATCCGCCAAAAAGATCCTTGGACTTCTGTAGCATGTACCCGTGTTTGCTGGTCTTGCGTAAACAGTATCCAATAATGCGCCCTCTTCCGAACATCACGTCGATGTGCCCGCCGCCAGTCCGTACAATATCTAGAATTCCAATTCTTGGTTCTGAAACATGTTCCGCCGCAAATCGTGCGGCTGCATCGGTGTCTGGAAATTTCTTTACATAGTCGACGTTTTCCAACTTTAGGTCCTGTGCGACCAAAAGCGCCGCAGACACACTCAATTCCAAACTTTCGGAGCCGACGACTTCACATGACCCTGCGCGGGTCTGGTTAAACGAAATAGTAAAAGGAATTGTGCTGATTGGTTCACGTGAGCAGCCCGCCAGCAATGTCAGGCCGATCACAATGGCGCCTTTTATCAAACTGGTCATTTGCCCCCTGGGGTTTCCATAATCCACTCGTCCTGCGGTCAGGATCCTCGAATTACTCACAAGTATCATCGACGACAATAACCGCAACTGCGCGGCCCCCCTCGAATTCGACCAGCACACCGTTGTTGTAGATCGGCAACTCGCAGGTTTGAAACAGCACTTCAACTTGGTTCGGGACCCGCAAGATGACACAAGCATCACTGGCCGTGCCTTCGCTTGCATCGGGATATGACAGCCTAAAAAGGCGCAGCGCCTCGTCGAGGTAACGCGTTCGATGTTGCAGAATATCTACAAAAAAGCCCACGTCATCGGGTGTCGGCGCAGCTGACGTCGGATGGCAAATATGCGCAGCGGGACCGAGCAGCCACGTTTCGTCTTCAAAGCTCTCGTACTGCAAATCGTCGCCGAGCAAAGCAGCGAGCTTTGGAGAGAGCCAAGCGAGAGCTGCTTCCCGGGGAGCCATCAGGTGGGCAAGTATAGCGGCAAAACAGGCGGCAAGTTGCTGTGGGCAACTTCAGCGTGCCGCTGGCCACCCGGCAATTCAGTTTGCTCCCGCTCGTTTGCAGATCGCGCGGCTGCCAAGCGCGGCCGTTCGACCTGGGTCGCAAGTCACCAGCGTACGTAATACGGACAGGTCGGCGACGCTTCAAAGCCTTTTCAGCCACTTAGCAATGGCACGCCACGCGCAAGACAACGTGACGTGAGACTTAATCGCATCCACGTGTCCACGATTGCACAGCAGAGGCGGCGATGAAGCCGCGCTGCAATCTCGCCGGGTCGATCGTGTTTGTGACGCGGCGGTGTACGCAGCGGCAATTTCTGCTGCGGCCGGACGGCACTCTGAACAATAATTTTCTGTATTGCGCGCTGTATGCGGCATCGGTGTACAAGATTGGGTTGCTAGCGCTGACGGTGGAGTCGAATCATTATCATGTGACCGCTCACGACCCAGACGCCCAGATTTCAGCGTTTTTGGAACGGCTCGATGGTTTGGCGGCGCGAAGTATCAATTGTTTAAGAGGCCGCTGGGAGAATTTCTGGTCGAGTGAAGCGCCGTGCATTGTAAGGTGCGAAACGCGGGCGGACGTCGTCGACAAAATGGTGTACACGCTGACCAATCCTGTGAAGGATGGCTTGGTTGATCGCGTGCATCATTGGCCCGGCGTCAACAGTTTGCGAGCCATGCGTACCGGCGAGCCGTTGCGCGCGACACGGCCGCGGCACTTTTTTCGCAAGGACAACTTGCCTGATGAGATTGAGCTGACGTTGGGGCTCGCAGACGCGCCGTTGGTTGGCGACGCTGCGGCGTTGGTCGCCGAGGTGTGCGCGCGCGTGACGAAGACCGAGCAGGATTGCGCAGCCGAGCGGCGCAAAACCGGCCGCCGCGTGCTGGGTCGCAAGGCTGTGCTGGCGCAGCATTTCACCGATTCGCCGTTGACGGTTGCGCCGCGACGCAAAGGCATCGTGCCGCGCGTCGCGTGTCGCAGTAAGTGGTATCGCGTCGAAGCCTTGCAGCGTGACAAGACGTTTCTAGCCGAGCACGCCGCCGCGCGCCTGCGCTGGCTCGCTGGCGCCGTTGCGCCAAATTTCCCCGTCGGCACCGTCTTCATGCGCCACCTCGTCGGGCCTGAGCCGCCGGCCGCGCGACCGCCACCGCGCGTGCGTGTGAACTAGCGCTCGCTCGACGACGTTTTGCCTCGAATCTGGACCTGAAAATTTCAGCGTTACGCACATAGGCTGCCCTGCTAAGGGCGGCCTGGTCGTGTTGCGTTTGCGCCTGTGCCATCAATCGCCACGCCGCCCCACCGCCTTGCGAAAATTATCGCGATTGGCAAATTTGGCTTGGCCCTACCGCCCGCAAATGCAAGGGTGCCTGTCGGGACCCCCGTTCCGGTCTGGGTTTCGTCGCTGCCTGTTGATCCGTGCGCTTCGGTTAGGTTCATCGCGGTCGGGATCATCCCGCAAGCTGCAACTCGGTCACTTTGGGATTGGAGTCTCCCGCAACACTCCGTCGCTGAGGAGCCATCGGTTGAAGTTCACTGGCCGTTCAACAGGTTGGCACGGCGAAAACTGTTCAGGCGCCCGAGGTGGGTAGACATCAGGCGAATATGGAAAAACTGCGTTGGTATCAAACGCCCCACATGCTCGAA
Source organism: Deltaproteobacteria bacterium (assembly GCA_029565465.1). Classification (GTDB taxonomy): domain Bacteria; phylum Myxococcota_A; class Polyangia; order Haliangiales; family Haliangiaceae; genus JABFXX01. Next base: position 15,828 of record JAKQOD010000583.1, read on the forward strand.
AAAATGGCTGCGCCCATGCTGCTGGGCGTTCCATATCCACAGCCATTTGGACACGGATTAAGAACGCGCGGCAATCGTGTTTGTCGTCGCCCAAAGAAACCATATCGCCATACAGTGCGCCTCGTCGAAATCGCAGTGCAACATCAACCCAATCGTCAATTCGCAAAGACCATTGAACAGTGAAGCCGGCTTGCGTAAGTGTTTGCTCCAAAAGGTCGCCGGTGAAGTTGCGAAGGCCGCAGTATTTTCTCACCTCGGTTTTTTGCTCACCTGGATACAAGGCAGTTTCAAATAAGTTGCGCACCTGCACGCGTTCTCCGGTCGAACTTTGATCAACGGTTTCCGGCACGGCAGGGACAGTAACCAGCACTTGACCAGGTAACAGCATACGGGTCACAGCCGCCTGCTGGTGGTTGCAACTTGGGTTGGCGAACGCCAACGCGATGAGCCAAAGTCGACTCAGGTTTGCTTTGATATTCATGGTTTCGCTCGTTCTTCACCGCGGCGAGCAGGATCTTCGCGACGCCATCTATTTTCTGTCTCAATCGCTCCAGGGTGGTCCTGATCGAGCCACCCATGCCCAACAACTTCGTGATACAGCGCACCAGCAGCAGTTATCGGCACACTGCGGCCGCTAGTTCCTGGCGCTGTTTCGTCGAGGTTGGTGTAATTAATAACACTACGCGCACGCACCGTTGTGGAAACTCGATTGATGATGTGATCTTCGAGCCAGTAACTGAGCGGATTTTGCGACTTACGAGCCGTCGAGCCGCCGCCGTGGGTTTCAACTTCTGGGTTCGGGGCATTTCTTGTAGAAACTCCAAACGTCTCGTCGTATCCGTGATCCTTTTCAATCTGCGCCGGCGTCGTATCCTTGCTCCAATCAACATTCTGAATCAGCAACACCGCATCCATCGACGCTGTCATGTCCATTAGATACGCGGTTGCTTCACTTTTGCCGTTGGCCTTCTGGTGATCTTCTTGAATCACGAGATAGCGAGCTTCGCCTTCTGCGGTCGTCTCCGTCACCACAACGGCTTGGTCACCAACGATCTCTTGCAGGTATTGCTGATTAGCTTCTCGTTGTGCGGCAGTTTGCGATACGTCTACCGCAGATCTGCCATCAGGATCCGTGTACCGCAGCGGATTGCTCAACGTGAACTGATACAGATTCGCATGGCGCGGCATCGCACCAGCGACGTCAGGGATTCGTCGGTACAGCGGATCTCGCTGCGTCCACCCGATCAACACATTGTCGTAATACCTTGCACCGTAATACGCGAGGCTACTGAGGTCGTCGATGTATTTGTCGTTCATGCGGCGCGGGTGGGCGGCGAGGCCGGCGGCCGGACCCGCTGGCTGCTGGCCCTCAATCAGCTCGCCATACGGTGCATACGCGAGGTTGGCCTTAACGATACCATCGGCGCCGACGGCAGCAATGGTATTGCTGGCCAAGCCATGAAACTGATACTCGACCGCAGTGGTGGTATTGCCGGTGCGCTCGACGCGCGCAATCGGCGTGCCTAGTGACAAGTGCGAATACACGTTGGTCACCACACCAGCCGCATCGTAATGCGCTTGGGTGTCGCCGATAAACCAGCGCAGCTCTTGTTTGGTACCCGCACTGTCGCGCGTCAACACCCCAACGCGTGCGCCTTGTTCGTCATACCAATACTCTTCGCTGGCTACCACCGCGCCCGCGACCTTCTTGGTCACCCGCCGCAAGCGGTCGTCGCCGTCATAGACATAGTCAAACGTCTCGGCACTGCCGCTGCCCGACGGTGACGTCGGCGCGCTGCCGGCCGGATACGCCCGCTGCGTCTGATTGCCTGCGTCGTCATAGGCATACGTGGCGTACGCTGCGCCCGTGCACGGCGTCGCTGCCGCGGTTTTCAATGCCACCACCCGCTCTTTGTCCACCGGGTCGTAGCAGTAGTCGACGTTGCGCGTTTTGACTTCGCCACCGGCCATCGGCCCAAGCCCTGCGCCCACATTTGCCTTTTTCAAGCGGCCGGCGTTGCCGTAATCATACGTCCCCGCAAACGCGGTGCCCGATGTTGTCGCATACGGTGCTACCCCATACGCAGCTTGCGTCACCGTCGTATTGGTCAATTGGTGCCGCCAGTCGTAGCCAAACGCATACGTCTTTGCATTTGCATTCGTGCCGCTCGCGCCCAGCGTGTGCACCATCGAGTCCGGATCATCGTTGCCTAAATATGCCAGCACTTGCTGCGCCACTTGTTCCGTC
>JAKQOD010000609.1 GCA_029565465.1 Deltaproteobacteria bacterium
AGTGGCCGGGATGCAACGATTGGCCAAGTCCTTAGCGGCTTGCCGCTTGGCACTGGTCCGTCGACGATTTTGCCAACCGGCGTGCGCACCGATCCGGCGGCGGCGGCCTACGTCAACGCTGCGTATTCGATGGCGCAAGACTTCGACGACATCATTTGGATGGGCCACACCAGCCACTCCGCGGTGTTCGCGGCACTCGCCGTCGGCGAGGCGTTACAGCGCGACACGCGTGACGTGCTAACGGCCATCGTTGCAGGCAACGAAGTCGCAGCGCGGCTGGGTGCGTCGTGTTTTTTTGGTCCGCTTAACGGACAGATGTGGACATTCATTCACCTGGTTGGCGCTGCTGCCGCTACAGCTAGCTTATTGCGACTCGACGCAACCCAAACCGCACATGCCCTCGCCATTGCGCTCGCGCAGCCACCGTTTGCATTGCAGCCAGGGTTTTTCACACCAACGTCGAAGTTTCTTGCAGCGGCAATTCCGACCCAGATCGGCGTGCAGGCTGCCTACCTCGCACGCACCGGCATGACGGGTGCGCTCAATATTCTCGAAGACCCACGCGGCTTTTGGGCACGTTTTGCGTTCATCCCACTACCCGGCATGCTCGCTGGGCTCGGTGAACTTTGGCTCATTCAAACGCTGACGATTAAAACCGTACCGGCTTGCCACTACTTTCAAACCGCATGTGAAGCCACCGCGCAGTTGCTGGCCCAACGCGCAGTAACGCTCGACGACGTGGTTGCGATCCGCGCTGCAACCACCAAGCTTGGCTTCGAAGTTACTAACTTTGCGCTTGCGAACACCGCAAACCTAGGGCCCAGCGAAGCACGCGAGCCACTACTTACCCCCGTCGGTGCGGCATTTGATCTTGGCGTCACGCTTGCGATCATGCTCACCGCTGGCGGCCACGGCGGCGACCACGCCGACACTGCGTGGATGGAAGCGCATCGCGCCACGTTGTTAGCCTGGTATCAGCGCATCACGGTAGTGCATGACCCAGCCCTCACTGCACGCGTGCTCGATAGCGCACGTGGTGTCAAAGCCGGTCGTGCTGCGCTTGCCGAACTAACGCCAAGCAAATTGTTACACTTGGTCCGGTCATACCGCGCCGAATATCGCTCGGGCCTCTTTGCCGTCGGTGAGCTGCGCGCTTGGGCGGCCGCACTCAACGATCTACGCTCACGCCCGGTGCCAACTGCGCAAAACGGTGCGTTGCCGCTGTATTTCCCAAATCGAGTTGAGATCACGTACCGCGATGGCACCGTGCTCAAAGCACAGCTGGAATTGCCCTCAGGCTCGATGGCTGCGCCTGCCATGCCAGCGCTATTGCGCACCAAGTTCGTCGCCGAAGTTGGCGGTAAGCTCGGCGCCGAACGTGCAGCAAATGGGTTTGATGCCATCTGCGCCGCCGAAGCCCTCTCGCTGGCAAGCTTGGTGGCGCAGCTCACACCGGCCTGAGCCTGTAGCCTTGACGGCTAGCCAGATGGGCGATTTGCTCACGCGATTTCAGACCGCGGCACTCGTTGCCGGCGTCATGATCCAGTCGTAGCTACCGGCGCAGCGACCCTCGCTGTGTTATGTTCGCGCCATGACGCCAAGTGAGCTCTCGCAGTTTGAATACAAACTCGGCAAACGTGGTTTTCGGTTGGTAAATACGCTGCCGCTGCAATGCAGCAAATGCAACGAACGTGCAATCGCGCAATACGTCATTGCTGGCCGCATCGGCGGTCGTGAAATCGATTTGTGTCAAGCCTGTGGTCATGCGCAATCCTGGCGCCGATCGAGTACGCTCGAAGATCGCGAACTAGATCCAACGTTCGACCTCAAAACCTTCCTCGGCTAACGCGCCGTACATCCCACAATCCAGCTGCGATTGTGTACCTTAGGCCTATGCCTGACCAAGCTGCGAGCCCCGTTGCGGCGACGACTCCACCACATTCGACGCTTGACGTTCAAACCCGCCTCAACGAACTAACAGCTCGCTTGGTGGCCGAACGCGGCGAGCTCGACGAGCTTGAAACGGAAGTCGCGCGCAAAATCGTCGACGGAAAAACCGTTGTGCGTCGGCTAAACTACGAGTTCGAACGGTCGATCACGCGCCCCCAACGCTGGGCCGATTCAGTGGCGCGGGTTGGCGGTTCATGGACGTTTGTCATCGTCGCGCTGCTCATTATCGTCGGGTGGATGGTGACCAACGTTGTGCTCGGCACGCGCGGATTTGATGGCTATCCATTTATTTTGCTCAACCTCGTGCTGTCGAGCGTGGCAGCCCTGCAAGCGCCAATCATCATGATGTCGCAGAACCGCCATAGCGAACGCGATCGCATGCAAGCAGACCAAGACTTTCTGGTGAACCTCAAAGCCGAACTCGAAATTTCGGGTTTGCAAACCAAGCTCGACCACTTGTTACACACTCGCTGGACCAGCTTGATCGAAAGCCAACAACTGCAGCTTGAGCTGCTGCAGAAGCTCGCCGACCAAATGCACGACGTGCATCAGCGTACCGTGGCGCGATGACACCGTACGCGCCGTTTTACTGCGAAGAAAACATCTGGCACTTGGCGCATGCTGGCTCAATCGATGCTGTCGTATTCATCAGCAATCCCGCGCAACAAGTAGCATTTTTTGCACAACGCCAAGCCAAGACCACCACCGATGCAATCATGTGGGACTATCACGTGATCGGCGCAACGTTTGGCACCGTCGACAACGCGGCGCTGATTTGGGATCTCGATACTCGCCTGCCGTGCCCATGCCCAGCCGAAACATATTTGGCAATGACCTTTCCAGCGTTGCCTGCCAAGTACGCCGACGTCTTGCCATGGTTTCGTTTGATTCCTAGCGTCGAGTTCATCGCAGGTTTTGCGTCGGACCGACGCCACATGCGTGCAACCAACGGCGCGTGGCTAAAGCCGCCGCCGCCGTGGCCATGCATTCGTGCCAGCAGCGGCGCCGTGCACACCTTGCCTGCCTTCGTTGGCATGAGCAGCGCGGCCGGTAACAACGCCGCGTTAGGTCGCGTCTTTCCTGCGCCAGCCACCGAAGCACTCAGCGCTGCGTTGCTGCGGTAGCATGCCATCAGCTGCGACAATTTTGGCACATTCTGTCGGAGCGTTTCGATGGCCGTAGCCGAAGTAACCACCTACTATCGCGCCATGAAACATACGCTACGGATGTTATGTCTTGGATCGCTGCTCGTAGGTGCGTCGACTGCAAATGCCGGCGGCCGCTACACCGATGAATACGGCAATACTACGCCTGACTGGGCACCAGCGTGGTGCGGCAACTACCGTGGCGCAACCGGCACCGGCTACGGCGGCATCGCCGATGACCTTGCAAAAGAAGGCTATTTTGCCGAGCGCCCGATGCGTGAGTTAGCGCAAGCCCATTGCGAGTTTCGCAAGAGCGCAGCTGACACTGCGAAGATTCGCGGCATTGCTGCCAAATACGCCGCGGAGTTCAAATCCGCGCTTGGCCTCAACGACAGCGAGTTCGACACGCTGCTGTCGTTTCATCTTAACCAACAAGAAAACGGCAAGACCGAAAAAGCTGCCTGCAGCCGGTTCGACAAAATCGACGACGATCTCGAAGCCAAAGACTTTGCCAAAGAACAAGCGCTGGGCCGCGTGGCGTGCGGTGCTAGTCGTAATGGTGAATACGATTGGTTTGACACCACCGCCGTGAGCGACGTTGCGTACGTGGTGCAATGCGCCGATTTTCTCGTCGACGACCTGGCGACCAAGTCGCTGGCGCGCCGGCCATGGAAGCTGGTGAGCTATGCACAATGTGCAACCACCGCTGCTCGCTTAGACCGCACCAAGTATGTAGCCGAACTCGACGCTGCTAAGCTCGCACCGTTTGCATACTTGTGGGCCAAAGCGCAATACCAGCGCGCCGTCGACAGTTTCGCGAAAGTACAAACCTACTACGCCGACGTCGCTAAAAAAGACCCAGCCATGGAAGACGTGCTGGTCAAAGCGCCCAAAGCAGCAGTCGAAACATTCACGGCGATGCGCAGCGAAGAGCAAACGCTGGTTGACCAAACCGCGCTGATGTTGAGCAATCTCAAAAAGAAGCCGGTCATGAATCGGTTCAAAGACTGCGCTGACGCGTACTGGACTGCGCTCAACGCGCGCATCGTCAAGGCCGCGCCCGAGACGCTCGACGCTGCGCAAGCCGCATTCGACGTGCCCTTGGTTGGGTATCTCACTGCTGGCTTCGTCATCTGCCAAAACAACGCGAAGCGCGGCGACATTGCATCAACCTTCAGCAGCAAAATCGGCGCAATTCCACTTGGGCCACGCGATGCTGCATTGTGGGGCGCCTTGCAATCCGTCGCTGCACACCGCGAAGATATCGAAGGCGGCAGCGACTTTCACGGTGCTTCGTTTTCATCGCGGCCGCGCTTTGAGTTCGATGGCAGCTTCGGAGCCTCAGACTCGGGTGTGATTGCTGCCGTGTCGGCGCCGGACGCCGGTGTCGTGACGGTGAAGTTCAAAAAAGAATCGTGGATGGAGCCGGTGTGGAAATGCGTTGAAACCAATCGCATCGACCGGGTTGAATTCAGCAGTAGTGGTGATGCCAAGCTGGTCTATCGCCAGAACTGCGTCAAAGCTGGCGAACGCAAAGTTGAAAAGCAGTTGCCACCAACCAAAGTTGAAGTGCGTTTTGCCGCAGCGCTCAAAGCCGGCCGCTTTGCCATGATGCGCATGCCTTCGAGCCGTAGCGGCAGCAGCGGCAACGGCTTCCCAGAACAAGTGTGGGACACCAAAGCGCGCAAAAAGCTCGTCGGATACTTCGGCTTCGGCTGGTAGATTCAAGCAAGCACCGGCGGCGCGCAAGCCCACAATGCAGCGCCTCGCATCGGCAAGTTACTGACAGTACGAAGCGAGGCCAGGCAAATCGCCGAGGCGACCGGGCGGCCCGTCGGCGACAAGGGTGTCGGCATTGAAGTTGTAGAGCATCGTCTGATACACGATTTGCACCAGCGGCGGTCGGTGCATGACGGCGTCGAGGTGGCAATCTCCGGCTTGGCTAGCGCATGGCCCAGCCGCAAGCGCTGCATTGCTGCGGATAGCAGCCGAACTCACGGCTTCACCGTTGGGGCCCAGAACGTACAGTTGGCCTTTGCCGATGACAAAGTATTGTTGCATGTCCTCGCGCCACATGAAGCTGTCGATATGGCACTCGACCAGCCCTGCACACGGGCCAAGCTGCATCCCCGAAATCGATGACAACGGCGAATCGCCGGTGTGGATCAACGTTTGTTCCAGATTCCACAGACGGCTGTTCGCGACGATCTGCACGAGGCCACGGCCATCCGCTGGCGCCCCCAACGGGCGAAAGCTCACTGCATCAATGCGACAGTTGCCTGCGGTGCTTGCGCATACTTTGCTCATGCCACTGTAATCGGCGAAGGCTTTGTCGGTGATGATTCGACCAGCAGCGTCGAGAAACAGCACACGCCCCGTCGTCGTAAACACCAAATATTGGTTGCGCTCCGGCAGCCAGGTTGCATCGGCGATGTGGCACGTAGGGACGGCAGGTGCATCGATCGCTGGCGCATCAAGCGGCAGCGCGGTGTCCAACACTCTGGCATCACCGGAGGGATTGGCTGGGGGAGTGCCCACACAGCTAGCAGCGACGAGCGCAACCAGTGGACCGATCACACGATATGCTGACATATACCCTCATTGTCTACGAACTGCGGCGCAGGCGCCAGCCCTTACCGTGCGCCTGTGGCTGTCAACCCGATGAATGGCCGCGCTGTCAAGGGTGCTACTCGTCGGTACATCGCACCGCAAACCAACCGACATCATGGCGATATCAAACCCGCGTGCGTGGCATTTCAACTACAATTCAATTGTGAAGGACGCAGACTCGGACACCATCGCGGAACCCCTCGTGGCGCCCGCCCGAGCAACCCCAGCGCCAAGCGAAGCGACGGCGGTACTGGGATCGGCGCCAAGCCGAGTGAGTGCGCCCATCGCTGCGGTGCATCTCGATGTTAACCCGGCTGAACGCAGATCTGCAAAACTCGCGGTTCCGCCACCGGTGGCTGGGCCACCGTCGGCGTCGATACCAGCCGTAGCAGTTACCGTCGCGCCACCAAGCAGCGGCTCGCCCCCAAGTGCTTCGATTCATCTGTCGGCGAGCTACGCGCCCAGCGGCTCAATCGTATCGCCGGAACAAGGCATGCAAATGTTTGCAGCGCGCCGCGCGTGGACCTTTGCGGTGGCGTTGTCGGCGCTGTGTTTCGGCGCCATCGGCTTGATTGCATTGCTTGGTGGTGACCCCGTTGGGCAACGCGTGCACATGGTCGGCATCGGCGTCACTGCGCTCGTCGGCGCTGGCTATGCGATTCGGTATCGTTCGCGCACCGAGTTTCACCCCAATGCGCTGCTGGTGCTGGTCTATACATCGATGATTGCCAACGCCAGCGGCTTTGTCTATTGGGGCGTGTTCTCGGGTTATCTCGGCTTGGTCACCGTCTCGGGCTACGCGTTCGCGAGTGGCGCACCGCGCCGTCACGTGGTGCAAGCTACCGCGGTCGCCGTCGGGCTGCACTTCGGCATCGGGGCCACCCAGCTGCTAGGGTATTTTCCAGCCCACGCCTTGTTAGTGCCGAGCGGTTCGTTTGGGCTGCCTGCGCAATGGATTGTGCTGTTTTTGCTCGAGTTCATTCTGGTCGGAGCCATTCTCGCCGGCCTCGACGCTCAAGCCAAAATGCGCACGATCCTCGACGAGCACGACCTTGCGTTACGAGATCTTGCGCGACGCGAGGCCCAACTCGCCGAAGCGCACGAAGCCGTACGTGATGCGCGTGGTGGTGACGAAGGGCGCTTCAGTGGTGAGACTCTCGGCGGGCGCTTCAAGCTCGGCGCCGTGATCGGGCGCGGCGCCATGGGTGAAGTTTATGCCGCCACCGACGGCAATAGTGCATCACCGTGTGCTGTCAAAGTGCTGGCCTCGCATTTGCTTGCTGATGAATCGGCAGTGCAACGATTTGTGCGCGAAGCACGCATCGTAGCGAGCCTTGAGTCACCTAATATCATCAAGCTGATTGACGTATCCGAGCGTGGCGCTGCGACGCCGTTCATTGCAATGGAACGCTTGGCGGGTGAAGATCTTGGCACGTTGCTCAAGCACAAACCGGAATGGGATGGGGCCGAGGTTGCCGTTGTCATGCAAGCCATTGCGAACGGCTTGGCAATTGCGCATGCAGCGGGCGTGGTGCATCGCGACCTTAAACCTGGCAACCTCTTCGCTGCGACCTTCGAGAATCAAACAATTTGGAAAGTGCTCGACTTCGGCGTCGCCAAAGCGTCGGGCAGCGAGGCTACGATGACAGCGGGCCACGTCGTCGGCACCCCTGGCTACATGGCACCGGAACAAGCGCGTGGCGAACCGGTTGATCTGCGCGCCGATGTTTATTCACTTGCAGTCATCGCATATCGCATGTTGACTGGGCGCCCCGTCGTGGTGCCTGGCGATTTGCCAGCAATGATCCATGAAGTCGTGTATCGGATGCCGCCAGCGCCAAGCAAAGTTGCCAGCGTGTCGTCGCAAATCGAAGCCGTGCTCATGGTTGGCTTAGCCAAATCGCCCCATCAACGTTTCGATAGCGCGGTCGCATTTGCCAATGCCTTCGCTGCTGCCCAGGCAGGTAATGTCAGCCACGATATTCTCGCGCGTGCCGCGTCACTCAAAGCGCGCACGCCGTGGGGCGAGTGGGTGCGCCGCCCACTCGATCGCAAACGCACTGCGACCGACGAGCGCTAAGCGTCGCGAGCGTTGCGGCGGTAGGCCATGACACCCAGCAAAGAGTGGTACCGTCGCACCATGAAACGCGCGCTTTGTTCGCTTGGCTTGGTTGGCTTTAGTCTCGGCTCCGCATCGCTGGCGCAAGCGCGCGATGTGGCCGTCACCACCACCGCCGAACTCAATGCGGCCATCAGTGCTGCGCAGCCCGGCGATGTCATCATCCTGGGTAACGGCACCTATGCTTCCACCGGTGCAAGCTGCAGCGCCGTCGGTACGCAAGCCGCGCCGATCGTTGTGCGTGCCGCAACGCCGCTTGGCGCTAAGATCGAGTTCAACGCGCTCGAAGGTTTCAAAGTCAGCGGCGCCTATTGGACCTTCGATGGCCTCGACATTCAAGGCGTTTGCCCCGTCGACGATGATTGTGAACATGCGTTTCACGTCTTTGGCGCCGCCGACCACTTCACGTTGATCAATTCGCGCGTGCGCGACTTTAACGCGCAACTCAAAGTCAACATCGGCACCGTCAACGGCAACATCGTTGCGCCCAACGCTGGTTTCATTGGGTACAACGAACTCAGCGATACACGGCCACGCAATACTGGCAACCCAGTGACCAAGCTCAACATCGACGGTGGCGACGATTGGATTGTGCGCGGCAACTACTTGCACGACGGCACCAAAGCCGGCGGCAATCAGACCAGCTATCTCGCATTCATGAAAAGTGGCGGTAAGCGCGGCGTGATGGAACGCAACTTGGCGATCTGTGCCAAAGATGATCAAACTAGCGCAACCCGCATCGGCTTGTCGCTTGGCGGCGGCGGCACCGGCGGCCAATTTTGCCCACCGGCGTACAATGCCAACGTGCCGTGTTCAATCGAACACGACGGCGGCACCATTCGCAACAACATCA
>JAKQOD010000611.1 GCA_029565465.1 Deltaproteobacteria bacterium
CACTTGTTGCACTTGCCAGTTTCTACGATGGCGCGGCGGCCCGTGAAGCCGGTTGCCACTTTCCATACGTTTGGTGGTGGCACGCTGAGCCCGCCTTGGGCTTTGCCATCGGCCGGCACATTGGGCACCCAAGGGTAGCCAGCCACATTGGTTTGAACCAACGGCGGCGCGCTGGTTAGTGAGTAACTGTAGCCAACGCCACCGGTGAGCATTTTCGCGGTCGCAGGGATTTGCACCCCCGTCAACGTCACCGTGTAGTACCCGGTGCCATCGGGCCCGGTCATGGTGCCAGCGCCGGAGCCCGTCGCAGACCCGTCCCAAATCTTCTTGAGATAGCCACTCGCCGTCGCGTTAAAGTCCGAAGGTGTCGTGTTGCCATCTTGGGGCACGGCAAAGGCGAAGTACACGCTTGGCGAACCGACAAAGTTCGGCATCATTTCGGTTACCGGAGGCGTCGCGGTTGGCGCATAGGTTTGGAACATCACGTCAGCGCCGTTCTTTTTGAATTTGAACGTGATTTGCGGACGCTTGACGGTGCCATCAGTCACCGCCACGACACTCTTGATGTCATAAGTAATGACATCGGCGCCAGCTGGCACATAACCACCTTCCGCAACGTACGCGGCATTGGTGTTGCTGTTGGTGCCTCCGGCGCGCCAAATATTAGCTGGGTCCTGCGCAAGTACAGGCTTGTGATAGTTTGCTGTTGGAAAACCGCCACCCGGGCCGTGGCAGGTCGCACACGTGCTGTCGCCTTGTGGGCCGCCAGCGTGGTTACATGGTACTGGTTTGCCGTCGGGGCCACGCACCAAGCGACCTTGAATGTCACAAACCGCGGCAGCCGCGCCGGTGAACGAAACGTAATCGTGGCAACCTTTGCAAGCTAGCGTGGAAGGATTGCTCAGTGCTTGCGCGCCTTGTGCGGCGTCTTTATGGCACGTGTCGCAATCCCGCGTATCGCGCGGGTAAGTAGCGGCGATGCCATGGAACAAGTTCGCGGTTGCGACTTGTGAACCATTGTGAATACGGTGAATAAAGGCAGACGAGTTTGCATCGGGATTCGTTGTGCGGCCAGGGTTGTGGCAGACGTTGCACATCCCGGCGGCAACCCGACCGCCGCCGTGGAACGATGCCGACGCTGTCGTTTCGGCTTTGAATTTCGCGTGACAGTTGTCGCAATTGCTTTGCGCAACGATTTCGCGGGTGCCGGCAGCGACGCTGTTGTCGGGAACGTAGTTGTATGACGGGTTGGCCGCATAAAACGTGTTGGCGTTGATTGGAAACGCGATATCCGTTTGCCGGGTAACCTGCATCCAAACTACGTGGGTTTCACTCAGCTTGGTTGGATCGTAAGCGATCGCAACCGGCCCATTCGTGGTTGAAGCAGTTGGGAAAGTGTACGTGTAGTCACCCGCGCCATAACCATTTTCGACCAACGTGCCATGGCCCGCTGCGGTTCCAAGCGGATTGTAGTTGGTTGGCAAGCCTGCCGGTGCCGCAGTGCTCGTCGACTTGGTGTAGACGTTGAGCGGCGACACTTTGCCTGCTCCGTCTTTGGTGAAGTACGCGAGCGCGAAGCGCGGTTGAATCGCCGTGTTTTGCGAATACACGCCTTTGACATCGAGAGGGAAACCTCGATCATCTTTCATCGTGAAGCGAACCGTGATCGGATCGGCCGCCGTGGTGCTGACGCCGTTCGGCTTGATCGTCACGTTTAAGCCGATGCTTGGCGAGATAGCACCACTCGGCGCAATGTTGCAAACGTAGCTAGTGGCAGCTGCGTTCACTTCGCTTACATCAAGCACACCATCATTGTTGGTGTCGAGCCCGGTTTCGATGCGGATGCCGCCGATCGGGCAGTTGGCACCAGGTGCTTCTTCGCCGGTACGAACCAACGTGTTTTTGCCAGCGCCGTTGCAGACGTAGGTCGTGCTAGCAGCATTCACTTCAGCAGGATCGAGCGTGCCATTGTTGTTTTTATCGAGCCCGGCTTCGATCTTGGTGCCACCGTTAGCACAGTTGGCTCCCGCAGGCTCCGGCGTGGTCGCCGTTAAGGCGTTGGCGCCCGATGCACCGTCCGCGCCGGCCGGCCCTTGCTCGCCGGTGCAGGCGCCAAGGGCAAACACACTCAATGCGGCGATGAATACTGTACTGCTAAGCATCTTCATGACTTGTTGACCTCTGGTTTCAATGTGACCACCTGCCAACCACGCTACGCTTCACTGCACTTGGTGGCATAAGAAAATCTTATTTTCTCGACGGAGCGACCGTGTGTCGCATGCGTGAGATCGAACGCCAATTGTTTTGCGCAACAACGCAAAAATATTTGTAACGAGGTCGATCGCTGCGCAAACGTTGCGCGTTTTTGAAGCGCTGGATTGACTGCGGTGTTTGGAAACGCGCATTTTCTGCGCATGTTTTGCAGGGAAACTTGCAGTGCTGCCGACACCCCGTGTTACAGCGAATGCATGCGCTATTTACACACCATGATTCGAGTGC
>JAKQOD010000616.1 GCA_029565465.1 Deltaproteobacteria bacterium
GCTTTGCGATGCCGAATCACCACGAGCGGTTTGGCCTATCCTCGGCGCGGCGCGATCAATGCATACGGAAAACCAGGTTGCCGTGCAATGCGGTGCTTACGTGCAGTTGCTTGAGCTACAGGCCCAGACGTTCACTCCCAAGTGGCAAGCCGTCGCCGCGGCGTTGCGTCGCCCACAGTTTATTGACATCAATGCCGATGGCCACGTTGATGTGATCGAAACGCGCGCCGACGATATGGCGGTCAATTTTGGCTCATATGATCGGCTCTTGCGTGTTGGCAGCTACAACACCACAGGTAGTAGCTCAGCCTTGTTGGTTGCGGGGCAGTTCCAAACTGGACGTGCGGTCACGCTCAACGATGATGGCGAGGTCGTGGCATTGGGCAGCGACGGTCGATCGGCTTTCGTGGGCCGAATTGATTTCGCTGGCCGCCAGCTTGATGATGCCGTCGCATGTGACCTTGATGGCGACAACGTTGACGACTTGTTAGTGTCATTGCGAACCAACTTTGGCGAGCAACGGTTGTATCCACTACGGCTAGGTCGCGAACCTATTGTACTTGGCGATGCGTTGACACCCGCCGACGGCGCTTGGCATCGACTCCTGGTTGCGGCACATGCTGATCGGCGCTGTGAGGCCTGGTGGCTTACGAGCAATGAGTACGGTGGCGCGGTGCAATGGCCTGCAACGCGATGGACCTTCGGTGCAGCCGGCCCGGTCCAAGCATCCATCGCGCTCGCAGAGCCTACGGGCCCCATACCCAACGCCGCGTTGTCTGCGGTGAAAGGGAACACCACGGCGTTGGTTGATCTTGAAGGTGATGACCAGTTTGAACTGTATGCCGTCGACAATGGCCTTGCCGGGGTTGGTGCACGCGCTGCAGTGTTGCGCGTGGGCGCCGGTGGCTTGACGGTCGCGGTACCCGAACTGCCGGCGGAGTTGCTCGACTACAGCGCTTTGTTCACGCCGCAAGCGTTGCAAGTGGTGCGAGATCGTGACGGCACCAATACGCTTTGGACGATCAACGTTTCAGGCAGCAACAGCGGTGGCGCGCCTTTACTGCACGTCGTAACACTTGATCAAGCGGGCAACGCCAAAGCCGTATCGCGCCATTCGCTTGCGAATGTGATTTTTAATCGTGGATTCGCCTTGTCGTTTGGTGAATTTGATGGCGATGGTAAACAAGATGCGGTGTTGCTCGGCAGCAGCACTGGCGCCGTTGTTGTAACCCGGCCGCAGGGCACAGTGCGCGTTGATACGTTGCCCGATTTCTCGGATCAATCGGGCGGCGCCCTCGAAGACTGGCGGACTGTCACGGTGTTCGATCACAACGGCGATGGCCTCGATGATTTGTGGTTTACTAGCTATGAATATGGCGCGATCATTGGTGGCATTGCCAACACGAGCAAGTGATTGATGTACGCGGAGCGGCACCGCCACACGTTGACAACGCTTCGGTGCCGAAGCGCTGGCGCGCCATTGTTCGTATCACTTTGGGCAACGCTGCTTGGGTTGGTGCTTTGCCTCGTTGGATCGCGGCCGGCTCATGCAGCTGTTGGAAAGTTACGCCGGGTGGCAATCGTGGTTGGCAATTTGCACGGCGATCAACATGATCGCCCACTCAAGTATGCCCACCGTGACGCAACGGATGTTGCGCGTGTCCTCAAGGAACTCGGCGGTGTGGCCGGCGATGATTTACAGATCTTGCTCGAATCGTCAGCCGCGGAGGTCCGCGCCGCCTTCGCGCGGGTTGATGCTATTGCGGCACAAGAGCCAACCGCACTCGTATTCTATTACTCGGGCCACGCTGATGGCGAAGCCTTGCACTTGGGCGCCTCAACGTTGCGTTAGCGCGACCTCGATCACTTGATTCGCAGCAGCCGTGCCAGTCTGCGCATTGCCTTTGCAGATGCTTGTTCAGCTGGGATGCTGGTAACGCCCAAGGGCTTGCGCGTTACGGCAACCATCGATCCAGGCGAAGCGCGCGGTACCGCCATCTTCGTTGCGACATCATCCGTCGAAGCCGCGTTGGAGTCCGAATCACTCGGTGGCTCATTTTTTACGCACTATCTGGTTTCGGGGCTGCGAGGTGCCGCTGACAGCAATGGTGATCAACGGGTCACGCTTGCCGAAGCGCAGGCGTACGCTTCGGCGCAGACCCAAAATGCGACCTCGGGATGGTCACCTGCAACGCAGCATCCGACCTACGCCGTTGAATTGGCTGGCCAACGAGAAACGGTGCTTACCGATCTGCGGCGCGCGGATGCCACGATTGTGTTTGGCGCCGATATTGTTGGCAACGTCGTGGTGGCAACCCGCGATGGCGGCGCGATTGTGGCGGAAGTACAAAAAGCTGCAGGTGCCGAAGCAACATTGGCATTACCTTCGGGGCGCTATCGAGTGTTTGTGCGAGGCACCGACGCTGTTGGGGTTGCCGAACTCAGCTTGGCTTGGGGCGGTCATCGCTTGCTGCGCACCAGCGACTTATCCAATCGCAGCTATTACGAAGTTGCGCAAAAAGGCGCGACCTTAGAGCTGTTTCCTTGGCGTGCGCGGTTGGGGGCCGGTTTGCGGCACAGCGGCCTAACCGGCCTTGGTGCTGCAGTGGTGCCGCGTGTTGGGTTGGCTTACAGCGTTTCGCCGTTTGAAGTGGGGCTGACGGTGGGTTGGCTACGGCACACCGTTACAGCTGTCGACACGGTGGTGCGCTCTGACGTGTTGCACGCGACGCTTAACGGTTGTTATGCACTGCTTGGCCGGCGGGCGGATCTCCGCTTCTGTGCAGTTGCTGAAATGGCGTGGTGGCGGCAACGTATCGATCGGTTGGGCCGCCGCGATGCATTGGTGCCGAGCCTCGGCGTGGGCATTGGCGCCACGGTGCCGTTGTCGACACGGTGGTTTGTAGAGCCGAGTATACAAATGTTGGGTGAACTGCCTCGAACGAGCAGTGGCATCTCGTCTGCTGTGCGGGTAAAAAGCGGGCTCGCGTTTGGGGCCTTATTCTAGAGGCCGCTAAGGTACGGTGCAATTGCGCGGATCGGGGGCGCCTGTGGCGTCGTAGCTGTCCTTGGTTAGGCCATCTTTGCTTGCCAAGCGCTTGAGCGACGAAGCCGCAAGTTCGTCGGTGCAGTTGCCGGTCCATTTTGTGGCGCCTTGCGCAAAAGCCAGATGCGCAGGCGTATTGCCACCCCAACACACGTAGTCGATCAAATTGGCGTCGACGGTGTACTCGGTTGGTGCGGTGATGTTTTGGAACAACCCCAACTCGCCATTTTGGTCGTTGTTGCTAGCCGTGAACACGGCTGGCCATGTAATGGTTTTATAGGCGTGCGCAGCAATGGCGCCCGCTTCGGCGTTCAGTTCGTAGGTCATCGCATCGGATTGCAGGCCAAACGTGGTTGTGGAAAACGTAATCGGCGCTGCCGTGTTGTTGTACAGCTCAATGAACGTGCCGGGCCGAATTTCGGAGATTACGAGGTCTTGGCGGCTGCTGCCGTCGGTGGCCGGCGTCAACGCGGGGCATACCGGAGCTGCATCTACCATCGCGTCGGGGCGGCCATCGATTGCGCCGTCGACCAGGGTGGCATCAATGGCTGCATCGGTCTTTCGCGCATCGGCGAAGGTGCACGCGCCGAGTTCATTGTTGGGCAAACGCAAATGACAATAGTTATCGGCGGCACATGCATAATCGGCTGGACATGCGCTGTTAGGGCCACAAACAAACGAGCATTCGGGCTTTGGTGTTTTGAAGCAGCCTGCCAACAGGCCGGCAACGAGCACCGCCGCATAACGAAACCGAAATTGCATAGGCCGTCAGTGTACCACCAATTGACCGTCGTTTGCTAACTTGCCCTCGGAGTTTGGCGTAGCCGTTTTGCAAATTGCCCCGAATCGCGTAGCATGCGCTGCATGTCACCGGTCGCACCTTCCTACGGCTTTGCCGACATGGTGCAGCATCACCTTGAGGCAGTGTTTCACATCGTGTACCGGCTTACGCTCGATCAAGATCGCGCGGTTCGGTACACCGCCGACTTGTTTGCTGCGGTTGCGCATCGGATCGAGTGGACCAAGTTTGCCGACGAAGAATACCGACGGTTGTGGCTATTGCGCCAAGCCACCGAGCTAGTCGAAAGCCGGTTGCCGCGCCAACCCGAAGTTAACTTTGATATTCTCGATGAAACGTTGCGTGGCGACGCTACCCGCACCGACGTTGTGCGATCGCTCACGGATCCACAGCGCGACTTTTTGCTATGGGAGCTCAAACAGGGCTGCATGACCGCCGTGATCCACTGCTTGCCACCAGGCGAGCGGGCGGCGTTTGTCTTGGCGATGATTGTGAAGCTTGATGATGCTGCAGCGGCTGCCGTGTTGGGCGTAAGTGAAAGTGCGTATCGCGTGCGGCTGTCGCGCGCGAAGCAAAAAGTTGGCGACTACTTGGCGCCACGTTGCGAACACGTCAACCCAATGAACCCATGTCGTTGTCCTGCGCGGGTTGGCAACGCGGTTGAGCGTGGCTTTATCCGCACGCCTGGCCAAGTTTCGTTACGCAAACCGGAAGTACCGTTTGGTCGTTACGGCGCTGGTGCTGGCAACGAAGATGAAGCGCTGCGCGATATCGCGCTGATTTACGGCAGCCTACCGCCGTTGGCGCCGCCAGCCGACCTAGCTGCGACCATCATCGCGAATCACGCCGGTTAACTGCTGCTAACGTGGCAAAGCGGCGCAGTGTAGCGCTGTGGCACAGCGCTGCTGCGTGTGCAGCCAGCTGCGCCGACGAGGCGTGGACTTGTTCTTGCAGTCGACTAGCGACGTGAAGCGCCCTCGTCATCTTGTTCGCTGGTTGAGCATCGTAGCTGTGGTCGCTGCGGTTGTTGCAGTTGTTTACATTCGCTGGGGGCGCCCAAAGGTGGTGGTCACCGCGGCCGTCGTGCGTGGGCGCGCTGTTGAAGCGGTCTATGCTACCGGCACTGTCGAGCCGCTGCGCAAGGTGGTGGTCAAAGCGCGTATCAGCGAACATATTGCAGCGTTGCTCGTCGAGGCTGGCGACACCGTGACGGCAGGACAGCTGTTGGCGCGCATCGAAAACCCGTTGCGCACCTTTGCGCTTGCCCAAGGTCGCATTGAGCTAACCAAGGCGCAGACCCAAGCGGGCGGCAAATCACCGCAACTGGCAGGGTTGCAAGCGCAAGCGCGAGTATGGCATGCGCAACTCGACCTTGCGCAGCGCGATTTGGTGAGAACCGCAGCGTTGGCGAAAACCGGCGCCGTCACACAGCAAGCGCTCGATGCTGCACAAGCGCAAGTTGCACAACTTGGCGCCCAAGCCGCCGCAGCCGACAGTGCACAGCGCTCAACTCGGTTGGAACTCGGCGCGTCGCGCGACCAGCTCGCATCGCAAGTGCAATCGCTTGCAAGCGAAGTCGACGATGGCTTGGTGAACTCGCCAAGCGCCGGTGTGGTGCTGCGGCGCGATGTCGAGCTTGGCGAGGTCGTTGCCGCCAATCAAGCGTTGTTCGAAATAGCTGAAGCCGGTGATTTACAGATCGAGTTGCGCGTCGACGAAGCGGATATCGCGCGCGTCAAAGACGGTGCCACAGGCTCCGTTGTGGCGCTATCGTTCTATGCATTTGCAGGCCAAGCCTTCGAAGGTCGCGTGCTCACTGTCATGCCTGAGCCCGATCGCGTGCGACGCTCGTACACCGTGAAAGTGGCCCTCGCTGCGCCGATCCCAGGCTTGCGGGTGGGGATGACCGCCGAAGCCAATATTATTGTGCAACGCAAAGACGACGTGCTGCTACTGCCTGCCGAGTCGGTGGTCGCCGGGCAGGCCTGGTTTGTCGTCGGTGGGCACGCCGTCCAACGCCCGGTCACCATCGGCGTGCGCGACTTGGCCAATGTCGAAGTGATCGCAGGTGCTGCGCTGGGTGATCGCGCCATCGTCAATGCAACGACGCTTGGCCTCAAAGCGGGACAGCGAGTGCGCGAACGCGCGGCTACCGCCAGCATCGTGCCGCAAGCCAGCGCCGCAACGCCAAGCAACAGCGCGCGGACCACGCCGTGAAAGCCGAACTATTCATTGCAGCGCGGCAATTGTGGCATCGCAAGATGCTCAACAGCATCTCCGTGCTTGGCGTGATGCTCGGTGTGCTGATGCTCATTGCAATCACCGGAATTATGCGCGGCATGCAGACCCGCTTTTTAGGCACGATCCTCGAAGTGAGTCCACATATTGTGGTCTACGACCAAACGTTGGCAGTGCCGCGCACGGTGGTGGATACGCTGCTTGGTGGCGTTAGCGTCACGCACGTGTCGCGCCAAGCCAGTTCGGACCGGCAACAACAGATCGCTCGGCCTCGCGAAACCCTCGCTGCCATCCGCACCCTCGATGGCGTAACTGCGGTAGCACCGTTGGTGGTTGGCAGCGCGGTGATGTCAGTTGGTAGCAAGGAGCTACCGGTTGAAATGCGCGGGATCGATCCCATGGTGCAAGACATCGTGACACCGCTGCGTGGCTGGATCGTGCGCGGCAGCCTCACCGATCTCAACGCAGCTGGCGACGGCGTGATGGTGGGCCAACAGCTGGCAGACCTGCTGGGCGTGACCATCGGCGACAATGTGACCTGCGCATCGGCGCGTGGCGTACCGGTGAGCATGCGAGTGGTGGTGCTGTTTAGCAGCGGCATCACGGCGCTCGATAAAGGGCGGGTCTATGTTGCTGCGAGGTTGGCGCAAACGATTCTCGGCCGCGGCGATGCGATCGATCGCATCGAAATCCGACTGGCGAATCCCGACGATGCACCGGCGGTTACGGCGCGGCTCGAAGCCCTGTTTGGTTATGATGGCGAAAGTTGGCAGACGACAAATGCCAGCATGCTCAGCGTGTTTGTGCAGCAAAATCTGATCACCGGCCTGATGATTGGCGCCGTGCTCATGGTCGGTGGATTTGGTATTTTGTCGATTCAGATCATGATTGTGGTCGAGAAACGGCGCGATATTGCGCTGCTCAAAAGTGTTGGCTACTCGTCGCGCAATGTGCTGACGATCTTTTTGGTCGAAGGCATTGTGGTGGCAATCATTGGCGCCATTCTGGGCTCGATCGGCGGCCACTTCTTGTTGCTTGGCATGCGGCAAATCAAGACCGTCTCTGGCATGGGTTTCAATAAACCATCGACGTTTGCCATCTATGAAGCGCCGATTGTGTATGTGTTGGCGTTCGTCTTTTCGATCAGCGTAGGGCTGCTAGCGAGCTTTTTTCCGGCGTGGCGAGCCTCGCGGGTCGAGCCCGTCGATGTATTGCGAGGGTCGTGATGCGCGTCGAGGGTTCGCCAGCGCTGGAAGCCCGTCAACTGGTGCGCGACCTCGGTGATGAAGTCAAGACGCGCATCTTACATGGCATCGATCTCACGGTCGCTGCTGGCGAGTTTGTCAGCCTCACCGGGCCGAGTGGTTCGGGCAAGTCAACGCTGTTGTACTTATTGGGGGCGTTGGATCGGCCGACGTCAGGCGACGTGTTTGTCGACGGCATTGCCACGGCAAAGCTGCCAACCGCGGAGCGCGACACCCTGCGCGGCGAGCGGCTCGGCTTTGTCTTTCAGTTTCACTTTCTATTGCCCGAGTTCACCGCCGTCGAAAATGTGATGATTCCATTGCTGCATCGGCGCAATGTCCGGCAGGCGGACGCTCATGCCCAAGCCCTCGCGGTGTTGGCGACGCTTGAAATGCATGAGTTTGCCAACCGCCGGCCTAATCAGCTTTCGGGCGGCCAGCAGCAACGCGTGTCGATCGCTCGCGCCATTGTGCACCGGCCGAAGATCTTATTTGCCGACGAGCCCACTGGCAACCTCGACAGTAAAGCAGGCCTTGCTGTTATGGAGATTTTTGAGAAGTTCGTTCGTGACGACGCGATGACCATTGTTATGGTTACGCACGAGCCCAGCTATGCGGCCCGCGCCCAACGCGAAGTCAAATTGCTCGACGGCAAGATCGCGGAGATCGTGGTGCCAACGCACAAAGCCGCGTGAATTACTTGAGCCGGATTACTTCGATCGGATTGTCGACACTCGAAATACGCATGCCGATGGTTGAACCGTTGCGTTGAAACACAACGAACCGGCCATAGGTGCCGTTGCCACTGGTGGTTAACAAGCCAGTGCCCGCAAGCTTGGTAACGGTCCAGGTGGCGGTGTCGACGCCCGTGATGCGATACAGCTCGGCATCTTTGGGGTTGGGACAGACGTAGATTTCGCCGGTGGCATGCACATAGTGCGCACCGCC
This sequence comes from Deltaproteobacteria bacterium, assembly GCA_029565465.1. Taxonomy (GTDB): domain Bacteria; phylum Myxococcota_A; class Polyangia; order Haliangiales; family Haliangiaceae; genus JABFXX01. Next base: position 8,276 of record JAKQOD010000616.1, read on the forward strand.
TTGGCTCAGCAAATTGGTGCCGGCGTCCTTGAGGTTGTCGGCGGTGAAATCGGCAGCCCCTGGGCCGGTCAGCGTAATGGCGTCAACGTAGGCGTCCCATGTTGCAGCGTTGGCGTCCTGCGCAGCGCCGTAGCGAATGCGCGCCGACGCGGCAGCGAAACTGACCATTTCGCCGCGTTCGGGCAGGTCGCAAAACACGCGGCCGCCGCCGACGAATTCGCGATTCATCGACATCGTCGGCAAATTGGCACCGAAGCTCGGCGTTGTGGGTGTTGGGTCGTAGCCACTGGTTTGCCAGTCGGTCATCTCCGTGCCGAGCAGATCGAAGCGTGCAGCGTAGAAACTGCTGCGCGGCATGATGATGGTGTGCTTCCAGCGCACTGCAGTGAGGTAGCTGATATCGAAGTAGTTCCGATTCCAATGCAGTTTGGTGTATTTGCCGTCGTCGAGATTCACCACGGCTTTGGCACCGCCGCCATAGAACATGCCGCCGCGGTTTGGGGCCACCAAGCCTAGTGTTTGCATCTCCGACGGTGGCAACCACACGATGCCTTCGTAGGTGTGATTCGAGCCTGGCACGCCTGTGCTCAGCGGATTGTTATAGCCGCCTGGAAACCCTTCGCCGGGTTCGAGCATCGTGCCATTGAGCCTGAGGGCTGAATTCAGTGGTTGGCGGTCGACGACGAGCTTGGTCTCCATGCGCACTGCATCGACCGCGATGATTTCCGTTTCGGCAGCCGAAGCATCGCCATGACCGCCGCCGGAAATTAGCATGCGCAGGTGTTCATGGTCCCACGCTGCACCGCCCCAGGCCGCGGTGATGTTTGCGAAGCCGCTTGGGCCGTATCCGCTCGGGTAGGGTGGCAACGGCTCAACATCGCGTAGCTTGGTAAGCGCCCCACCGACGGTAACCCATTGTTGCAGCGGCAGTTGCGAGAAGTCGGTTACCACAACGTCGCCGTTGCCGTCGCGATTCGGCGTCCACACGCCTTGGTTGACAACAATCGCAGGCCCCACGATCGGTGCGTCGCCGCCGCTATCACCGGTCGGTGCAGCGTCGATACTCGCATTTGAATTGCCACAACCGATGTCACTCGCGAACAATAAGCCCAGCATCAAAACGTTGCGCATCCTGCGATCACATCACGTGGTTGCTACTAGCGCAAGGACTGCCTTCGTGCTTGTAGCCGATTTAGGAGTCACCAAAACGCATAGCGAGCCGCACGTCTCCGTAGTCTGAATCAAATTTCAAAACACTCAAGTTTCGCCCCGACTTGCCCGCCCGCTTTGGCTCCCTCGAAGATGCGCGCGCCCACTGCGCCGATTTTGTTGCGTGGTACAATCACGAGCGCTACCACAGCGGAATCGCTATCACACGCCGGTCGCCGCGCACGCCGGTCAGAAGTGGACCCCAAAAACAGGGCCAGTGAATTAGCGAGAGCAAAGCGGCGGCACCTGAGCGAGAATAGGACCGACCGTGAAAGATCAACGCAAAAAACTGACCGCCGAAATGAAAGCCAAAGTAGCGCTAGCCGCGCCAAACCGGCAGGCGCCGATGAAGAAAAGCGCGACTTGCTCGCCAAGATTGGAGAGCTGACTGTCGAACGCGATTTTTTAGCGAACGGGCTCGGGCGCTTGAAGTAAGCGCCAAACGAGCCATGATTCAGCCCAGCCATC
>JAKQOD010000624.1 GCA_029565465.1 Deltaproteobacteria bacterium
CCCACGTCCGGCGCTGCTGCCTGCGGTCGGTGCAGGCGCGGTCGCGGGCGCAGCGGCAACCTCGGGTGCGGCGCCAGATTCAGGGGACGTATCAGTCGATGCCATAACCGTCATCGCTACCATGTGGCCCGCAGCGACGGCAACTTTTGCAGCCACGGGATCCGCTACTGCAAGGCACTACATTTTGGCGATGATGGCGGACTTGTTCATCTTGCGCTCAAACTGCGCTTTGGCATCTTCGGCGGCTTCAGTGGTCTTGTAGGCCCCACTGCGCACACGATAGAACGTGCCTTTGCCTTCGACGGTTGCTTCGATGACTCGTGCTGCAAAGCCGGCATCCCGAACCGTATCGGCGAACGCGTCAGCTTCGGCGCGCTTTTGGAAGGACGACAACTGTAGCGTGAACTTGTTAGCGCCCTTGTCGGCAGGTTTGTCAGCAACCGTTTTATCCGTTTTGGATGCTTTGTCGGCTTTTTCGGCAGCAGCTTTGATCGCTTTGTCCGCTGCGGCTTTGTCCGCTGCAGCTTTGTCCGCTGCGGCTTTGCCCGCGGCTTTGTCCGCGGCTTTGTCTGCGGCTTTGTCTGCGGCTTTGTCTGTTTTGTCGTTTTTGTCTGCTGTATTGTCGTTGCGCCCGGATTTAGCAGCTTCGTTGCGGACCCGTTCAAGGTCGGCAATTTCTTGTTCCACCGGTGCGGTTGCCGCTTGGCCTTGTGCCAGCGAATTGCGGAACGTCAAAGGGTCGCCGTTTTCGAGCCGATCCAACGCAGCTAATGGATCGCGGCTGGCGGTGTTGTGCACACGGTCAACGTGACTGCGAGCTTCCACTTTTTTGCCAACCACCACGCCCAACACAAACACCATACAGGTCACCACGGCGCCGCCAAAGAACAAGTAGAAAATCTGCCGGCCGTCGAGCGATACTTCGACCCGGTCTTTATACAAATCGCTGCCTTGCGCCATGTCGGGACTCCTTGCCCCCAGCTTGGCGACACTAGCGGCCGAGGGCAAGATTTTGGCTATTGCATGATGTTAATCGTGCTCAACTCTTGGCCCTCGATACGGAACACCTTGCCCCGCGTCGATGGCAGCGTTGCCGATTCCGATAGGAAATCGCCTTGGTCTATCACCCAAATTGACTGGGTTGGACCAGCAATGACCTTGCTTGGATAAGCCGGTTGAATCCCCAACACCAGCGGCGAGAAACCCGCCGTTTGACGGAAGCTGATGGTGTATCCGGCGTACAAGGTTGGCACATCAACCAAGCCAGCTGCGCGATCGCCCCGGCACAATTTGTCGCCCGGATAGGTTGGATCTACCAAGTTGAAGGTCATGCCTGGATTGCTAAAATGGATAGCTGCCGCCTCGCGCGTCACCAACGCGGTCGATGGGTCAGCGGCAACACACGAACCTGCAACATACTGAGGTTGTTTCTCGGTTTGCATCACGGTCATCGTGCAAGGATTTGGCGACACTGGGTCGCCCGTGCAAGGTGGGGCCTGCAACGGGATTCGGCCACGCAACAACTCATTGCCGTTTGGATTTTGCACACATGTACCAGCGCTGTCCGCGATCACATTGTGGATGAAGCCCGAACGACTGCCGACCACTGCAAAAGCGGCACCTGCACGTAGTTCAAACTTTTGTGGACCGGCGATACAGGCGGCAGGCGGGATGACGCTCTCGACACAGCGATTGTTTTCGCACACCGTGCCGCTATCGCAGTCTTTGTCTTCGGTACACGTCATGACGCACGCAGGTGCTGGATTGGCACGTGCCGGATTGACTTCACATGCCCACGTGCGTTCCGGCGCGGCGGTAGTGTCGTCTTTGGGATGCGATGCATCGGCGAGGCGCGTTTGCATCAACGCCAAGTCGGTGCATTGCTCAGCGCTCGTGCAACCCGACAATGGAGTGGTGCGGAGTTCGCGTACGCGTGGCGCAAACGTCAATTCACCAGCGGTGGTTTTCGTAACGGCAAACCGACGCAAGCTCACCATGTAGTCACGACAGGTGGTGAGCAACGCAGCTTTGTCGGCGCTTGGCAAACAGATGCCTACGTTAAAGGCGCTCTCAGGATGGACGACACACTCCAAGCCAAACGCGCATTGCCGATTGCTCGCCGTAGGGTCGCAGCCACGCATCTGCGCGATGTCGAACGGCTCGACGCCCGTCGCACAATATGGTTTCGCAGGATCAGCTGCTACTAACGAACCGGTGGCGACAGACATGAGCGCGGTTCGAATCGTCGGGCCATCGATCGCATTGTCCGAACGATCCAGTGACAGCGAACCTTCATACGTGAGCGTCCACGTTTCGTCGGAGCGCAGCGCTCGCAAGTCAGGATAAGATGCGGCGCGGGTTTCAACCGGGGCAGCGAAAGACAGCTGTGAAACCGCGCGCGTTTCGTCGGAGCCTTCGCACCGCAATTGTTGAATCGACGGCAGAATGCCAACTTTTTCGGGCGCAATCGTCGTTGTCGATACCAGCAGCGAAGGCGCTGCGGTCAAGCGTGGGCCGCCGCGATTGCCTGCGGTATCCGCTGGATCTGGGCCATTGGTAACGCAAATCGGCTTTGGCTCGGCATCGTTGGTTTCTGCAATGATCGCCCGATCTTCAAGGGCATCGCGCAGTTGGTGCGCCATCACAAATGGCAGCGGCGATTCGAGCGGACGAGAACGAATTGGCAAATCTGGGTAGTTATCATCGTCGATGGAAACGATGAAGGTTGACCCTGTGGTGGCCGTGATCGCAGCAAAGTGGCCCACGAGTTGCCGTGGCCCAACTAGTTCACCAGCCTCGGCGCTATCGATGGCCAAGAACGCAACAGCGGTTGGCACCGCATCGCCAGTGAGCTCAATACCGGGGCCACGCGCCAACGCGCGGCGCTTCGGCGTTAGTGCATCGCCAACGGGCAAACACGACAACCTTGCGATATCGCGCACGTCACCAAGCAACCGCGGATCAACTTGGGTGTCGCACTCTTTATTCAGATTGAGCACTTCGGCAACGCGTACCGTGCCATCGCTTGCAACAGCGTAAACAAACTGCGCTTGGCCACCTGGCGCAACCGTATCATTGAGCATGCCGACTGCGCCGCCAAGGCCGATTTGCGGTGACAATGCAACATCGCTGATGCCGAGGTTGTTTTGTGGATCTTCGAAGGCTACCCGCGACGCCGATACCGGTTTTAGCGCGGCATCGAGTTCGACCATCGTCACCGACGACGAATTGTCGGCACCAATGACCATGCGGCGAGTCCCTACCCGCGCATCCTGTTGAATCGCAATCGTCACCGGGCGTACGCCATCGGTCGTCGCGCCTGCAGCACCACATTCCGCTGGGCAACTGACATTGCCATCCGAAACTTGCGGCACGCCGTTGCTGTCAAACGTGATTGCAGCAACCGTTTGCATCGTCGCCACATCGACCGCAGCCACCATATGGCAGTTTGGATACGCGATGTAGACCAACCCAGTTGGCGCAGCCGGACAAGCTTGGCCGATAACGGCATCACCGGTGGCCGCGACCATGGCAGCCGCGCGCGCCACAATCGGTGCGCCACTGGCATTTTTGATTTGGTTCCGTGTCACGGTAGGCTTTGGGCCGCGGGCGAGCGCTGTCGTCAGATCAAGCACGCTCGCGTCACACGAACCAGCGTTGGCCGTGATGGCGAAACAACCCGAGTCATCGACGGTCAACGCGACCGGCTCAATGCCGACGCTGATGCCGTTTTTGCCGGGGGTGAGTGGGTCGGTATCGAGCACA
>JAKQOD010000672.1 GCA_029565465.1 Deltaproteobacteria bacterium
AGCCTGGGGAATCGCTGCGATTTCATGCTCGTGCCATAAGATTCACAACAGTACGAAATGACTGGAGAAATCTGATGGGCATGGAGATGCGACAAGAACTCAAGCTGTCACAACAGCTTGTGATGACGCCCCAACTGCAACAAGCGATCCGGCTTTTGCAGCTGTCCCGCATGGAGTTGGCCGAAATGGTCGGCGAGGAAATGCTGGAAAATCCGATTTTGGATGATGAATTTGATTTGGATTCGGAACGCAGTCGCGACCGTGAAATGGTTGGTGGGGACGAGCAGTACACCAAGCAACTCGAAGGCGCCGGTAATACCGAAACGCCAATGGAGCAGCCGGTTGTTGAGCAACTCGGTGCGATTGAGCTCAAGGGTGATGCCAGTGCGATCAATGAGGTCGACTGGGACAACTACATGGACAACTATTCCGGTGGTGGTGCCGGCAGCGGGTTCAGTGGCGGTGACGAAATGCCGTCGCTGGAGCAAACGCTAACCAAGCCACCGTCATTGCATGACCACCTGGCGTGGCAGCTGAAGCTTTCGAGCTTGCCGCCGCAGCAGCTCGAAATTGGCTTAACCATCATCGGCAATATCGATTCGGATGGTTATTTCAAAGAGCCACCGATTCCCGAAATTGCGGCCGACCTTGGTGTGTCCGAAGAACTTTGCGAGACTGTGCTGGAAAAAATCCAGTCGTTTGAGCCTGTCGGCATCGCGGCACGCAGCTTGGCTGAATGCATGTTGATTCAGGCCATTGCGATTGGCCAGGACGATGACTTGGTCGTCAAGATGATCAAGTCGCACTTGGGTAACCTGGAGAAGAAGAACTACCAAGCGATTGCGCGCGACTTGAAGCAACCGCTCGACGAAATTTACGAAGCTGCCAAAGTGATCATGGATTTTGATCCACGGCCAGGGCGGCAATATTCGTCGGATGATCCACACTATGTGACGCCCGACGTTTACATTCACAAAGTTGGCGACAAGTACTTTGTGGTACCCAACGACGACGGCTTGCCAAAGCTGAAAATCTCCAACATGTACCGCGGCTCGATGACGGGCAGCGAAGTTACCAAAGCGCCCGAGCCCGGCGTTGAAGGCGCCGCGGTTGGCAAAGATGGCGCAATGGTGGGCCGTGAAAACCAAGGCGCAAGCACCGCCAAAGAGTACATGAACGACAAGATGCGGTCGGCGCAGTGGCTGATTCGCTCGATTCAACAACGGCAACGCACGATTATTAAAGTTGCCGAATCGATCTTAAAATTTCAGCGCGACTTTTTCGACAAAGGCATCGCGCACCTCAAGCCGTTGATCTTGCGCGACGTGGCGGAAGACATCGGCATGCATGAATCGACGGTATCGCGGGTTACGACCAGCAAGTACGTGCACACGCCGCAAGGCATTTTTGAATTAAAGTTCTTCTTCAGTTCCGGCATTTCGCGCACCACCGGCGACGATTTGGCTTCGCAAGCCGTGAAGTCGAAAATCAAAGAGTTGGTAGAGAGCGAAGATCCAAAACGGCCGCACTCGGATCAGAAGTTGGTTGAGCTTTTGAAGAAGGCCAACATCGATATCGCGCGGCGTACGGTTGCAAAATATCGTGAACAGTTGGGCGTACTGTCGTCCTCCAAACGCAAAAAAGTCTTCTGACCGGTGGGCGAGCGCCGATCCACGCGCCTGGCTGTGTTGTCGTTCCGCTTGGCGGTCCTCACGTACAGGAAGTACGCTGCGGTCCGGTTCTCACTCCGCCTTGCCAGCCAGGTGGCTAGGCGCTCGCGGTGCGTGGTTGCAGAGCATGTGGCCGGTTAGCTAGGCGCGCGCGGCGGCTGATCGTGTCTGTGGCTGTGAACGATGGCCGTGATCGTGACGGTGCTCGTGTCTGTGTCTGTGTCAGTGTCAGTGTCTGTGCCCGTGCCCGTGCCCGTGCCCGTGCCCGTGTCCGTGTCGCCGTGTTGATGCGTGTCCCTGTGCCCGTGCCCGCGCCCGTGCCCGTGCCCGCGCCCGTGCCCGTACCCGTGCCCGCG
>JAKQOD010000183.1 GCA_029565465.1 Deltaproteobacteria bacterium
TTGATCGAACGCGCCGTGTATGGCGCAACTCTGTACGCAGCTGCGCTTGCCCGGATTACCGAACAGATGCGCGGCGCCGACGGCGTTGCCACCATCGTGGCGCACATGGAACGAGCCGTGCGCGCAGGGTTCCATCGCTTAGTGCCTTCGCTTTGCACGGCCGCCAAAGCAGCGATTGTGAGCGAGCCATTGTTTAGCCACACCGGCAGCGCACTGATGACGTTGGCCAACCTGCATGCCACCGAAACTGCGCTCGCTGATGGCATCGCACCGCTGATTCGCACCGTGATGGAACGCGCCTTGTGGCTGCTCGAAGCCATCGACGGCGCTGACGCGCCATTCGATCAAGCCACCGTCGGTGGTATCGCGGCCATTCGAGCGTCTTTGGAGTTTGAACTGCCCGATTTTGCAACCATCGCAGCCATGTGTGAAGGCGTGTGGCAACGCCGCCTCGTTGCACCATCGGCGCCACCAGCCGTACGCGGTGCGTGCTTGGGTGCACTGTGGACGTTCGCGCAGACTGCGGCAACCCATGATGCAACTCGCTCCGACTATAGCGATGCCGCGCGTTCGGTGCTCAACGGTACACCGGCGCTGGTGCTCGGCGATTTCCTCGGCGGGCTGTTTGCACTTGCACGCGAAGCGTTTCGCGATTCAGATTTGGTACTGGTGATCGACGAACGCCTCACCGCTCTCGACGACGAGGAATTTCTGCACGCCTTACCGCCGCTGCGCCGGGCATTTACGTTCTTTCCTCCGGCCGAGCGGCGCGCGTTGGCCAAACGGTTGCTCAGCCGGCATGCGCCCGAGCAAACCAGCCAAGGCACCGATGTGTTGCTTGGCGCCGTGGCGGACCCAGAGCTCATTGCCGTAGCCCAACGACGTGAACGCGCTTGGCTCGCGGTCGCAGCCAAATATCATTTGCTCGACGAGGCTACGCCATGAGCAAACCAACAAATGCCGCCTTGTTGCGTTGGCGCTTGGTGCTGGGCAAATCTGCAGCGAGCGAACTCGATCAAAGCTGCGGCGCATCAGCCGACGATTTGGCGCGCGACGCTTCGCTTGATTGGCTGTATGAACGCGACGGCACGCTTGGCGATCGGGATATCCGGACCACCGATCGCTCTGGGGATCTATCCGACAGCGCACTATCGGTGCCAACCTGGATCAACGACGTGCATCGTTTGTTCCCCAAAGAAACCATCGAACGACTCGAACGCGACGCCGTCGAAGAGTTTGGCATTCACGAAGTTGTCACCAACAAAGAAGTGCTCGAACGCATCGAACCAAGCGAAACGTTGCTGCGTGCAGTGCTGCTCACCAAGCACTTGATGAACGACGAAGTGCTGGCGCTGGCGCGTGAACTGGTGCGCAAAGTTGTCGCCAAGCTAATGGAAGCGTTAGCCAAAGAAGTGCGCACGGCGTTCTCAGGCGCACGCAATCGACGCCGGTCACGCTACCGCAGCATTCGCAACTTCGACCCACGCGGCACCGTGCGCGCCAACTTGCGCTACTTCGATCGCGACACTCGTAAACTGTTCATCAAAGATCCGCTGTTTTGGAGCCGCTCGAAACGCCACGGCGAACAATGGCAGATCATCATCGTCGTCGACCAATCGGGCAGCATGGTGAGTTCCGTCATCCATGCCGGGGTCACCGCTGCGTGCTTGTGGGGCTTGCCTGCGGTAAAAACTCACTTGGTTGCGTTTGACACCAACGTCATCGACCTCACCAGCCAAGTTGCAGACCCAGTAGAAACGTTGATGAAGGTGCAACTCGGCGGCGGCACGGATATCGCCAAAGCTGTGCTGTACGCCGAAAGCCTGATTGAAAATCCAAGTCGTGCCGTCGTGGTTTTGATCACCGACTTGTTTGAAGGCGGCGATGCTGATGCGTTGGTTCGCTCGGTCAAACGGCAAACCAGCGCCGGTGTGAAGTTTGTGACCTTGGCAGCGCTCGATGACAAAGCTGAGCCAACCTACGATCGTGACTTGGGCCAACGCTTGGTCAAAGTGGGTGCCAGCGTCGGTGCCATGACGCCAAACCAGCTGGTTGGCTTTCTCAAAGGCGTTCTTAAGTAATGCGCGCCGATTTGCTCGCCTTAACCGTCGAAGCCCTGACGCGACTGGCCAACGTTGGCTTGGTCAAACGCGCGCAAAAAGAGATCGAAGCCGGCACCTTGCCGACGATCGTTGAAGATGCCGACGGCACCGTGGTAGCAAGCGCACGCGATGGTGCGTCGACGCGGCTAGCGCGCGGCGTTGCATTGCAAAACACAGCTTGCTCGTGCGGCGCGTCGCAGGTTTGCAGGCATCGCATCGCAGCGGTGCTTGCGTACCAGGCCAGCGCAGCTGCAAATACAGCGGCTGCACCCGCAGCAGATAGCGACGCTGGGCCGGCACCAACCGACCCGCGTTGGGATCCGGGTACGCTCACCGATGCAGCGCTGCTGCAAAATTGCGGCGCGAAACTCATCGCACGCGCAGCAGCGGCCATGAGCCAAGGCTTGGTGGTTACCACGGTGCCAGGCGCCATCAGTGTCACTGGTGCTGCCACCGTACCAACCGTCATGCTGCCGACGGCAACCGTGCAATTTTTGGTGCCACACGATGTCGCCTATGCCAAGTGCGATTG
>JAKQOD010000697.1 GCA_029565465.1 Deltaproteobacteria bacterium
TGGGGTGCCGAAGTGCGCAGCTATGTATTGGCCGATGCACGTGATCGCGAAAGTGCCGTAGCCACGTTGGCACAAGACGTTGTCGCGGCAGGCTTGCCTGATCGGATGGGGTCGTTGGTGAGCGTGATCGCTGACGAGCTCTTGGCCAATGCCTTGTTTACCGCACCGATCGATGGCCAAGGTCAACGTTACCGCCGCACCGATCCGCGTGACGGCGCACGGCCGTTGCATGGGCAAGATCGGGTTACGATTCGTTGGGCCACTGACGCCCGGTACTTAGCAATCGAAGTGCGCGACTTGTGGGGCTCGCTTGATCCCCACAAAGTGTCAGCCCGGTTGTCCCGTGCTGGCCAAATTACTGAATCCGAAACCGCCAACAGCGACGGCATGGGCTTGCCGTTGGCCTATGCCTGCGCCAACCAATTTGTGGTGAATCTTTGCCCTGGCAAGCTTACCGAGATGATTGGCTTGATTGACGTTCGGTATAAACCTACCGAACTCGGTCGCGCTGCTTCCTTTCATTCGTTCTTCGGTGCTCAGCCACCAACGGGAGTCGTTCTATGAGTACGCAAAAACTTGGCCGCCTTGAGGTGACGTTTGAGACCGCCAACATCCAAGGTGTGGCGACGACACGGTTGCAGCTGGCTGGCCGGATTGATGATAGCGCGCCGCTGTCGTCGTTTATCGACAACATCAACACCCCAGCCGTCATCATCGACACCGACGGTGTTGCGTTCGTCAACTCGATCGGGGTGCGCGAATGGATGCGGTTGTTGCGTGGGCTTGCTGCCAAGGGCTGCGCTATTCGGTTGGAACGCATTGCGGACGTTTTGATCACCCAGATGAATATGATTCCCGATGTGCGGGGCACCGCGACCATTGCATCGTTCCATGCGCAATACGTCTGTGGTGCATGTGGCGCCGAAGCCGCGCCGCTGATCGACGCTGGCCAGTACGCCGCGCAGTTAGCGGCAATGCAAGCGCCGCAGCTGCCGTGTCCAGAATGCAACAGCGTGATGGAATTGGGCGATTACCCCGAACGCTATCTGACGCTGTTTAAAGCGTAACCCAGGCACGCGTTGTGATCTCGGTACAGTGAGTGCGCTTGGCGCTGGCTGTTGGGTGCGAAGCCTCGTACAGTAACGCATCGTGTCAGAAACATCGCGCGAGCTTTACGAGTTAGGTGACGTACCGCCGCTGGGCGAAGTGCCACCGAAAATGTTGGCGCAAGTGATTCGAGCGGAACGCTTCGGCGAGCCGCGTGAGGCGTTTGTGCAAGAAGCCATCGCGACGCCAGACGTGGGCCCACACGACGTATTGGTGTACGTAATGGCTGCTGGCGTTAACTACAACAATGTTTGGGCTGCGATGGGTATTCCCGTCGATGTCATCAAGGCACGGCAAAAAAAAGGCGAACCCGAAGCCTTCCACATCGGTGGGTCTGATGCCTCTGGCATCGTGTGGCGCATCGGGTCGGCCGTCACCAACGTTAAGGTCGGCGACGAAGTCGTGGTGCATTGTGGCATGTGGGACCCTGATGATCCGCACGTGCTTGCAGGCAAAGATCCGATGTTGGCGCCATCGCAACGCATCTGGGGCTACGAATCGAACTGGGGCAGCTTTGCTCAGTATTGCAAAGTGCAGAGCCACCAGTGTTTGCCGAAGCCGGCGCATCTTACGTGGGAGCAAGCTGCGGCCTATATGCTGGTGGCCGCCACCGCGTATCGCATGTTGCACGGTTGGACCCCAAACGTTGTCGGCCCTGGTGAACCGGTGCTGGTGTGGGGTGGGGCTGGCGGCCTAGGGTCGATGGCCATTCAGATTATTGCAGCCGCTGGCGGCCGCGCGGTGGCCGTTGTCTCCGGTGATGAAAAAGTCGAGTTCTGCAAAAAACTAGGCGCGGTTGGCGTGATCGATCGCCGAAAGTTCAACCATTGGGGCAAGCTGCCGCGTTGGTCGGATGAAATTGAATACGCGTTATGGCTCAAAGGTGCGCGTGCGTTTGGCGCAACGTTTTGGGAAGCGCTGGGTGAAAAACGCAGCCCTTCGATTGTGTTTGAACATCCCGGCGAAACCACGATTCCAACTTCGGGCTTCGTTTGTGACACCGGCGGGATGATCGTAATTTGCGCTGGCACCACGGGTTACAACGCGACGTTGGATCTGCGTTATCACTGGATGAGGCAAAAACGTTTTCAAGGTTCGCATTTTGCCAACGATGCCCAAGCTGCTGGCGTGAACGCACTGGTGGCCGCAGGCAAAGTGGACCCGTGTTTGTCGCGGGTCTTTACGTTTGCCGAAACTGGCATGAGCCACCAATTGATGCGCGACAATCAACATCCGTCTGGCAACATGGCGATTTTGGTAAACGCGCCCGAGCCAGGGTTGCGCACGCTTGCTGATGTACGCGCGATGCGCCCACAACGGAGCTCCGTATGACGCGACCCTTTCGTGTGTTAGGCGTGCAACAGATCGCCATCGGTGGCGAAAGCAAAGCCGCGTTGCGGGGCTTGTGGTGTGATTTGTTAGGCGTTGCTGCAACCGGCAGTTTTCGCAGCGAGCGCGAAAATGTCGACGAGGATATTCTCGTGGTCGGAGCCGGCGCCGCCAAAGTCGAAATCGATCTGATGGAACCGATCGATGCCAGCAAAAGCCCGAAGGTGCATGATCCCAAGCTCAATCACATTGGGTTATGGATCGACGATTTGCCCGCC
>JAKQOD010000704.1 GCA_029565465.1 Deltaproteobacteria bacterium
CCACCAGGTCCGGCTGCAAGGCGTTGGCTCGGTCGACAACCCGTTGCACAAAGTCTTGCGCAATGGTCAACCCGACGTGCAGGTCGGATAACTGCACGATGCGAAATCCATCAAGCGCGCGTGGCAGCCCGGGCAGGGTAACTTCGAGGCGCTCAATGATGTGCTCACCGCGTGCATTGGCAACACCACGTGCGACTGCCAACGTGCCCGCAACCGCGGCGGCACCGCTGGTTGCGCGGGTGAATAATTGGCGACGAGTCAGCACGGCGTCGGTTGGTACCGCTGTAGCGCCAGTGCGTTGTCGTGTGATGCGTTGTGCAATGCGCCCAAGCCATAGCGGCGCCTTGATAAACAGCATCGCCAAACAGGTCAGGCCCACCACAGCCATCGAAGGCATCGAAAACCAGACAACCCGCCGACCGATGGCACTCAAGCCCAAGCGTGGCAGCCAGATGGTCAACGGCACGCTAAGGCAACTGATGACGAGATAGCCAGCGCTCCAACGGCGTACCCGTGCTGAACACTGCGTCGCAACGAACATGCCGCGCCAGAAGCCGTAGTGCAGCGCACCGGCCACCAGCAAAGTCAGAAACGTCGTCAGTAGCTGGCTGGCCATACGTTCTAACGGCTACCGTCGCACACTCTGCGCCGATGCTCAATGCACCACGCGCGGCGACACCATGCTGGGCAACCCGCCTTTGGGGCGCAGCGTTACCAAAGCTTCCGGGTCACGGTGTTTGGCCAACGTTTGGATGTTGGCGTGTTGCAACAACGTGATTAAGCACAATTGGGCTTCCAACAACGCAAAGTGCGAGCCAATGCAAACGCGTGGACCACCGCCGAATGGCAGGTACACATGGCGTGAACGCAGCTTTTTGGCTTCGGGCGCCATGCGCGCCGGCAAAAACTGCAGTGGGTTGTCCCAGTATGCTGGCAAACGATGCATGCCGCGCACGTTGATCAGAATCGTTGCGCCGGCCGGCATCACGTGATCGCCGATGGTTACTTCGCGGGTTGCTTCGCGACTCACCACATAAGCGGGCGGATGCAACCGCATCGCTTCTTCGATAACGGCCAAGCCCAGCGGGATTTTTTCGCAATCGTCGATGGTGGCATCGCGTTGGCCCAGCACTGCGTCGATCTGCGCAGTGAGTTGCTCGTAGATCTCCGGGTTGCGGCCCAATTCGTACAACGTCCAGGTCAGCGCGTTTGCCGTCGTTTCGTGGCCGGCCAGCAACAGCGTCATCACTTCATCGCGGATTTGCAAATCCGTAAACCCCGCGCCGTCGCCATCTTCGTCGCGTGCCAACAGCAACATGGAAAGCACATCCCGCCGCTCCGCCAGCTGTGCTGGCGTTTCATGGCGCCGCTGTGCAATCACTTTGTAGACAATCTCGTTGAGGGTCGCCACCGCTCGGCGCATGCCGCGATGGCGCGGCACGGGCCATTCATAGGGCAGGCGGACGGCCGACGTCATATTTTCGATCATCGACTCCATCGCTTCGGTCAACGCATGGCCGATCTTTTCAGCATCGCCACGCAGGTCTTGGCCAAACATGGTTTTGCCTGCAATCGCCAGCGTCATCGCCATCATCTCTTCGGCTAGATCGACGCGTTGACTACCCATGGCGCGAACGCGCGAACGCTCGCCAGCGGGGCCGGCACGCCACCCATCGGTGGTGGTCCGGGTTTCGGACACCATGACCTCGGCGTAGCTCGCCATACGCTTGGGCGCAAACGCCGGAGCCAACAGTTTGCGGTGGCGTTTGTGCAAGCTGCCTTCAGCGGACAACAGCCCTTCGCCCAGCAGCGGCTGCAAAAATACCGAGATGCCACGCGATTTCACAAACGCATCGGCTTCGGTGGTTAGCACCTGGTGCGCCAATTCAGCGTCGGTGATGATGTGCAGATTCAACGGCCCCAAGGCGAACCGGGCAATCGGTCCAAGCAACGCGGCTTGTTCATGCAAGCCCAAGCGGTCGCGGCGAAAATCCAAGAAATTGCCAATCAGCGGCAGCCCTTTGATCTTGGGCACGGTGCGCGCGGGCGGGTGCAGCCGGGGGCGCCCCACGAAATGAGACTGTTGTAAGTGGCGAAGCTGCTCAACGCGTTGGCGCAAATTCATAGTGACAAAATGCGAGCAATTGCTCATATTCGCAACTCGCGTTTAGAAATGAGCCGATCCATGCGCAAAGCCCCACCCAAACCACGCCAAGTACGCATGACTGCTCGCAAACGGCCACGCCAAGATCGTTCACGCGCAACCGTCGATACGATTTTGGAAGCAACTGCTCAGGTTTTGATCCGCGCTGGCTTTGAAGGGCTTACGACCAACACCGTAGCCGAGGTCGCCGGCGTATCGATCGGCTCGGTGTATCAGTACTTCCCCAATAAGATGGCGCTGGTATCGGCGTTGATCGAGCGCCATCTCGATACCGTGCATACCGCTGTGTTCTCCGAGCTGGCGCGGGTGCGCGAGTTGCCGCTTGCCGAAGCCGTGGT
>JAKQOD010000743.1 GCA_029565465.1 Deltaproteobacteria bacterium
TTCACGTTTCCCGTGCTTGGCTTCAAGCGCGGCGAAGTTACGGCGGTCACCAACCATCCAATGCAGCAAACCGTCGAGCAATTTCAAGCCGGGCCGTACCGCAGCGCGCCGGATGGCTGTTTGACGTGCCACGGCTCGCGCCACAACCACGCGTTCCAAGGGTCGCATTCGCCGGCCATGCTCAACGCTGCGCTCACCACTGATATCTGCCGCGATGCAACCGCGGTGCACGTTACCGTTACCAACAGTGGCGCCGGACACAATGTGCCAACCGGCGATATTCACCGGCATATCAACGTACGAGTGTGGCGCTCGTCGGCACCAGAAAATCTGTTTGAAGCGTTTTTGGGCCGGCGGTTCGAACCAGCAGACGACGGTGGCAAAACGACGACATGGGATTCAACGCTTGCGCCAAAGCAGCGCCGGGATTTTGCCATTGCCGAGCGTGACCTCGGCGGCGACGTCGATGAACCCATTGCCGTACAACTCGACTACGTCTATGTACTAAACGAGTTTCCATCGGCGCGGCACCAACCCAACGAGCCGCTAACCGCCGTGATGTATGAAGCCCGTTTGGCGTGGGCCACGATCGCGACATGCAAGTAGCCGCCACGGCACGGTGGACCACAAGGTTGTGCAGTGCCGCCGCGCCGAGTACAACTTGGCTATGACTCGCACGTTAACGTCTATCCTTGGCAATTCCCAGCGGCTTGATGGTGGTGCCATGTTTGGCAACGCTCCGAAGCCGATGTGGGAAAAATGGATTGAGCCCGATGCGCAAAATCGCATACCGCTGGCGTGTCGCGCGCTGCTGTTGCGCGATGGTGACCGCAACATTTTGTTCGAAACCGGCATCGGCGCATTTTTTGAACCCGCGATGAAAGCGCGCTTCGGCGTCGTTGAGCCAGAACATGTCTTGTTGCAGTCACTTGCGGCAGTTGGCCTGGCGCCCGGCGACATTCATGTAGTGGTGTTTTCGCATCTACATTTTGATCATGCAGGCGGCGCATTAACCGCGTGGCGCCCTGACGCCCCGCTTGAGCTTGTGTTCCCCAACGCGACATACGTCGTTGGAGCTGAGGCCTGGCAACGAGCGTTGCATCCGCATGCACGCGACCGCGCCTCCTACATCCCCGAACTAACCAGCTTGCTCGCAGCCACCGGCAAGCTCGAACTAGTCACCGGAGAACACACACCTTGCCTTGGCGCTACCGTTCGGTTTCATCGTAGCGAAGGGCATACCCCAGGCCTATTGCTTGCCGAAATTGCGATGCCAGACGGCCCCGTGCTGTTTGCGGCCGATTTGATTCCCGGCCGGCCATGGGTACATGTGCCGATCACGATGGGCTACGATCGTTATCCAGAGCGCCTCATCGAAGAAAAAGCCGCGCTGCTTGGCGATTTGCTGCAGCGTCGCGGCCGGTTGTTTTTTACCCACGATCCATCATTTGCCCTCGGCCGCGTCGACAAAGACGCCAAAGGCAAATTCTCCACCGTTGACAACGTGGCGGCGATCCACGCGCTCGACGCGTAATGTCCCGTCGCCGAACTACATTTACGGATTGACGTCGATCGTGCCACCAACGCGAGCTGGTGGTTCCAAGGTTGTCTGATACACGATCGCGCCGGTTGCGCCGGCCACCACGGTACCTGCGGCTGCCCATACCCACCATTTGCGAAACCATGGCGTCGGCGGCTCATAGCGCATCGGAATCTCGCGTGGTCGTTTGGGGTCGGCCCAGGTCAAGACCGTGTTGCCTTTGTCATCGAACGCTTGCAGATACAGTTCGACCGCCGCGGGTGATTTTTTGTCGAGGCCAGGCAGCCGCAGCTGCGTCGGCTTGCCCGCTTCAAGCGTGAAATCGGCCGCGCGCCAATCAGCGCTGCCACGTTCGCGCATGTACAAGCTCCCGCGCTTCAAAAACGATTTTGGATCCGCAACGACTTCAATCTGCAGTGGCACTTCGCTACCAACTTTGAGATCGCGCGGCCAGTTCACGTCGATGGTGGGCTCAATCCGGTCTTGGTCGCGGACCTTTTCAAATACGAATGTTGCTTTGGGCGAAATCGTGTAGCTCAACAAATGGCGAGGATCGAGCGCAAGCAACATATCGAACGCAGCACTCGCGGCTTTTTCGTCTTCGGCGTACGCGGCAGCAATGCCACGTTGCTCCCACAATGTAGCGTATGACTTGTGGTCGAGCGGAAGCGCCGCCGCTGCGTCTAACTCGGCCTTTACCACATCGAGATTAAATTCGGTCAAAGCTTTCTGGCTAGCGGCTAACCGCGCAGGGCCATCACCGGTGACCGGACAACCAGCCGCCGGACAGCCAGGCCGCAGCGCAACCGCCGATCCGCTCACTTGGCTTGCCCCACCACAAGCGACAAGTCCAAGCGCAACTGGCACTAGCTTCATCGTGATTCGCACCCGCCAACGATAACACGGCGACCGACCTGGACACATTTGCCACAGGCCGATCGATCAGCCAGCACTGGAGACACTCGGCCTACCAAGCCTATGCGCCCCAAGATCCGTCCATCGATCATAAGGCACTGAAATCATGAGAATTCACACATGCATCGTGGTTGGCACGCGACGTGCTCATGGCTTTTGTCATCAAAAGGAACTTGCCATGAAGACCATCCTCACTGCTTTCGGAATCGCCCTCCTCGCTTCTATCAACTTCGTAGCTTGTACTGACCAAGACGGCGGCGGCGAAGAAGACAACCTGCCTGGTGACATCGACAACGCGCCGGATATTAACGGCGATCAAAGCAAAGCTGATGCGTGGAACGCCGACAATGACCCGGCCGCGCTATCAACCCACTTGGTGTACCGCCTCACCAACTTGCCGAAGACTGGCAAGCTCGACAAGCCCGTTTGGAAAAAACGTTTTCCTGCCGCGGCGGGCCGGATTGCAACCGCCTGGACCGACACCTACTGGCCAACCGCCGAGCGCTCACACAACAATCGTTGGCAAGGCGACACCGTGAAGTCGCCGCTGGAAAAATACGACGCGGCCTTTAACAACAAAGCAGGCTGTGCAACCCAACCTGACCAACTCTCCGGCGTCGGCGCCAAGGCCAAATGGGATACGTACTTCCAATGCGCTGGCCCAGCGGCCACGTGGCAAATGAGGAACTACCAGAATCTCGGCATTTTGTTTGACGGCATCGACAACGATCGCAAAAACGGTATCGACGACGCCGAAGAAGGCCCACAAAGCTGGTGGGGCACTTGCCATGCGTGGACGCCAGCAGCGTTGCTTGAGCCAGAACCACAACACGCGGTAACCGTGAACGGCGTTACGTTCGATGTCGCCGACATCAAAGCCTTGACCCAAAACGTTTACGACCGCACCGATGCATTGATGCTCGGCGGTCGTAGCGCGGCAGAAACATTCACGCACGGCGCCAACCTCTCGGCAAACTCTGACGACCTTGATGTTAACCCAGGCGCACTGCACGTTATCGTGACCAACTTTCTTGGCAAAAACGACATGGCACTCATCGAAGACCGCACAGCACTGCAAGAAGTGTGGAACCAACCAGTGGTCGGCTACCGCGTGACCAAGCAAGATCCAATCACGCCAGCAAAAGCTATCGAATGTGTTGGCGGTTCGGGCGCGACGTGGACCTACAACCCAAGCGCCAAAAAGTTGGTCGAAGTGCGCATGGAGGTTGACTACATTACCGAAGGCTACCCACAAGCCACGCCGGTGGGCTTCGAAAACAACACCCAAACTGACTACTACCACTACATCCTTGAGCTCGGCTCGACGGGCAAAGTTATCGGCGGCCGTTATTGCACCGAAAATGAAACCAACCACCCAGACTTTTTGTGGACCCCAATCAAAGCCTACGGCGCAAGCAACCCGTACGTTGACCTCAACAAAGTGCGCGACCTGATCGGTAAAGCAGTTCAGTAGTCGACAGGGGCAAATTGTCCGGACTTCGGACAATATTGATGCGATGGCAACGGCCATCGCGTTTTGCGTTTCGGGCGGTGTGGTGGTGCCGCTGACCGTGACTGGCGCCGACCGGGCCCGGGCCGGGTCGGCCCCTTTCACGTGCGTCACCACAAAGCCGCAATCCGTCACAGATCGGCCTCAAGGGCGCAATTGGCGCATTCCTCGCGTGTAGGCCCATGCTACAGTCGAAGTAACGTGCGCAAACTGCAATGGGCCCTATTGGCAAGCATCCTGCCTTTTGCGAATTCCGCGGCAGCCGCGCCCGATACCATCACAAACGGTCCCGCTCCGACGAGCGCGGCGCCGGCCACCGTCGCCAGCCGCGCTGACGATATCGTGATCGTGCCGCCGCAAGATCATCGCCGCAGCGATACCCGCGCAGCGAAGGTCGTCTATCTTAATCGCTGTATCGGTGGCTGCGCCATCAAGACCGACGGCAACAAAGCCCAAACCAATTCCTCCACCATTCCCAAAATGGCTGGCACATTGACCGAGTTCGACTTCGGCGATGCGGCTTGGAATACCGTCGTAGCTTGTGTGCGGGACTTATATGCACCGTACGGTGTGCAAATCACCGATACTGCCCCTGATGACGCAACCGCGCACGTTGAAGTCATGGTTGCTGGCAAGCCTGCCCAGCTCGGGCTCAAGAACGATA
The DNA here is from genome assembly GCA_029565465.1 of Deltaproteobacteria bacterium. Classification (GTDB taxonomy): domain Bacteria; phylum Myxococcota_A; class Polyangia; order Haliangiales; family Haliangiaceae; genus JABFXX01. The sequence goes on from JAKQOD010000743.1 coordinate 4,630, forward strand.
CGCTTGGCATCGCGCCGCTGACCAGCGACTGTTCGCCACAACGCAACGTCCTTGCATTTGCCTTCGCTGGTGCGCATCAAGCGAACAATCTGCCCGACCTGTGCTTCACTGTAGCCCACGAAGCCGGCCATGTGTACGGCTTGGATCATGCGTTCGAATGTCGCGATCCAATGACGTACCTGACCGGTTGTGGTCAAAAACACTTTTTAAATCTCGATCTGCCGTGCGGCGAATTTGTGTTGCCGACTAAAGCATGCAAATGCAGCTTGAAGCAGAACTCGCATGAAAAACTCACCCAAGCCCTCGACGTCGGCACGCTGCCGAGTGGCCCAATCGTCGACATCATCGTTCCGTCCATCGGCGCCAACGTCGCGAGCGGCTTTGTCGTCACCAGCAAAATCGCCGAGCCGCGTTGGTTGTCGCGGGTAGAGTTGTGGATCAACGGATGGCCGTACGCCGCTAGCCGGCCCGGCGCATCGGCGGCGCCAGTGGTGCTAACGCCGCCGCGCACCTTGCCCGACGGCATTTTGGACCTTGAAATCCGTGCGTACGACGATCTCGGTACGTTAGGCACAGACACCCTGACCGTGACCAAAGGTGTTTCGTGTATCAATCAAACCATGTGCGCGGCAGACCAAATCTGCGACGCTGGCCGTTGTCGCTATCTGCCGCCCGAAGGACAACTCGGCGACACGTGTGACAACAACGATCAATGCGTCGACCACCTGTGCGTCGGCACCGGCGACGTTTCGACCTGTTCAAAAATCTGCGTCGTGGGCCGCACCGACCAATGCGGCGACCTTGCCTGTGTAGCGAGCGCCGATGGGTATGGCGTCTGCACTACCGTTGCGGCCAGCGAATCTGGCGGCTGCTGCGACGCAGGCACGGACAGTAGCAGTGGACCGCTGCTGCTTGGGCTGTTGACGCTTGGCCTACTGGCTACACGCCGCAGCCAGCGCCTCGTGACCAACAACTAACCAGGCTGCCAACTACTGGCGAGGCGTCGTAAGCTTGTCGAGATCGAGCTGCGCCAATGCCAAGCGAATCAATTGCGACTTGTTGGCTTTGGTCCAACCGCGCTTCTTGAGTTCGAGCACTTTGGCGTCGAGTTCTTCGATGTCTTGCGTGTACATCGAAATGCAGATCACTTTGTAATGCGTTGGTTTGTCAGCTGGCGGAATCGTGCCCGCAGCCCGGCGCCGTGGCGCCCGACCATAGAAATCCTCGCTGAGAATCGCGTCCGCTTCGGCTAGCGGATCGTGTTGCATGAGCTTTTCTTCTTTCATAGGGCTCCTTAAAGGGTGGCGGCCGCAGCCGTAGGTTGAACTTGGAATACCAAGCCAGGCGTGGCGTCAGCGCCAACCGTGTTCGAAGCCAACAGCCAGTCGACCACACGATTGTAGTCGGCCGCACCGTGCGAGGTTGGAGCATATTCGAAGATGCTCTTGCGATGGCTCGGTGCTTCAGCGAGCCGCGTGTTCATGCGCACAGGTTCGAGGCACTTGTGCTTGAAGTGGCCTTGCAAGGTTTCGAGCACTTCACGCGCCAAACGGGTCCGGCCGTCGTAGAACGTCGGCAACACGCCGGCGATCCGCACGGCGTGGCCCAAGTGGCGCTCGACGTCTTTGATGGTTTTGAGCACTTGTTTGACGCCAACCAGCGCCAAGTAATCGCACGTCACTGGAATCAACACATCGTCGGCGTACGACAACGCATTTTGATTCAACAAGTTCAACGACGGACCGCAATCGATTACCACGTAATCGTAGCGTCGCGACACTTGCATCAAGTTGAGGCGCTTGGTCATCACGCGCGAGCGGGCTTCAGGATTTTGCCGCGCCAACCAGATTTCCGCAGCGGCCAGCGTCGAGTCCGACGTGATCACATCGAGATGTTGGCGCACCGGCACAGCCACTTCGGTTGGGTCCATGCCGTCGACCAACACGTGGTACAACGATTTTTCGCCGTTGACGCCAAGCGAAACGCCCACGTTGCCTTGGGCGTCGGTGTCGATCAACAACACGTTGTTGCCGCGTTCGGCGACGCCAGCGGCGAGGTTCACCGCCGTGGTGGTTTTACCGGTGCCGCCCTTTTGGTTCAAAATGGCAATCCGACGAGCGCGTTTGGCGCGAAAAGCTTCATCGCCGAGGCCGGCTTTGCGACATTCAAGCGAACAGTAGTGGTGACGTTCGCCCGCTGCGGTAACCGCAATTTGGAATACGAACGAAGGTTTAAACGACTGGCCGCAGCTGGTGCAGTTCTTCTCCATGAGCTTAATGAAGAGCTTCTTGCGCCTTGGGGCAACTTTTCGGCATAGAATGTTGTTATGGCGGTGTCCGTCCGGGTTGAACAGGTTCCAGGGTTGTGGCTGCAAATTCGCGCATTTGGATCAGATTGCAACGAGGTCGCGGCGGCGGTTGCACACAACGCGCAAAGCCACGTCGAGCGCGGCCTATGTTTGGTAATAAGCGCCGATGACACGGTCTTAGCTGCCACCGTTGCAAGCTTGACGGCGGTGGTAGGTGCCGCCTGCCCCGTAGTTGGTGGCACCGTCGTGAGCTTGCTGGAGTCCAATGCCGAGCTTGCGGCTGCCGCATCGTTGCGCGTGTCGGTCGTACTATTGGAAGCGTCGTGGTGTCGGGTCGGGGTCGGCATTGCTCGGCTGGGTGATGGCCCCATCGTTGGTGGGCAGCATGCGGTTGGGCAAGCGATGCAACAGCTCGGGCTGCGCAACAACGACATTGCATCAAATCATGTTGCCATCACGTTGTTCGACGGTTCGTCGAGCCATGAAGAATCTTTTTGCTTAGGCACCGCGATGGTCGTGCCCGGCTTGCGGGTCGTCGGCGGCGCGTTGGGTGCACCCGAGTATGCGACCGGCCGCCGCCCCAGCATTTGGCTTGGCACCGAGCGCCAAGACTGTTTGGGCGTGGTGCTCATGATCGAATCGAAGCGCAAGTTGGCCTCGCTTGGTTCGATTCATGTCGAGCCAAGCAACGTTCGCACCATCGTCACGGCAAGCAACGGCAAACAAATCGTGGAACTCGATGGGCTGCCAGCCTGCTCACGGTACCTGGCGTTGATCAGCGATGTTGCCAACCACACCCTGCTGCCCGACGAGCCGACGCTGTATCCATTTGGCTGGTATTCGCGTGGCCGGCCCTACGTGCGCTCAGTGATGCGGGTGCACGAAGACTACCTGCAAATGGCTGGGACGGTCACGCGTGGGCAAGTCTTGCGCGTGATGAAACCCACCGACATCGTTGCCGCGACTCATCGCGATCTTGCCAGTGCGACCGCCGAACTCGGCGCAATGGCAGGCTGGCTGGCATTCTCGTGCGTCGAACGTGAATATGAAGCGCGCTTTCGAAACGTGCTGCCAGCGTTGCGCGACGAATATTTTTCGGTACCTTGTTTCGGCTTCGAAAGCCTTGGCGAGCAATCGGGCATGATGTTGATCAATCACACTCTCACCGGCCTAGCGATCGGCGACTATTTATGACGGAACATGAACGCATCGCAGAGCTCGAAGCCGAGTTGACTGCAGCGCAAAAAACGATCGAAGTCTTGGTGTTGCGGGTTGAAAACACAGCAATGGTGTCACGCAGTGGCGGCAATGCCAGCGGCAGCACAACCTCACGCACTGGTGAATTTGATTCGGCACTATTACTGGCCCAGGTGCTCGATGAACGCGAACGTGAAGTCGCCGAAGCACGCGCGCAGCTTGCTGCGGCACAGTCGGAGTTTCGCGCGCTGACGTCGAACTTAGACCAAATCGTGCGGCAACGAACCCGTGCACTTGCAGCGTCGGAAGCGCAGCTGCGACAAAAGAACCGCGAGCTCGAGCAACAGAGTTCGATCAAAGCCGAATTCATATCCATCGCAGCCCACGAATTGCGGACACCCCTGACTAGCATCGTGGGCTACCTCGATCTTTTCTCAGAACATCGCTTTGGCGAAGTGCCCGCAACGATGGTGCGGCCGATCGCATCGGTGCGGCGCAACGCCCATCGACTCAAGCGGTTGGTCGATGAAATGCTTGATGTCAGCCGCTTGGAAGCCGGCCGCATGGCGCTGTTGCGCATCCCGGTTGACCTCGGTGATTTGGTGCGGGAAGTGGCGCTTGAACTTGCGCCGCTGGCACAAGCCCGCCAACAAGTGGTGACCACCATCGCGAAGCCACTTTTGCCGATCTCGGCCGATCGCGACAAATTGTATCAAGTCGCCGTAAACCTGTTGTCCAATGCCATTCGTTACAGCCACGAAGGCGGCGAGATTACCCTCACCGTCGATGATGCACCTGACGACAAATACCCTGGCGGCTGGGTCCGCTTGCGCGTACGCGACAATGGTACCGGCATCACCGAGGAACATCGCGGCCGCATTTTTGAACCGTTTTACGATGGCCAGCCGGCCAAACATCATACATCAACCGGACCAGGGTCATCGGGGCTTGGGCTGTACATCGCGCGCGGCCTGGTCGAACTGCATGGGGGGCTCATCACGGTCGACTCAACGCCAGGCTCATTCACCGAATTCGCCGTCCTGCTACCACGGTCGGAAAGCCCGCACGAACTGCCATAGCGTTCCTTAACGCGTATGCTAAAGCTCTTAACGTGATTTGCCGTAGTCCGAACGTTGTTGCAGCATGGAGCACAGGGCTCGCCCTCTTGCTTGGTGGCACCGCGGCAGTGGTGGCACAACCTGCCGCAAACCCCAGCGTGCCGGCCGCCGCGCCAGCTGGCAAACTCACCAAACCGCCAGCGCTGTTGCAGTCGATCGCTCCCGAGTACCCAGCGGCTGCCCTCGCTGCAGGCAAAAGCGCAAGCGTCAAAGTCCGCCTGCACATTGATGCCGTTGGTACCGTGACCAGCGTCGATGTGCTCGAACCAGTCGGCGATGGCTTCGATGCAGCGGCAGTCGCGGCGGCCATGCAATACGTGTTTGACCCAGCGGAATTCGACGGCAAACCTGGGCCAATCGTGGTTGAAACAGCCATCAATTTCGTCATTGAAGTTGCGCCTGCAGCGCCTGCCCCAACACCTCCGCCGCCGACCAACGGCACGGCAACCGACGCACCGCTCAATCATGGCGGAGAGATGAGTACGCCAATTGCCTTATCGGGCACGGTGGTCGAACGCGGCAACCGCCGCAAACTTGGTGGCATCATCGTCAGCATCGCTGAGCTTGGCATTGATGCCATTACCGATGAATCCGGCACGTTCTATTTTCATGGGTTGCAGCCTGGCCACTATCAAGTCATCGCAGTTGACCCGAACTACGATCGCCTTGAACGCCCCGTCGTGATTGAAAAGGGCGAAGCGGTCGAAGTGCGGATGTGGTTGCGGCCTTTGGGCGGCAATCCGTATGAGTCAGTGGTCGAAGGTTCGCGCGATTCGCTTGAGGTTACCAAACGCAGCTTATCGCGTGAACAACTCACCTCGGTACCGGGCACGTTTGGCGACCCGATCCGCGTCGTGCAATCGCTGCCCGGCCTAGCGCGTGCGCCTTTTGGCTTGGGCCTATTGTTGGTGCGCGGCTCCAATCCCGACGACACCGGCGTGTTTATCGATGGCCACGAAGTACCGCTGTTGTTCCACTTTTTAGGCGGCCCATCGATTCTAAACCCGGACATGGTTGGCGGGCTCGATCTTTATCCAGGCGGCTTTCCCGCACGCTTCGGCCGCCATCACGGCGGCGTCGTCTCCATCGACTCACGGCCGTCCACGTCCGACGGCATTCATGGCGACGTTAATATTAACCTGCTCGATACCAGCGCCTACGTCCGCGCCCCGATTACGAAAAACCTGTCGCTCGCGGTCGCCGGCCGACGCTCCTACATCGACGCGTTTCTCGGCTACGTGCTGCCCGATCCGGGGCCCGGCCAAACACAGATCGTCGTGCCGATCTATTACGACTACCAAGCGCGACTCGATTGGAATCTGCAGCGCAATGGCCGCTTAAGCCTGTTTGCCATTGGCTCCGGTGACAGCCTGCGGGTGTTATCGAGCAGCGAAGAAGAGATGCAGTCGCAAGATTTGTCGAGCGCGGTGAAGTTCTTCCGCGTGATTGGGACATACGCGCGCCCAGCTTGGCGCGATTTGACGTTGTCCCTGTCACCAGCGTTTGGGCGTGACACCGTCGCCTTTGCGGGCGGCCAAACCGATGGTGCAGGCCCGTTTACCAGCCTCAGCGCAATCCAAACCACGTTGTCGTATCGCATGCGCCTGACCGGTAAAGTGAACAAATGGCTGTCACTCGACACAGGCCTCGATACCCAATCGCGAGTTAACGAATACCGAGCGAAAATTCCACTCACCGACGATCTGGCCAATGCAAGCGGCGTTGATGTGCCACCAGAATTAGTGTTGCAAACCGCCAATATCGTCGGGCTTGGCGCGTATGCCGATGTCGGTATCAACGTCACGCCACGCTGGCGGGTTGTGCCGAGTTTGCGAGCCGACGGCTACGCGATTGGCGGGCAAACCCGCTACGCCATCGACCCACGCATCGTCACGCGATACGCCGCCACTGACTTGTGGACTTTTAAAGGCTATCTCGGCAAATTCACCCAACCGCCACAACCTGAAGCGCTCGATACCCGGTTTGGTAATCCCTTGCTGGGTCTCGAAACCGGCTACCACGTTGGTGCTGGCTTCGAATGGCGGCCGAATCGTTTATGGCTACTCGATACCGAGGCCTACTACATTTGGCGCAACGACCTCGTGGTGTTTAGTCGCGACTTTGACAGCGCAGGCTCGGGTTTCAGCCGAGAATTTTGGACCAACCGAGGCAAAAACCATGCATATGGACTCGAAGGCCTGATTCGTCGTGAAATCTCCGAGCGGGTTTTCGGATGGTTGTCGTACACATTTTTGGTAGCGCGCCAGCAGCGCGCTCCCGACGAAAAAGAAACGCCGACGACGTTCGATCAGATGCACACCCTTAACGCTGTGGTCAGCTTCAAACCCGGCGGCGGCTGGGAGCTCGGCGCGAAATTCCGCTTGTCCTCGGGGCGCCCTGGCACGCCGATTATTGACTCCACCTTCGATGCGGACAGCGGCACATATACCCAAGTGCGCGGCGAGATCCGCTCGGTCCGCTTGCCGCTGTTTTCACAGCTTGATTTGCGGGCCGAAAAAACTTGGCTGTTCGAACAATGGAGCTTGTCGACATTCCTCGACATCCAAAACGTCTACAACGCCACCAACGTGGAAGCCGTGCGCTACGACTACCGGTTCCGTAATTCGGCACCCGTAAGCAGCTTGCCATTTTTACCAACAATTGGAGTACGCGGCCGATGGTGAAATACCTTGCCTCTGGTGCCCTGCTGCTGGGCTTGGGCTGTGGCTCGTTCGCCGACCCAGCGGTTGTCGTCGATTTGCGCGCGTTGGCGATCACTGCCGAACCACCCGAACAGTTGCTTGATATTGACATCAGCAAGCCACCAACGGCAGAAGAATTGCTGGCGCAGCTCAAGCCGATCGACGTCTGCGCATTGTTGCAAAATCCCGGTGACCCGCGGCCTTTGCGTTGGCAGTTGAGCGTCTGCGGCGGTGACATCAACGACCGCTGTCCCGAAGCTGAGGCATTGATCGTGTTTGGCACCGGCGTCGTTGGCAACCCTGGCAACGTCAGCCCTGAGCCCAAGGTTTGCGCCACCCTTCAACCAAGCCTCAATCTGTTGTTCATCGTGCAACAAGCGATTAACAACGACCAGATTTCAGGGCTCGGTGGCATCAATGTGAACGTTGAATTGAAGTTTGCCGTCGACGAAGATTTCGCAACGGCGCCACTGTACGCGACCAAAAAAATTGTGTTGTCACCACGTATTCCAGCCGAACGCCAAGCGAATCGCAATCCCGTCGTGAGCACCTATACGGCGCAAATTGCCCCGGCCGCCAAACAACCGTTTGGTGATGCCGCCCCGTTGCCGTTGGGCCGCTGTATCGATCTAGCAATGGCCAACCAAACGCCTTTCACCGTCGCTGCGGGCAATCGCGTGCGCATCACACCAGTGGAACCACCGGATGCACGTGAGCCATACGTCGTCCCCACATTATCGGGTGGTTCACGCATGTTCACCGAAAGCCTCACCTACCAATGGTTGGCCACGTTCGGCGGTTTTACCGCGCCCAACACCGGTGGCCCACGTGATGCGTTTGGCAATCCGGCATTGCTCTATACTGATTGGAAAGTGCCTAGCGATATTGCCGAACCGCGCGATGTATCACTTTGGATCTTGCCGCGTGATGAACGCAAAGGCAGTGCCTGGGCCGAAACCTGCATTCGCGTGGTGCCGTAGTGTTAGGCATCATCGCGGCGATGAACGAAGAGCTCGACGCCGTCATCGCAACCGCAACGATCGAACGCATCGTCGAGGTCGGCGGCCGCCGATTTCATGTTGGCGAGTTGCACGGCCATCGCGTGGTACTCGTGGTTTGTCGAATCGGCAAAGTTGCAGCCGCCACCACGACCACCATCTTGCTTGAACGGTTCGCCGTGCACAGCATCATATTCACTGGGCTAGCGGGTGGCGTTGCAGCCCAGCTGCGGGTTGGCGATATCGTGATCGCCGACGAATTGATTCATCACGACCTCGACGTCCGCCCGTTGTTTCCACAATACGAAGTACCACTGTTAGGTGCTGCGCATCTGCCAACCGATGCCGCGTTACGCCAACGTTTGCACCAAGCCGCCGACCACTTTGTGACAGCGCTGCCCACCGCCGTGGTGGCACTTGGCATCACGGCGCCCACCGTGCATCGCGGCGTGGTCGCCTCCGGCGATCAATTCTTTGCATCACTCGAAGCCGTAACCGCCCTGCGCACAGCGTTGCCGAATGTGCTGGCGGTCGAGATGGAAGGCGCCGCGGTTGCGCAAGTCTGCATCGAACACGCGTTGCCGTTTGCCATCGTACGCGTGATCAGCGATAGCGCCGACCATAGCGCGGGCGTTGCCTTCGAAGCGTTCTTGCAACATGCCTGTGGCGCGTACGCAGCCGGCATCGTTGGTCCGTTTATGCAGCAG
>JAKQOD010000752.1 GCA_029565465.1 Deltaproteobacteria bacterium
TTGGCAGCCGACCGACAAGTTGATCGTGCAAACCGAAGGGGCAGGCGCCGTCGGGCTCGAATCGGTGGCGGCCGCTGACCCGCAAGCGATTGCGAAAATTTTGACTGCGTATGGTTTGGCGCGCGGCTACATTTTGGATTATTACGCCGCCACACCGACGGCACCGCCAATTTCGATTCCGATTCATCGCATCATTGAAGTCGACAAATCGTCGCTGTGCGCTGCCATCAACATGGAATTGAAACAGTGTGATACGGCGGACTTTCCGTTCTTCTTTCGGTTCGAAGACAACACCCTGTTTTTTGCCAAACCAGATGATCCAGACCGACTGCTCGAAGGGGTGTTTTTGTACGCGTTGCTCGAAGCGGTACCGATGGGGGTAAAAGCCGGCGATACCAACACGGCGTTGAAGCTACGGGCCGATCTCGAAACGTTCTTAGAGTCCAAAGGGCCAGCCATTTTACGACGCAAAGCACCGAAGTGATCGCGGTGCCAAGGCTGCGATTTATGTCGGACATTGTCGCAGGTCCATTGACACCACACGCCATTGGCTAGAATAATCAAACAGTTGGGAGGGAGCATGTCCCGTACCGTCGTTGCCGCAGTCGTCGCATCTATTATCGCCGCCATTACGATCACCGCTTATATCGCGGTGTCCTCCACTATTGATGATCGTGCCAAGAAGGACGCCGAGTTTGGCGTTGCTCGGGCACGTAAACAGTTGATGCGCACAGCTCAACTTGAATCATTGTCAATTCTTGCCAAAGCCGAACAGCTCGCTGCTGATCAAGGTTTTGTCCGAGCGCTCAAGTCCGATAGTTCGGGCGAGCGCTCAAGTCAGTCGTCGCTAGCGTTTGCGCGCTTCAAAGCCGCAGGCAAAGGCAACGATGCGCAGCCTGACATCATCACGTTGCTGGATGCCACTGGCAACCTAGTTGCCATGAGTGACATGGCAACCGTGATTCCAAAACAATGGAAAGATGACAAAGGCGAAATGAAGTGGCCCGGCCTTGCTGAAACGCTGCGTCGCCGCGTCATTATCAGCGAGATTTGGGACTATCCAGATGTCGGCATGATGAAGGTTGGCATCGCGCCAATCATCGATCCCGATGCACCCGTTGCAGCCGAAAATCCCGACGGTGTGATCATCGGGCTGGTCGTGGTCGCGTATGCCGAAACATCGGTGGCGACTCGTAAAGAAGCCGATGTCATGGGCGTGCAGTTGGCATACGTCAACGCCGACCGGACCTACGCAACCAGCTTTTCGCGTGGCGAAAAGAAGGAAGAAGATACCGCGAAGCAAAAAGAAATCACGCGCATCCTCAAAGAAGACGGCAGCAAATTGTTCGGCTCCACCGGCGAGTTGGTGCGGGTCAAAGTTGATGGCGAAGCGTATGTGGCCTTGGGTGTGCCAATGCCGCGCCAAAGCTCGCGTGAACTTTCCAAGACCTATCCAGCTGCGACGGCAGCGGCTGTTGTGCTGGCGCCGGTTGCTGACGCAGGTGGTTTGAATGCTGCCAAAACATATATTCTATTGGTGGGCGCCACCGGCGTGCTGCTCGCGTTGCTTGGGATGTTCTTGATTCATCGTCGGATGATCGCTCAGATCGATCCAATCGAATTGGGCGTTGCCGACATCATCAACGGCAATATCGATCGCACGTTCCGGCCGGTCGGCGCTGAACTTGACGGTTTAGCGAATGGCCTCAACGTCATGATGGCGCGGTTGCTAGGGCGGCCAGAGCCAGGCGAAGAAGAGTTCGACGATGAAGGCAATCCTATCGTGCCTGGGCGCGTGGAATTCGACGAAGCAGAAGCCAGCTCAACCCCGCGGCCAGATTCGGAACTAGCCGCGTTGGCTCAAGAGTCGGAACCTGACTACTACAAGCGGATCTACACCGAGTATTTGGCGGCCCGCAAAGCGGTGGGGCAACCTGATGAAGTGTCGTTTGAAAACTTCATTGCCAAACTCAAGATGAATGAAGGCAAGCTCAAGGCGCAGCATCAGTGCAAAGCTGTCCGCTTCCGTGTGGTGACGAAAGATTCGAAGGTTTCACTCAAGCCTGTGCCGATCTTTGCATAGCGCCGTGCGAGTACCTGCGTGCGAGTAATCACCGGCTATCAGCGGCTGCTCAATGAACAGCTGAGTTTGTTGCGTGGTCGGCGGGTTGGCTTGTTGGTCAATCCAACCGCGGTTGACCACGATCTTGTGCATATCGTCGACCGGCTGGCAGGCGAGGCCGGGGTGACGATTAGCGCACTGTTTGGGCCCGAACATGGAGTTCGCGGCGATGCGCAAGATATGGTGGCTGTTACTGGGGCGCGTGACGAAGCGACTGGTGTGCCTGAGTTTAGTTTGTACGGACACACGGCCGAGTCGTTAACGCCGACCGCGGAAATGCTCGATACGGTCGACGTCATCGTCTACGACGTGCAAGATGTTGG
>JAKQOD010000761.1 GCA_029565465.1 Deltaproteobacteria bacterium
GCGAACAAGCCGAAGCCGCACGCGAACAAGCCGAAGCCGCACGCGAACAAGCCGAAGCCGCACGCGAACAAGCCGAAGCGATGTCCAACGATGACGATGATATCGACACCGTTGACATGTCGGCCGCCGCGGACCTTGATGGCGAAGACCTCAACGACGCGGTTGACGACATTACGGACATGGGCATCGATGCCAAGCAACGCGCGCAACTGAGCGCCCTGCGCAACGAAGAACAAACCGTTAGCAACGCTGCGCGCGAACGCATGCGCCAAGCATCCGCGTTGTTGCGGGCTGAGCTGGCCAAGCCGGCTGCCGATATCGCCACCGTGAATCGCTTGATTGATCAAATCAGCGTCGAAGAAGCCAACGTGCGCAAAGCCCAACTCAAAGCCTTGGTCAGCGCCAAGGCCGTGTTGTCGGCAGCACAACAAAAGAAAGTGCAAGACGCTGCCAAGAAGGCCAAAGGCAAGTAACAACGACCTGGAACGCTCGCGTTTTGTGCTGCGCCTGTGGATGCTGTGAGGTAGCATAAATGCATGGCACATCCTGTCCCATTGGTTGCAAGCGAAGCGGATCTGCGTGCCGTACCCGACGATCGGATTGCGCATTTGGTCGACGGTGTCATTTACAGCCACGCACGGCCGCGCATCCCCCACGCGGAGGTGTGCGGAGCGATCCATCGCGAACTATCCTATCTCTTCAATGACACCCGGCGCAGTGGACCTGGCGGCTGGTTGTTTTTAATCGAGGCCGAGTTAGCGCTGGGACACGATATTTTGGTTCCCGATATTGCTGCTTGGCGCCGCGAACGACTACCGCGAGCGCCGTCAGCAACCCAATTTTCGATAGCACCAGATTGGGTATGCGAAATTCTATCGCCAAGCACCGAGGCATTTGACCGAGGGCCCAAGCGGCGTAGCTACGCGCGCGCTCAAGTGCCATATCTCTGGTACGTGCAACCCGAATCCAAGTTGATCGAAGTGTTTCGCAAACAAGGCGACTTCTACGCAAGCGTCGCCGACGGCTTGTTCACGGAGCGCATCACGCTTGAGCCATTCGAAGCTGTTGCGATTGAGTTAGGCGAACTCGGCGAATGGGCCGACGCCAAGCCGGACGAGTAGCGTGCCTCGCGCAGCTCACGGAGCGCGAACGCATCCAGCTGCTGCAGACTGTGCCTCCGGTTCACAGTGTTACCGGCCAGCTACAGTAACTAAGCATGTTAACTCATTTTTCCGCGATTCTTTCGCTTGCACCCCAGGCTCAAGTTCGCTCTTATGCGTGCGGCCTCGAGCCACCCTATGAGCGAACCAGCCAAACCAACAGCCACCTCAAGTTCTGAACCGGTTCCACACGAGCCGTTCATTCCTGCTAGTGCCAACGTCAAAGAACTAACCCCGGTCGCGGTGATCATGGGTGCGGTGCTTGGCTTGGTGTTCGCGGCATCGTCGACGTACCTGGGCCTCAAAGTCGGCCTCACGGTGTCGGCTTCGATTCCGGTCGCGGTGCTTTCCATCACGTTGTTCCGCTGGCTCAAGCTGCGCGGCACGATTTTGGAAAACAACATTGCGCAAACCACCGGCTCCGCAGGTGAGTCGCTCGCAGCTGGCGTGGCATTTACGTTGCCATCGCTGTTGTTGATGGGCTTCGACTTGGAATTTATGCGCGTGCTATTGGTTGCCTTATTGGGCGGCCTCATCGGCGTGCTCATGATGATTCCGCTGCGCCATGGCTTGATCGTGAAAGAGCACGGCAAGCTGGCGTATCCAGAAGGCACCGCCTGCGCCGACGTTTTGATCGTTGGCGAAAAAGGCGGCACCGAAGCCAAGACGGTTTTCATCGGCTTCTTCGTCGGTTTGTTCTATACGATTTTTAATATCATCACGAAGTTGTGGGCCGACAGCGCCAGCTATGCCATCGAGTTCAAGACGTTCCTCGCCAACAAAGTCGTAGCGTTCAAAGGCGAACTGCAAGTTGAAACGTCGCCACCGATGCTGGGCGTTGGTTATGTGATTGGACCCAAAGTGGCGGCCAACATGTTTGCTGGCGGCCTGTTAGGTTTTGTGGTGCTGATCCCACTCATTTCAATGTTGGGCGGCTCCGACGTTGCCGCCATGAGCGCCGGCGAAATCCGTTCCAAATACGTACTCTACATCGGCGCAGGCGCAGTTGCCGCCGGTGGCTTCATCTCGCTGGGCCGTGCAATTCCAACCATCATTTCGGCCTTTGCCAGTGGCCTCAAAAGCATTGGCGCCAACAATGCTGCAGCACTTGCGATACCACGCACCGAACGCGACTTGTCGATGAAGGTTGTGCTTGGCGGTTCGGGCGCGGTCGTGGTCGCAATCGTTGCGGCACCGATGCTCGACATCGACTTTCTCACCGCGCTCCTGGTTGTAGCCTTCGGCTTCTTCTTCGTCACGGTTTCGAGCCGTATCACTGGTGAAATCGGTTCGTCATCGAATCCAATTTCCGGCATGACCATTGCGACACTGCTGCTGACGTGCGGTCTATTTGTGATCATCGGCCGCACGGGCGTGAGCTACAAAGCCATGGCGCTGACGACTGCGGCACTAGTCTGCGTTGCAGCCTCAAACGGCGGTACCATTTCGCAAGACTTAAAAACCGGCTACCTCGTCGGTGCGACGCCGCGCAATCAACAAATTGCGATTCTCGTTGGTGTCATTACCAGCGCGATCGTCATCGGTGGCACCATGCACGTTTTGCTTGGGTCACGCGAAACGTTCCCTGCCATCAAGTTGGATGGCGTAACGCTCGCTCCAACTAGCGAACACGCCAAAGGTCCAGACGGTAAGGACTACAAAATCGCTTTCGTTTCGACCGATGTACCAAGCGAAAAAGTCGAAATGCTGCCGCAAGGTGCCTATTTGGTCGACGATGCCGGCGCTGCGAAATTCTTTGCGAGCAGCCCAACGGCGGCGTTCAGCGAATACAAAGGCACGACTACCAAACTCGAAAATCCGACCGACGTGACGATGCCTGGCCCCGACGGCAAGGTCTACAAGATCGCCATTGTTCACGAAAACACGCCGCCGCAAACACCAAAGCTGATTACCCGTGGCCGTTACCTCGTCGATGACGCCGGGCATCCGGCATTCTTTGTTAGCACCACGGTCGACAAGGTCTACGAATACCGTTTGGAGAAACGCAACGTCGGCGCGATCATTAACGGTATTCCGACCGATGCCAAAACCGAGCTAGGCATCGATCGCCTGCCGTATCGGGTGGTTGAGACCGATGGCAAAAACATCACAGGCGCACCAATGGGCCGCTACCTCGTCGACGATAAAGGCGCGGTTGTTTACTTCGCCAAAAAAATCGAAAAGTTCGACGCACCAAAAGCTAACCTGTTTGCCCTCATCATCGACGGTACGCTCGGTGGCAAGTTGCCTTGGGGCTTGGTGGCGGTGGGCGTGTTAATTGCGCTCATCCTCGAATTGGTAGGAGTTTCGGCCCTTTCATTTGCGGTTGGGTTGTACCTGCCAATCGCGACATCTGGCGGCATCTTCCTTGGTGGCATCGTGCGCTTGTTCGTCGACCGCAAGCGCCGTGGCGAAAGCAACGCCGAAGCCGAATTCTCCCCGGGCATGTTGATGGCGTCTGGGCTGATCGCAGGGGGCTCGATTGCAGCGGTTGCCCAAGCGGCATTGATGACCGGCAAAGTCGACGACATGTTTGACTTGAGCAGTTGGCTGCCTGCCTCGCTGATTGCAAATCATACCTGGTGGCCAATGTCGTTCTTCTTGATCATGGCCGGCAGCCTGTACTACATCGGCACCCGCAAGAAGGCGTGAGCCTGTTCTTGCGTCACCGGCGGTTTCTAGCGACACTGTGCGCGTGAAAACGAAACGCGCTTCAATTGTTGCGGTGGCTGCAGCGTTGCTGTTGGGCGCTTGCCCGGTAAAGGCGCCTAACTACGACTACACCAAAGAGCCCAACCCGACCTCAGCGGAGTTGGTGCTCGGCGTTGGTGACGAGTTGCGCATCAACGTCTGGGAAAATCCTAATCTATCGACGGACGTAGTGATTCGCGCCGATGGCACGATCACGATGCCGCTGGTTGGCGATCTCAAAGCCGTAGGTGAAACCCCGACGGCGTTGAAGAACAAGATCAAAGCCAAAGTCGGCGATTTTGTGAAGCTACAAGGCTCCGAAATCACGGTCGCCGTGAAATCCTGGAAGAGCTACCGCTTCACAGTGTCCGGCGAAGTGTCGCGGCCAGGCGTGTTTACCAATGACCAATATGTCACCGTTTCCGATGCCGTGGCCCTCGCCGGCGGCTTTACGCGGTTTGCGCGGCGCGACGAAATGGTGCTGATGCGGCGCGACCCGAAAAGCGGCGTCACCCACAACATTCCGCTTTCGTACGACCTGTTGGCCAGCGGACAACGGCCCGACATGAATATATATATTCTGCCAGGCGATTCGATTTACGTGCCGTAACCCTACAGTTAACCCGCAAGCTCAGTTCAGTGCTTGCTAGTGCAACGCATCGTCGATACCGTCAGCCATGGCTTCGACGAATTTTGTGGCACTTGGTCTCCTAGGGTTGGCCGTGGCATGCGGCAACCGCAACCCCTCCGGCGGCGACGCAGCTGGCCCTGCGAGCAAGCTGGAAATTGAACCCGCGAATTTGACCGTCACTGTCCGCAATGGCGTTGCAGTGATGCAGCCGTACCAAGCACACTTGCTCAACCCTGACGGCACCACCGTCGATGTCACCGACTCCACCAGCTTTGCCTTCGAGCAAGGTGCATTCGGATCGTTCGTTGCCAACAATGCAACGATCAGCGGCGCGGCTGGTGGCATCGGCCTCATCGTTGGTACGCGCAATGGCTTTGAAGCCAAAGTGAACATTACGGTAAACGTCGATAGTGAGCGGCTTGAGCCCGGCGCGCCCGCTGATTGTTTCACGCGCTATGCCGCCGCGACGGCCGACACCACCAATCCGCCACAGTTGGCCTACCCGGCCGACGGCGTAATCGTACCGCCCAATATCGGCTCTTTCGAAGTGCATTGGCGAGTGGGCCACGAAGCGCAAGTGGTGAAGCTAAGCAATCAGCACATCAGCTTGCGCATCTGCAAGGCCGGCGGTGGCGATCAATGGACCGCGTTCGGGGCGGGTGAATGGTCGGCGCTTTCTCGTACCCAAGCACCGTTTGAAATTGAAGTTGCAGGCCTCGATGCCGCGGCACCGACCACCAAGTATGTTGCACCGATCCGCCATGCGTCGGTAACCAACCAAGGCGTGCGAGGTGGCATTTACTACTGGTCGTCGACGCAAGCCGCCATCATGCGTTACGACATGGCTCGGCCCAACGTACCGGTTGAACAATTCACGCCGAGCAACCCGCATGGCGGCTGTATCGGTTGCCACGTGTTATCGCGCGACGGCAAAAAACTCGCCGCCAATTATCGCGTCGAAGGCATTGGCGTGACGGCCAATCCAGCAACCAAAGTTGAAACGCCAAGTGCGTATTTTGCGTTCGCGAGCTTCAACGCTGCGGCAACCAAACTTGCCTTGGTTGCGGGCGGTGAACGGTTTGACTTGGTTGAGGCTGACAGCGGCACGCTGATCGCGCAGATTCCGACGACGCCGGGCCTGTACATTACCCATCCTGAATTTTCGTTTGATGGTACGCAACTCGCGTATGTCGAGTACCCTGCTAACGACTCGGCCTTTCCATCACAAGGCTCGATCATGATTCGCAGCTTCGACGACGCAACCAATACGTTTGGCGCGCCACGCACGTTGGTGGCCAACGCGGCCGGCGCTGCTAACTTCTATCCAGCATTTTCGCCGGATGGCAAATGGGTGTTGTTCACGCGCACCGACTACGCTGGGTACGATCAACCAACCGCGAAATCTTGGATCGTGCCATCCGATGGCTCAAGTGCACCAATTGAACTTGCAGCCGCCAACGCAATCGGCAACTTGACTGATTCCTGGCCTCGCTGGCTACCGTTCGCAACCACGTACGGGCCGAACAATGAGCCAATGTATTTCTTGTCATTTTCGAGCAAACGCGAATTCGGCGTAAAGATTCCCGCTGCGGCCAACCGTCCACAAATCTGGATGTCGGCGTTTTTCCCAAGCCGCGCCACCGCCGGCCAAGATCCTTCCGCCCCAGCGTTTTGGTTTCCGTTCCAAATTATGGAACACGGCAATCATATTGCGCAGTGGGCCGAAGCTGTCGTGGTTGAATAAGCGAAACTCAACGAAACCACGTTCGGTTTTCGCGTTAGCCTGCCACTTGTGATGGCCTAGCCAGCTCCCGAGCCAGCGCCGACGCTGGCGCCTGGACAACCAGCATCCTCGATCGAACCAGGTATGATGGCACCGCCCAGTGGAACAGAAGGACGAAACGACCGCACTGTTGTATTCGCTTGCCGGTACTGCCAGTTGCGCTGCGCCACCTGTCGGTGCGGTGGAGCTGTCGTGGCGGCGCGTTACCACCACGGCAGGCCACGGCCGCGCAGCTCGGAAGTGCAGCGCCGCCGGCAAGCACGGCGAGCACGGCAGTCGCGTGAGCGCTAGCGTTGCCGCCGCGCCAAGTACCGTTCTGCTCTTGCAGCCGCCTCATTAGAAAGCGACCAGCTACGACCGGTTGGCCACGCGACGCCTTTGCGCCGCAGCCACGCCGAGGAATATGGATCGATCCAGTGTTTCGCTTCGAGGATCTGCCGCGCAACATCGAGGTGCTTCGGCGTCACGGCGATCCACGCCGCTTGCGGCTGCGTCTTTTCAGTTTCCAACCGCTCGGGCAGATGCTTGCGATAGTTATTCAAAATGTAGCGGCGCGACACCAGCACTTCCGTCGGCGAACGCAGCAGCCGCGCGTGATAGCGGTCGTTGAAGACGCGGCCTTTGCGGCCCCAGAATTTGTTGATGGCCCGTGCCACGCGAATCGATACACCGCGCACCGCGCTGGTGAGCGCGTTGTTATTCGCTGCGTCGACCAGCATGTGCACGTGATCACCTTGCACGGAAAAATCGCAGATCGGCGCATCGGCGCGAGTTGCGGCTTGGCGCAGACAATCCTCAATCTTTCGATACACGTCGCGCCGCCGCAGATTCTTGATATCCGGCTTCATCTTCAGCGTGACTTGCACCGGGCAGCGCTTCGCAAACTTTTCCCGTTCTCGATGCGGCTGCTCATTCGTGCTTCGTTTGCGTCCCGCACCAACACGCGCGCCCCCATGAGTCATCTTTGGTGGCGCCATCCCCCGTTTTTTCTTCGCCACACTCATTTTTGATTGGGCTAATATATAAACTCGCGAGGCCATGGTCAATCTCTTTTATAAAAAATGGATGGACCTTTGGATGACGCCGCGGTTTCGCGATCCAAAGCCTCAACACGATCGTCAGCCGTGATCCGGCCCGTGCCCGTGCCCGTGATCCGGCCCGTGCCCGTGGTCCTGTCCGTGCTCCTGTTCCTGTCCCTGCCTGTGCCCGTGATCTTGCAGTTTCCGTGGCCGCCCCGCCCCGCCGTTCGTCGGGATCTAAGCCCCACAAACTACGTGCAAAATCTGGGGTTCCCAGGCCGCTGGCAGGCTAACGGATCAGCCAGATCCGCCCAGCTAGGGTTGCTTGTCCCCGGCTGGGACGCTTGCACTCCAGTCATGACGCACTCGCCCAAGAAGTGTCCGATTCTATTCAGAAATTCGCGACGCAGCGCGGCAAGTGACTGTAAGTTCTCAGATCATGCGGAGGCGGCCCGATAGCCGAGAGCGAAAACCGGTTAAAATGGTTGCCGCTCGGCACCCAAACCGGCCCGATGATCCCGGTGTCCGGCATTGGCCCACCCTTTGCTTTACCTAGATTCACCATGCGCAACCTTTTGAAACTCGCCAGCCTCTCGTTGATAGCTTCTGTCGCGGCCTGCACCTCTTCGCCAGCGGAAATGAAAGATCCGCCGATGTTGAAAGTGACCTCGCCCGAACGCAGCCTCATGAAAGAAGGCGCTGGGATGATCGAGGTTCGTGGTGAAGTTGGCCCGAACATCCATGGCGATGCAGTTCAAAAAGTCATGGTGAACGGCGTGCAAGCCACGATGACCGAAGGCGGTCAGTTCGTTGCGCAAATCCAAGTCAAACCAGGCGCCACCCTGATTCAAACCGAAGCGATCGATGTTGAAGGCGGCAAAGCCACCGACACCCGCGCGGTTGCAGCTGGCGAACTGCGCGGCCCAGGCGCGATGATCGACGACGCCATTGCGGTTGGCTTGTCGGACGATTCGTTGCACGCGATTGGCAAAGCAGCCGGCAACATCATGGCGCAAACCGATATGGCGCCGATCTTGGCGCCAATGAACCCGATGGTCAGCGCTGGCTTGGAAGCCGACGGCTCGGAAGACTGCTTGTACGGCAAAGTCTCGGTTTACGACGTAGACATGTCGAAAGCCATCATCGACTTGGCACCAGTTGCTGGCGGCTTGCAGTTCTCGTTGAACCTCAAAGACCTCAAAATCCCAATGCATGCTCGCTACGGCGCATCGTGCGTTGACGGCGACACCGACATCTCGGTCAGCGCCGATGACGTGAAAGTTACCGGCACGCTCAACGTCACGCCAAACGGCAAAAGCTTCGATGTGAAGCTGGTTGACCAAACCGTTGTGCTCACCGGCTTCCACATGGACGCTTCGGGCGTTCCTGGCGCCGTGCTCGACATTCTGCCGCTTGATCGCGCTGCTGAATACATCATCGAAAAAGGTGCCGAAGCCTTTATGGGCCCAATGGTCAACGACGCGTTCGGCGCGATGGCTGGCACCAAGACGGTTGACGTGCTTGGCAAGAAGCTCGACGTCGACGTGTTCCCAACCGACATCTACTTCGACCCAGCCGCAGCACACATCGTGCTGTCGACCCGCTTGAAAATCCAAGGCACGGAATCGAGCAAGGGCTTCATCTACACGCCAAACGCAGCGCTCGACCTCAACCCATCGAACGGCTTCAAGTTCGGCATGGCGGACGACGCTGCTAACCAATTGCTGTCGGGCGTTGCCGCAGCTGGCATGATGAACCTATCGATGCCAGCACCAGGTGGCACCTTCGACACCACCGCCATCGCGGTGACGTTGCCTCCAATGATCAGCGCCGACCCAACCAGCGGCAAAATGCAACTCATCGCTGGCGACATGATGATGACCTTCTTGCAAGCTGGCAAGCCAGTTGCCAAAGCCGCGTTGAACGTGAAAATGGACGTCAAAGTTAAAGGCACCGGCAGCAACGTCGGCGTCGACTTCGGCGAACCAGTGGTGGCTGTCAACGTAATTGAAGACAGCAACGCCAACTTGACTGGCTTCACCAACGGCGACCTCGAAAAAATGGTGGTCATCAGTGTCGACCACCAAGTGGCGATTGTCAAAGCACTGATGGGCAACATCCCGCTGCCTTCGCTGGGTGGCGTATCGGTGAAGAACCTCTCGGTTGCTGGCGACGACGGCTACGTGGTCATCTCTGGCAGCATGGAATGATTCGTTAGGTTCAAATCATGGTCGTAAACGCGGTGCTTCGGCGCCGCGTTTTGCGTTTCGGCGTATCATTTGGACATGGCATCCGCGAAAAAAACGGCCACGGCAAAACCGCCGGCTGCGAAAAAAACGGTACCGAAACCAGCCGCTGCCAAAGCTGCAACAAAGAAGCCGGCACCGAAAAAAGCCGCTGCCAAAGCTGCAACAAAAAAAACGGCACCTGAAAAAGCCGCTGCGTCGACGCAGAAGCCGGTAGCAACTATGCCAGCACGGGTCGAGCCACCGCGTTCCGGTTTGCTTGGTTTCGTTACCGCGCCTAGTGGCAAACTCGCGCTGCTTGATATCGGCTTGCTTGGCTATATCCCACTCGACGCGTTGGCGCCTGGTGTGCTGCAATTCGAGGTACCGACCACCCCATTACAAATTCACGGCGAAGCCGCGAGCCCAGGTGGCGGAGCTGCACCAACGTGGCAACGCATGCGCTTCGTTGTCGATGATGCCAGCAATGCGATCGCTGTAAGTCGCAAGATTGGTGACGTGGCAGTTGACCTCGCGCAGCTCGCGGCGCTCGACGCTGCAGCGCTGGCAACGTGGCAGCACGACACTAGCCACGACGGCTTGGCCGACGTGGTGTTTTGGGGCAAAGACGCCACTGGCCTTGCCGCGTTGTTAGCAGCGCCAAGCCATCGCGACGGCTTTGGCTGGTGTGACCTGCCCATCGACGAAGCCGAACAGCGCGCTGACAAAATCGCACGCAAAAAACACGATCACCACTGGCAAGTTGCGTTCGAAATTCGGCCGCACTCCGACTATTTCCGGCTCGCCGAAGCCGCGCGCGCTAGCCATTCGCGCACTGGCAATGCATTGCTACATGATGGCAGCCGAGGCATCGGCTGGCTTGGCCTGGCTTTGCCAACCGGCGCATTTCCGGTATTTGTCGACGAAGATGCGGCCGGCCGCTTGCTCCAGATTCGGGTTGAGTTCACCGCGGACGCGCGGTTCTAAAGCCTAATTCTTCCGAAGCAACGTGGCCTGTCGATCATGCTCGGCGCCGCAATGATGTTACTTTGAATAGGTGGCCAACGTCTGGCCGACGCAGCTATCACTACAAGGTACGTTGCCTAGGCAGAACGGCCGACTAAGAACTCTCCCGCTTGACACTGCCCGACACGGAGCGCACCATCCTCGACGGAGGTGGTTATGAAGCATTTGCTTTTTGTGGCTTGTGGCTTGTCACTTGTGGCATGTGATCAAAAGGAGCCGAGTGGCGATGAGATCCGCTCGCCGCGCGCGATAGCACCGTTGGAAGCGCGCGCAATCGCTCAGCGCGCATTGAGGTCAAACGAACAAGGGATGACGATTCGTTCGGTGACTACGTATCCCGCGCCAGGATTGGGCCAAACGGCGACCCAAGTTGTCATTGATGATGGCGAGTCATCGACAGCGTTCGTCGTCGATGAAGACGGCGTGCGCATTCCTACCGAAGTCTTTTGGCGACGAGAGCAAGCCGCACTGCTGGCGAGATTCGGTAAACTAACACCCGAACTGGCTGCTATTCAGGCAGCTGCGCCCGCCGACGAACTTGTAGATGTGGAAATCCAAGCGGCCATTGACGTTCCGCAACCGGAGCTCCCCTACGACGGGACGGATCAAAAAGTTTCCACTGAAGAGTTCGAACGCTGGTCAAGTACGCACGCAAAAGCACAAGCCGTTCGAATTCGTTCACAAAAAGCAGAACTCCGTGCTTTCCTTCAAAGCAATCGGATCCAAGTTAGTTCAGATCCTGACGGGTTGCCCACCATTGTCGCGCGTGTGCCCGCCGGTTTGTTGACTTCACCATTTCTCAATGGCCCACGCGTTGCGCGGATCGAAAAACATCAGCCTTCTGAACCGCATCTTCAGGGAGATCACGCCGGCCACTACGCGATGAACGCACAACAACTTACCGGCGGTGTATGCGGAGCCCTGCCCTGCGATGGCCTCGGGTTTACGGTGGGGCTGTGGGAAGGTGACTTTGGTGCTCAGAATCTTCAAAAAGTAGGCGGCATCGCGCGCCAGAACGGGCGGTTTGGCTATGGAAGCAGCACGACCGCGGTGCAATATGAGAAGGCTCCTACGTCTTGTACAACCGATGCCGACTGCGCGATTCCGTTCGATCGTTTTGCACCTATAACGAATGCACACTTCTGCAGACCTGTAACTCCAGGCAATCCGCAAATGATTTGTGTGCAGGAACATCTCAGCTATGTTGCAGCGTCCCTCGGAATGACCGGAACGTACGACTTTAGTGCAACGCTCGCTCGCAACGTAGATCCTTCGCCCAACGTACCTCCAATGGCAACACTCAATGCGACAGGAGCCTTCAACCTAAAACTTCGGATAGCAAATGACACGGCGCTGGCTATCGCGACGCAACTCGACTATTTGGTCCAACCCACCGGCGGTGCCCCGCCCGCTACATATATCAACCGCAGCAGTGATCCGTCGTATCCCGCAGCACTAAACTGGGCAGCACGTGCGTATGGTGCATTTGTAACGATCTCGGCCGGAAACTCAGGTAATGCAGCACAAGTTCAGTGCGGTTCATTCAAAAATGGACTCTGCGTGGGCATGTTCAGCTATCAAACCTACAACGACCTTTTGTCACATTCGATAACCGCTGAGAGTAGCGCCATAAACCCTGCTATAGATCCGACATTAGAACGGCCTCATTTGCTTGGACCTGGAACCCATCACGGGGGCAGCGGTGAGCACTTTCCAGATATTCAAGTGTCGTCGGGTAATGGAATGGTGAATAGTTCTTATCTCAATCACCCACCAACACTGGGTCAGATCTTCGAAATAAAAGGCACAAGTTTCTCGGCGCCAGCGGTTCTTTCTGCAGCGTTACAGGCTCATTTGTACGAAGGCGCATTTAGTTACTTGGCCTACCCGATGGTAAACAAGGCTGTGCTTCTCGCTTCGACGCAAGACGCCAACAATGATGGGCCGGTTGGCAAATCAAGAGTATGGTCAGCGCAACCTAGCGACGCCGTCGATGGGGCTGGTCAACTGAACCTGGCACGCACCAAAACGATCCTTGACAACAACCAGTATTACTTTGGGAACCTCAATGATGCCAACTTTACTTCGTGCGGCACGAACTGTCGACAACTTGTAGTGGCCACGCCTACGGTTCCGGCAGGTGTGCGAATTCGCGCAGCGTTGGCTTGGCAAACTTGTATGACAAGTGCTGCGGGCCCAGGATCCCTAAACGACTTGGATTTGGTCGTCACAAGGCAAGGAACCATATTCGAAGCGTGCGAAAAATCTTCTACGTCAAACACGGTGACTAGCGAAACCGAAATGCTCGAGATGGGGCCCTGCCCGCTCAACAAAACGTACACGATTGCTGTCCGCGTAAAAAACGGTGCGACGCTTACATCATGTTCAGCTTCTGACGCCACGGAGCGAATCGGCGTCGCGTGGTCGTTGCGCCCTACGGGAATGCCATGACGGCCTGGCTTGCTTTGTTTGCAACCGTATTGTCGACAACTGCGTGCACCGGTGTGGGCGATAATATTCCGGAATGCAATGTTCTCGGCTTTGGAACCACGCGCAGTGGCGGCGGTGTTTGCATACAAGCACAGCTACTTGCCACGCGTGACTCTCCTGCATTCTTGGTCCCGCAAGCTATGCTTGATCGGTACTACGATCGCTATCGACGTGCCGTCGCAGCAGAACCGTTTGTTATGCGAGGGATCGCGTTCTCCACCCACTTTATTGGAGCGATGCGAACAAGCAATCGTCAAATTGGCGAGGCTTGGTATGCCAAAAAATTACACACTGGAATTGAGGATTTCGATTATCTGTTCTCACAGATCGCTACAAAGATTGAAACAGCCCCACAATCGTTAAGCGAATCAGTTTTCTCAATGCAATTCGAAGTCAAACGACTTTATTCACCAAAACACCTTGCAGCGCTGCTGCCAGCGACAATCGCCGAACCACCGCCCATTGACCTTGCAGGGACCTCATGGCCGATTGCGACCTTAACCTGGCCAGCGGGAGCGCCGGTGGAAGGAGCAGACGACCTAACAGCAACCATTGATTCCGAATTTTCGTTTACCGATTGTTTTACAGGATGCGCAAAACACTATCTGCGGGCGGTAGTGTCGCCGACAGAAGTGGTAGTCTACGATATGGGCGGCTTTGCAATTCCGCCCGAATTGCCGGATGAGTATCAGCTACGTTCGACGACGATTCCTTGGCCGGGGCCTCTGCCGCCTCGGTAGGCGCGAAGACTCACCAACGCAGTACCTACAATCAGCGCGGCGACCATCGACACGTCCAATGCGTTGCGGCTAGGCTGCCGCATGCTCAAACGCTTGCTTGTTGTTAGTGCTGTGTTGTTCGCAGTTTCGTCGTGCAAAAAGAACGACAAACAAGATCCGCCTGCCGCCGCTGGCTCGGCCACGGCAGGTTCGGCCGCCGCTGGGTCAGCCGCCGCTGGGTCAGCCGGCTCCGCAGCAGCCCCGGAGCCTGCAGCTGAAAAGCCAGCGACGCCACCACCCGCCGAAGCTGCAGCGGGCAGCGGCGCAGTGTCGGAACAAGAGCTCGATGCCGCAGCCAAACGCACGGCCGAGTTCATGGATCAAGTCACCGACGTCGCCAAAGCTGCAACGCCCGATTGCGCCGCGATGGCCGACAAGTTGGAAGCGCTTTTCAAGAGCAATGAAGCATTCCGCAACGACATTCTCAGCCTGGACAAACGGCTTTCGGCCGAACAGAAAAAGTCGCTCGGCGGCAAAATGAACGCCGCAACGCAACGCTTTCAAACGGAGTTTCCGCCAGCGTTTCAGCCGTGCGCCAACAACAACGAAGTTAGTGAACGCGTCATGAAACTGTTTGCATCGATGGACAACGAGCATCAATAGCAAGCGGCACGTGCTGTGCGGGTGCTTGTTAATCGCGCGCTAAGGAAGCGGCCTGGGATGACCGAGGATGGCCGCACCACCCAGTTGACAATCGGCCATGGCACCGCCACGGTACGGCATGGATTCGGCTGAAGCGCCTGCTGACTTTGTAATCGCGTTCGACGGCAACGGCTTGGCGCCATGCGTGGTGCAGCATGCTGAAACCGGCGCTATCTTGATGTTGGCGTGGATGAACCAAGCGGCACTTGATCTAACTCGCTCAACAAAGATCGTGCATTTTTGGTCGCGGTCGAGGCAAGCGCTGTGGCAAAAAGGCGAAACCTCAGGCAACCGTTTGCATCTGGTTGAGCTACGTACCGATTGTGATCGCGATGCGATCGTAGCGCGGGTGATGCCGCACGGCCCGGCCTGTCACACTGGCACCACCTCGTGCTTTTTCGTCGTCGACGGTGGCGCCAATGATGATGGTATTCCGGCACGCTCCAACTCGGGTGGCAGCGATGCACGCGTGCTGGATCAGCTCGCAAACGTGATTGCCGAGCGCCGCGATCGCAGTTCGAGTGAAAAGAGCTACACCAAGTCGCTGCTCGACGCTGGCATGCCGAAGATCTTGGCCAAAATCGCCGAAGAACAAGGCGAACTTGCAGCTGAATTGCCGGCTGGCACCGACGAGCGCGTGGTGTCGGAAACCGCCGATCTCATATTTCACATGATGGTTGGGCTTGCAGCTCGCCACATTGAACCAAACGCGGTGTGGGCTGAGTTGGCGCGGCGGTTTGGCATCAGCGGCCACGTTGAAAAAGCGAGCCGCACGAAGTGACGCGCAGCGATGGCATGTTCACACCGCTGGCTCCCGGCGGTGAGCTAGCGCGTGCGATTTCGGGTTACGAAGATCGCCCGGGCCAACGTGCCATGGCGGCTGCGGTGGCAACTGCATTGGCCGAAAGCCGGCCGCTGCTCGTCGAGGCCGGCACGGGAGTTGGCAAAACCTTGGCGTATCTGGTGCCGGCGCTGCAATCGGGCAAACGTGTGGTGGTGTCGACGGGTACCAAGACGTTGCAAGATCAAATCGCCCGCAACGATGTGCCGTTGCTACGTAGTTTTATTGGTCGACCGTTTTCCGCAGTCGTGCTCAAAGGCGTTTCAAACTATGTTTGCAAGCGTCGGGTTGCCGACCTGAAAAACGGCGACGCTGCTGCACGTGATCGGCTAGCACCGCTTGCGCAGTGGCTTGACGAAACCACGACCGGTGACCGCTCCGAAGTTGATTGGCTTAGCGAAACCGACGAGCTTTGGACCGAGATTACCAACACACCGGATTCCCGCATCGGTGCGCGCTGCCCACACTTTGAGCAATGCTTTGTCACCAATGCGCGCCGCGCTGCTGAAAAAGCGAATCTGATCATCGTCAATCACCACTTGTACTTCGCCGACCTCACGCTGCGTGCTGCGCACCGCGGCGGCAAGCTGCTGCCCGCACACGATGCCGTGATCTTTGACGAAGCACATCAGCTCGAAGACGTGGCGACCGAGCACTTCAGCACCAAGTTCTCAACGGTGCGGGTCGCCCAGTTGCTACGCGATTCGCATAACGCGATGAATCGCATGACCCTGTGGACGGGCGCCGCTAATGACGATGGCTTGCGCCAAGTTGAACGCGCAGCGATCCGCCTATTTGCAAGTTTGCGCGGAGCGTTGGTCGCCGCCGTCAACAAAGCACCGGTCAGCGCAGCGATGGCAAACCTGAGCCCCAACGCAGCCGACCGCGTGTTGTTGCCGAACGAACTATTCGACCGCGAACGCCGCGATGCTTGGTTTCAACTCGATTCGGCCCTCGAAGAATTGGCCCGCAGCGCTGAAGCGGAAAGCGAAGCGGGGCCCGACAGTGAAGATCAAGACGCCAGCAGCACGCGCGGCAATCTCGAAACCATTGCACGGCGCGCACGCGACATGCGCGATGATTTGGCCTTGATCGCCGAGCAACGGCAAGCCAGCCACGTGTATTGGGGCGAAGTGCGCAGCAACAGCACACTGATCGCAGCGTCGCCGATCAACGTCGCCGACTTGGTTCGCAAGCGCATCGTGCATGGCGAGCCGATCGCTGTCTTCACCTCCGCAACCCTGTCGGCCGGCGACAATTTCATCTACACGCGGCAGCGCTTGGGGCTCAACCCGTCGGAAGTCGAAGAGCTGCGCGTGGTGTCGCCGTTCGATTATGCAAGCCAAGCTTTGTTGTATGCGCCGCGCGATTTGCCACCGCCGCAAGAAGATGGTTTCAGCAGCGCAGCGCTCACTCGCATCATCGAATTATTGGCAATCACCGACGGTCGCGCGATTGTGTTGTGCACAAGTTTGCGCGCGGTCGCCGAGTTTGCAGCGGGGCTGCGTGCACACAAGTATCAATTGCTCGTGCAAGGCGAAGCACCGCGCGCGACGCTGATTGAACAGTTTCGCAATGCGAATCGTGGCGTGCTCGTCGGTGCTGCAACGTTTTGGGAAGGCATCGACGTGCCTGGCGACCAGCTCAGCTTGGTGATCATCGACAAGCTGCCGTTTTCGCCGCACACCGATCCGCTATTTGCAGCGCGCGCCAACGCCGAAGTTGCTGCCGGGCGCGATCCGTTTGTAACCGTGCAACTGCCAGCCGCAGCGATTGCATTGCGGCAAGGTTTTGGTCGGCTGATTCGGCGCCGCGACGACCGTGGCATCGTTGCAGTGCTCGACTCACGCATCGTGCAGAAATCCTACGGCCGCGCGTTTTTTGCAGCGCTGCCCACCGAGCTGCGCCGCACCTCAGCGATGGAACAAGTGCGGCGGTGGTGGAAAGACGGCCCAGCACAGCTCAACGAGCCACCTACGCCGATTCAGAATTCCTCGTCGGTAACTTCCACCGATTGAGTCGATCGCAGCGCATCATCGGCAGCGCCAAGCGTGGTCGTTGTGCCAGGCAACGGGGCTTCACGCCCAAGCAGATCGATGCAAGGCAACAACGCAAAGCGACGATGCTGCAATTGCGGATGCGGTACATGCAGCGCAGGTGGCCCCGGCTCGTCGAGCAACCGATCGCCGCACAACAACACGTCGATATCGATGGTACGTGGCGCATAGCGCACATCGGCCGAGCGCGTGCGCCCCAACCGATGCTCAAGCAACAACACCATCTCGATCAATTTCGTCGGCGCCAGCCGCGCATCCACGCTTACTAGCAGCGCAGCATTGAGAAAATCCGGCATCACCGCGCCAACCGCCACGCTGCGATACACGCGCGATGTGCGCACTGCGCCCCAGCCGCTCACTGCCATGCGCGCCGCGCGAAAGCGATGCAAGATACGCGCATCCCCGTCGAGATTACCGCCGAGGCCAAGCACGACATCGGTGGTGCGGTGCATCGTTACATCATCCAAGGCCGCGTTGCCGGGCCAGCGTCGTCGGCGCGGGCAATCACATGATTGCGCAACACACCGATGTGTTCGATTTCAACTTCCACTACATCGCCTGGCGTCAAATTGCCAACCCCAGCTGGGGTGCCGGTCGAAATAATGTCGCCTGGCAGCAACGTCATGTGATGGCTCACAAACGAAATCAGCGTCGGTACATCGAAAATCAAATCAGCCGTGGTGGAGTCTTGCCGGACCACCCCGTTGACCCGCGTAGTGATGCGCAAATTCGAAGGGTCGAGGCCAGCAACAACGCGCGGGCCCACTGGACAAAAGCCATCAAAGCCTTTGGCTCGGATCCATTGGCCATCTTTTTTCTGCAGATCACGCACGGTGACATCGTTGATGCAGGTGAAGCCCAACACATGCTGCAGCGCATCCGAGCGCCGCACCCGCGTGGCCGTCGTGCCGATGACAACGCCCAGTTCACCTTCGTAATCGACCCGTTCGTAGCCAGCAGGCCGCGCAATTTCGCCTTCATGGGCCACCAATGCCGACGGTGGCTTCATAAAAATCAGCGGTTCTTCCGGCAAGCCTTTACCCATCTCAGCGGCGTGCGCTCGGTAGTTTTGACCAATGCCAATGATTTTCGACGGAGCAATGGTGACGGTCGCAACGGCGCCACCGACGAGTTCAAGCTGCATGTCTCGTTGGTATCAGATCCGCCACAACCACCGATACTGCCATACGAGGCAAAGAGGTATGCCCAATGAGGTACATGTATGTCGATTTGAATGCCGGCCCCATCGTTCAATTAATCCGAACGTTTACGTATAGTTACAACACATTCAGAGAT
>JAKQOD010000764.1 GCA_029565465.1 Deltaproteobacteria bacterium
ACGAACAACCGTTGGATATGATCATTACGTCGATGTTGCTCGATCTTAACGGTGATGGCTTGCCTGACTTTGTGTCACGTCGCAAGCCGAGCGGCGGGTCGAGCTATTCAGCGCCAGTTAACGTCGCTTGGAACGACGGTACCTCGATGCGCTTGAAGCGCTTCAGCGACGGCGTGCGTGGTGAGACCGATTTGTCGTCGAACCTTAGCAGCCTTGGGCGGCAACGCACAGCCGGCACCTATGACCCAGGGAATAATCCGCCGACGAATAAACCGTCGAGCCCTGGCCGCTTTCTCGAAGGCGATCGTTACACGATGGAACGCTTCTTAGATCTCGATGGCGACGGTCGCGTCGATTTGCTGTCGGCTGGCAATGCGGTGAGCAATGCGCCAACTGTTGCGTTCAATCTTGGGGGCGAATTCAAAGCGCCGATCGCGTTGCCGGGCACGGCATTTGGCCCATTGCAGCGGGTGCGGGTCAACGCGGCGATCGCGCCTGAGCCAAGCAAGTGGGCCACGCGCGCGGACTTCCTCGATCTGGATGGCGACGGCTTGCTCGAATACTACAACAGCACCAGCAACACCGCAGGCGCCGCCACTGGCTACCGCTACAACCCCGCCGGCAAACCGCCGCGGTTGTTGCACACCGTGCGCAATGGCTACGGTGCGACGACGACGGTGGTGTATTCGTCGATGCAAGATGCCGCGACGGTGGTGCAAGGTGGCGGGACGGTCAGCCCGAAAGCGCAGTGGGTGGTGAAGTCGGTTACCAACACGGATGACTTTACGCAGACCGGCAGCGCTGCGGCCTACAGCGCGACGACAAGCTACAAATATATTGGACCGCGCTATTTGGCCGACGACGAAGGCCGCTACGGCTTCCGCGGCTTTAATGAAGTGCAAGCCTACGCGCCGACCGGTGCAGCCTCGGTGTCGCGCTATCAATACAACATTGACTGGTCCGGGCGGCTGGTAGCAACGCTCACGGTGCCTGCCGCTACGCTAGCGACCGGCATTTCGGCAACGACTCCAGTGTCGAGCGTAGCGACGACGGACTATCAAGCTTTTTCGAGCTTCAATGGTGCGTTGGTGACGTATCATCCGGTAGTGAGCCGCAACTACGTCTGCTCCAACGGGCAAACCGAGGATACCTGCAGCAAGTCAGGCACGCCGGCCGCATTTACCAAAACAGTTACCACTATGGTGCCGGCCAAGATCGGCGCCATCACCGTGAGTTCCTCATCGGGCGGCCAACAACTTGGCTGGGTCGCCGCGAGCGCACGGCTACAAGCACTGGAAACTGCGGGCGATGGTGATCGCGTGACGTTGAACGAATTTATGCTGGTGGCCGATGCCTCCAACTATCGTTTGCGGCCAACCCGCACCCAGAAAATCGGCTACAGCAATGGCAACGCTGTCGCGTTAGCCGACACCACGATGGGCTGGGATCCGAGCTACAAACAAATGCTGACCACCAGCGTCAAGCTCGATGGCACCGGCGCGGTTGCCACCACCACGATGACGTACGACAGCAATACCGGCAACGTGACGTTTATCAAAAAGCCAGTGCAGACGGCTGGTGCTGGGCCAAGCAAGAAGCTTCAGTACGACGCCAACAAACTATTCGTCATCAAAGAAACCAACGAGCTCAATCACATCGTTGACTACGAATGGGAGCCGGGCACCGGCAGCAAACTAGCGACGATCGGCCCCAACGATCGAACTTGTACAACTTGCCCCATCACGGCAACCTCGCGGCCGCGCGAAGAACATCGCATTGTCGTCGATGCCGCAGGGCGCACGGTGGCCGTCAAAGAAACCCAATCGGATCAAGGCGACATTTACACCCTCTACACGGTGGCGCAGTCGACCTACAACAATCCCGATCTGGTGGCGAGCCCCAAAGTGCCCGCCGGTGTGTTGCAAGAATCGCTGCTGGAAATTGGCGGCGCTACCTGGGTCAAGGGCCGCAGCGAAAGCGATGGCCATGGCCGGCCGCTGCGCACGATTTCGTATGTGCAAGGCACCGCACCGGTTGATGCGATCTCGACGTACACGTTTGCCAGCGACGGCAAACGCAATACGGTGACCATGCCCGACCCAACCCAGAACAGCAGCGCGACGGTCACCTATGTGTACGATTTTGATTCGTTAGGTCGAGCCACGCGGTTGTATCGGCCGGATACCACGCCGCTTGATCAGAATCGCATTGGCGCCACCATGCGCTATGACGGTGTGTATACGTTTACCGAAGAAGTCGTCGGTGCGAACGAACTGCCGGCGCAGAAAATTGCCGTAGCTGACACGTTTGGGCGCTTGGTCGAGTTGCGTGAACGCAGCCACTTTGAGCCTGAGGTGTCTAACGCCGACGTCTATCAGACCACGCACTACACCTACGCGCTCGACGACACGATGGCGATGATCGAAGATCCTGAAGGCGTCAAGACCATGCTGACCCACGACATGGCGGGCCGTCGCACGATGATCGAGCGGGCGGGGCGGCAGTGGAAATATACCTATGATGCCAACGGCAACGTGCTCACGGAACAAGTGCCCGGCTCGACGGGCCCGCTGACCGATGCGCAATACACCACCACGATGAGCTATGACGCGCTCGATCGCATCGCG
>JAKQOD010000767.1 GCA_029565465.1 Deltaproteobacteria bacterium
CTTAGCCATGTAGGTGCCCGGTCTGCGACCAACCGAACAACTGCGGAAACGACCAATTGCACCGTCAGCATCGGCACCAAGGCCACGCTGGCGAGATCAAATGCACGTGGCAACGAACGCGCTTTGCCACCGGTAATAAACAACGCAAGCGTCGAAATCATCAAGAACGCCAACGTCGTGGTTAACGCACCCGACACCACGACGATCAACGCCCGCAAACCCAGGTTCATCCCCAAGGCGCCACCCATCCACGCGCCCGCCACGAGGCCACGCAGATGCGCACCAAGTAGCAGCGCCAGCATCACCATCAGCACATCGCTGCTGGCACGGCCCGCATTCGCACTATCACCAGCGACGGCCAAGGCCCAACGCGGCGCGCCTAATGCCATGCCAATCCGCGTAATCAAACTCAATTTGTCGGGACCAACCGGCGCCACTGGATTAACGGTACTCATTTGCCACCCCCACCGGCACGCGACGCAATCAAGCGGCGAGCCTGTGCCGTGGTGGCCGATGGCACACCTTTCGATTTCGCAATAAACTTCAGGTCTTTTTCACGCAAGAACGGCAGCATGCGACCGGCATCCGGCGACGGACACTTTGGATTTAAACACAACGCAACTTTGATGGCGTAGATCTTGGTCCACTTGCCGTTGCTTGCGATGTAGCGAATCACGTCGTCACACAACGTTGCGTTTTTGGCGTAGCGGCCAGCTTCGATGTCCGTGACCGACGGCGCTTTGATGACGGCAATTGCCACCAGCTTGAGCGGATCACGGATCAACATGGAGCGTGCAAACGCGTTACCCATCTGGGCCAACCGCAGTTTGGCGGGAATCGATAGTTTATCGATAGGCACTTTCTTGCCTGCCACGGTTGCGTCGCCATTTTCGTCGACAACAGGCAGCTCATCGCTGACTTCTTCGATCTCGCCACCCGCAATAATCGCGTCAATATCGCCGGTGGTAATCGCCGAATCGTCGCCACTAAACGCCGCCGCGGCTGCCGCGAACATCGCGTCGCCATCGGCGGTTGAAGTCGCGACGCCTTGGCTCAGCGCCCGCGCAATTTCATCCCATGCAGCGACACCAGAAACCCGCACGTTGTTGCGCACCGCGAGTTCGACCGCACGGTCGACCGTGGACATTCGGGCTTTGGGGTTGAGATACATCGCTGCAATGATCTCCGGATGCCGCAACAACCGTTGTTCGTTTTGCGCAATCAGATCGATTTCGCGTGGTCCGGCATTTTTCGCCACCATGGCAATCGTTGCATCGGCCGTGGTTGGATTAAGCACCAATGCGTCGAACAGCGCTGCATGGTTGCCGATGTGAGACGCAAAAAAATCCAACACGCGTGGATCGAGATTGGTATCCGCCACCACCCCCGCCAAGATACGCTCTGGCAAGCCGGCGGCAGTCGCACGCGCCGCGGACGCCAACGCGGTATCGGCGTCCAATGCGATTTGATACAGCGCCTGCGCTTGCTCACTTGGCGCCATTGGCAACATGCCGCGTGCCGCCATCATCTTGGCAGGTCCGGCGCCTAACGCCTTCTGGACAGCAGCAGGCAACGTGGCAAGATCTAACGGAGTTAGCGGTACGCCCATGGCCATGTCCTACCGCGCGACGGGCAGGTTGTCAGTAGTTTTGCGGGTCCGAATCCGTGTCTATTTTCGCCGGATAATGCGCTACGTCGTCAGCGTTGCGTGATTGCGCGAAAACAGCAGCTTGAGGCCTTTGAGCGTCAGTAGCTCGTCGGTGAGCTCGATGGTTTTGGCTTCGGTTGCGATCAGCGCAGCTAAGCCACCAGTGGCAACGCACCGCGCTGGAAAATCAACTTCGGCGCGAATGCGTTCGACCAACGCGTCGACCATGCCGGCGTAGCCGTAGACCAAGCCAGCTTGCATCGATGAGATCGTGTTGCGACCAACTACTTTGCCGGGCCGCGCTAATTCGACGCGCGGCAATTTGGCAGCGTGGGCATACAGAGCTTCGGCGCTGATCTGAATGCCCGGGGTGATGACACCACCAAGATATTCACCTTTGGGGTTCACGACATCCCACGTGGTGGCAGTGCCAAAGTCGACGACAATACAGCCGGATTTAAAAGCGTCGTACGCAGCGACCGAGTTCACGATACGATCAGCGCCGACTTCGCGTGGATTTTCGTACAAAATTGGCATGCCGGTTTTCAGGCCAGGCCCAACCACCAACGCTGGGCCACCACAATGTTGTTTAAAAAAGCGCTGCAAGCCAAACACCGCCGGCGGCACCACCGACGAGATGATGCCAGCCGTGATTTCGCCCCAGGAGAAATGGCCCATTTCCAACAGCGCTTTGAGCATCACCGCGTACTCGTCACTGGTGCGCGCTGCAACGGTTTGGATACGCCAATGGGCTTCCAACACATCGTTGCGAAAAATCCCCAGCACCGTGTTGGTATTACCGACATCAACCGCCAAAAGACAGCTCATGGCTCCGATGGTAGCCCGGGGCCTCACATCGTAGTAGGCTCCACGTACGATGAAACGACTTCCAGCTATTTTGTCTTCGCTCCTTCTTTCGGGTTTGCTTGCCACTGCAGTGACCGGTTGTGGTGGCGCCCAAGACGGCCCACCTGGCCCACTGTCGACCCACTTTCAAGATTCTTACATCGCGCAACTAGGCCCCGATAAACAGGCTGCCGTGTTGGAAGCGCAGAACGCCTACAACGCTGCCAAAATGGAAAAATCCAAAGCCGACGCGGATCTCAGCGAAACGCAGCTGCAGCTCGATTTGGCCGTGAATGAAGAGAAAAAGTCTGCGCCTTCACTCGATTCAGCTAAAAAAGCGAAAGCTGCGGCGGAAAAAACCGCCGATCAAACGCGTATCGCTGCTGCCACCAAAGACGTAGCTACTGCTGAGTCCGTTGCCAAAGGTGCTGCTGGCCGCCGCATTTACATGACCGATTTCCGCAATTGGGTAAAAGCGGTGCAACGCTACACCGACCACAATCAATTTTGGCGGGAATCGCAGATTGAACTGGCGAAAGCCAAGGTTGCACAAAGCAACAACATTGCACCCAAAGGCTTTGCGGTTGCACAATACGAAGCACAAGAAGCTGCACGCGCGAAAGCCACTGGCGCAGCCAAAACCAAAGCCGAAGCGCTAAAGAACAAAGCCAAAGCGTCGCGCGAGGCGTGGCTGAAGCTACAAGCTGAAGCTGACAAAGCCACTGGAACGCCTGCGAATTTCCCTGATCCAATGCCGAAGGTTGAAGCGGGCATCGATATGACCAAAGCCGCGACCGGCGTTAATAACGCAGGCGCGCAAACCACCAGCAGCGGCGCAAATGTGCAAGACCCAACGATGGGTGCTGGCTCAATGACCACGCCAACGACGCCTGCGCCGACGACGCCTGCGCCGACGACACAACCTCAGTAAGCCGCTGACCGGCGTTTTTTGGCCTGCTGCTGCGCCTATGTGGGCGCAAAGCTAGCCAAATGGCCCAAGCCGCTGTAATCTCATTGAATGTCGGAAATTCCGACCGATGCAGCCCATATTCTCGTTGTTGATGACGAGCGCGTCATTCGCGAAATTCTCGCGGAATTCCTGACGCTTGAGGGTTATCACGTCAATACGGTGGAAGACGGCGCCAAAGCGTTAACCGAGCTGCGCATGCGGCCGTACGATTTGGTGCTTACCGACATGAAAATGCCGTTGGTGTCGGGCCTGCAAGTGCTCGAAGCCATCGTTGCGGAAAATCTTGGGCCGCAGGTTGTGTTGATGACGGGCTTCGGCACGGTGGAAACCGCGATCGAAGCGATGAAAAAAGGCGCGTACGATTACCTGCTTAAACCGTTTAAGGTTGAAGAAGTCATCGCGGTTGCGCAGCGCGCGCTGTATCGGCAGCGGTTGCAAGCCGAGAACATTCGCTTGCGTGAAGCGCTTACGATTTATCGCGTCAGCGAAGCCATCGCCACAGCACCGACGCTGGAGCACATTCTCGATACCATTCTCGACGCGGTGATCAAAGAAACCAGTGCCGACGTTGCAAGCTTGCATCTGCGCGACGTGCGCACCGGCAAGTTTGGCGAACGCATCAAGATGGCGTCGGATTCCAACAGCAGCAACGCAAGTCGCGCGATGCCGACGCCGCACTTTCAATTATTGGTTGAGCAATTCGGTGCAGGCCAGCCGATCGTAGCGCACGGCACGGCAGCTGGCCGGTTCTTCACTGAGTCGCACGTCGATGGCAATCTGCAATCGTACATTGCAGTGCCAATGCAAATCGGCGGCACCATGGTTGGCATGGTGAACCTGTATTCGTTTACCGCTGGCAAAAAGTTCGACGAAGGTCATCGCAAAATGTTGGCGGTGTTGGCGTCGCGTGCAGCCAGCGCCATCGACAACGCGCGGTTGTACGAAGACTTGCGACAAAGCAACGACGAGTTGCGCAAAGCCAATCTGTCGCTCGAAGATATGTTTGCGCAAACCGTCGCCGGTTTTGCCCAAGCGCTCGAAGAAAGCGACATGTACACGCGTGGCCATTCGGAACGGGTGGCAGTGTATTCAGAAGTCATGGCGCGCGGCCTCACGCTCAATGACGCGGCCGTGCGCGACATCGTGCAAGCCGGCGTGATGCACGACGTAGGCAAAATTGGCGTGCGCTACGATATGCTCAACAAGCCTGGCAAATTGACGCCAGAAGAAGTCGCGGTGTTTCGGCAGCACCCTGAAAAAGGCAAACGTATTCTTGAGCCGGTGCCGTGTTTGCATGGCTTGATCGATGGTTGTTATTGCCACCACGAATGGTGGGATGGCGGCGGTTATCCGCGTGGCTTAGCCGGCCACGCCATTCCATTAGTCGGCCGGGTTGTGGCTATTGCGGACGCATACGATGCGATGACATCTGACCGCGCGTATCGGCGCGCATTACCACACGAAGTAGCCATCGGCGAAATCGATCGTTGTGCTGGCACGCAGTTCGACCCCGAGCTAGCCGAAGCCTTTGTAAAACTGATGGGCCAGTGGCGGCAAAAAATGCGCGAAGCGGGGCAAAGCAGTTTGATTCCGAAATAGTTTGTTTAGTAGGGAGTGCTTGCTTGATGAAGGCCCGATCCATCGCGGCCACGTACGCCCAATGGAGTCAAGATCACAGACCGTGACCGTGACCGCGACCGTGACCTGTCCGTGTCCGTGTCCGTGTCCGTGTCCGTGTCCGTGTCCGTGGCCGTGGCCGTGGCCCAGGTCTGCGACTGCACGATTTTTTCGCATTGCGCGCGTGGCTTGTTCGCTATAGACGAATTTTCCACGAATAAGGAATCCAGTGCCCCGTCGGTTCAACCTTTGCGTTGCGATCTTGCCGCGAGGTAGACTGCGCAACTATGAAGTGGGTTGTTGTTAAATTGCTGGTGCATGCGGCGGTGTTGCTGCTCGCGATCGGCGCTGGCTGCACCAAAACCAATCCTAACTTGTGCTGCATTTCAGAGACTGACTGCGCTGCGATTGGGCTGCCGAATGGCACCCAATGCGACTCAGGTTTTGCGTGCCAGAATCATGATTGCGTCGCGGCGGCATGCGGCCTTGATAGCGACTGCACGGATCCGTTGGCGTCGCATTGTGGCGACGGCTTGTGCCGCGAGTGCTCGGCGGTTGGGCAATGTCCACAAGCGACGGCCGCTTGCAATCTCAACACCTACAGCTGCGAAGTGTGCAGCAACGACAACGATTGCAAAACGTTTGCTGCTGCGCCGCACTGTGGTGCCAGTGGCGCGTGCGTTGAATGTACAAAGTCGGAACAATGTGGGGCAGCGGCCCCAGTGTGCGGCACCGACGGTGCGTGCCGGCTGTGTCAACGCGATCAAGAATGCGCGAGTGGTGCATGTGATGAAAATGGCACCTGCGTGGATGCAGCTGCCGCGATTTATGTTTCACCGACGGGGATTGATGCGGGAGCGTGTGTGCAGACCCAGCCTTGCAAGAGTCTGCAGTTCGGCGAAGGCAAAGTGACCGCGGGCCGGTTTCACTTGGTGTTTGCAACCGGCGACTACAATTTGCCGCTTGGCGTCGTAAGCAAGCCGCGTGTGGCCTATCACGGCAATGGTTCGCGGCTAGCGGTGAGCGATGCTGACTTTTTCCCTGCGATCAATCTTGCAGGGAACCGCATGTTCGTTTCGGATTTTGAAATTTCGACGACCAATATCGCTGCCTTTAAGGGCAACGGTGGCCCAGGCGCGGAATTGACGTTGCGCCGTGTCAACATTGCCAAAGCCAACGTTACAGCCGAGCTGTCCGCCGTCAAATTTACCTGGACCGATTCGGTCGCCACGAACTTCAGCGGGCTAAAGATTTACGATAGTCCATCCAACGTGACGCTGCGCCGCTTGACGTTTACGTCACCAACCGCGGTGCTGGAAATGACAGACGTTGTACTCGCGGCGGAAAACATCAACATCACCCAACCCAAAGGGAATATTTTCAACTTCACGCGCACCAGTGGCGCGCTCAGCTTTGTCACGATCGCGGATACCGACGTCACGCCAGGCGTGCCCCACATTGTGTGCGCACAGTCTCCGGTCGTCATGAAATCGTCCATTATTTGGACGCCACGCCAACCAACGACCATCAACGGCAATTGCACCTTTACTGCAGACAACATCGCCGGGCCCGTGGTTACGGCATCTCCGGCAATCAATGTCAGCAACGCTGACCCGCTCTTCGTTGACATGGCAGCAAAAAACTATCACCTGCAACCAACCAGCCCCGCGATTGACCAAGCCGACACCGGGCCAGCGACGGATCTCGAAGGCAACCCACGGCCGCGTGGCGCAAAGTTTGACCTCGGCGCGTTTGAAGCGAAGTAACTACCACACAGGCAATCGATATGAATAAACTCGTTTTGGTATTGGCAATGGCGACGGTGGCGGCTGGTGGCTTGATCGCTTGCGGCGGTGGCGGCAGCAACTCTAATTTGTGCACGGTGCCAGCAGATTGCACCGACACGGCCCTGCCCTATTGCGTTGCCGGTGTGTGCCATGCGTGCGAAAGCCCGACCAACTGCAACGCTGCCGCGCCAGTGTGCGAAGCTGAGGTATTTGAATGTGGCGGCTGCGTCAACGATGCCAGCTGCGGTGCATATCCAGCAACATCGCATTGTGCACCTAGCGGCGCATGCGTTGGCTGCGTGACCAGCGAACAATGCAGTGGCATGACGCCCGTGTGCGATACGGGGCCCGGCACCTGCCGCGCGTGTTCGCTTGATAGTGAATGTGCATCCGGCGCTTGCAATCTTGAATCCGGCGCATGTATCGCGGAAGCCTCGATTTTGTATGCTGCGCCGACCGGTACGCCGAACACAATGTGCACCCGCGCCATGCCGTGCACGGTGAAGCAAGCGCTGAACATCGTGAACACCGCGAAGAGCACCGTGGTGCTGGCGGATGGGGATTACAATTTTAATAGCGGGACAAGCGCGTTATTGAGCGGCGCGAAGTCGGCGTTGGTGATTGGGACAGTGAATGCCAAGCTCAATGCCAATAGCCCAGCACCTGCAATACTTGTTAGCAATTCGGCGATTTTGTCCCTCCGCGGGATAACCTTAAAGAGCTCAAACTATTTCGCCGTAGACTGCCAAAAAGGTTTCCTCCAGCTTTCCAAGGTTTCCGGCCAAGGTGGGCAGCTAAGCCCACTGTTAAATCTACAAGAATGCGTAACTTCAGTTGAACAATGTCGTTTTGACGGATACGCGCTCCTTGAAACGTATTTGGTTGATCCAACCGGTCGTTCAAAGCTGTCGGTGACGGCTTCACGGTTCACAGTCCCCGCAATTGCGACCACGTCGAACATGCTAAGCGCACGAGATGGTAGCGCGACGATTTCAAACAGCCTTTTTGTGAACTACAGCACTTCGTGCAATCCCTGCACCGCCGTCGAGTTGTCAGACTACATCTCCGGTTCTAATACGAAGGTTTTCGACTTCAATACCGTCGTAAACGCAACAATCGAATCAGACACAGCCAATGGGGTCGTGTTCGCGGTTGGAAATATTTTTTCCGCGCCGACTCAGTCACTTACTGTTTTTGGCGGTGGCTACTTTAGCAATCTATTTAATTTGCAAGCCTCGCCATCGGTTTCCGGCACTGGCAACATCACCGGCGATCCCAAATTCGTAAACCCCGCGGCCGGCGACTTTCACCTAATGCCAGACTCCCCCGCCATCGACAAAGGCCCCACTGGCGTGCCAACCGGCCTGCCAAACCAAGACCTCGACGGCAACGCGCGCCTGGTCGGCGCCGCAACCGACATGGGCGCCTTCGAATTCCACCCGTAGCACCCTCGCAAGCGCCCCACCTTCCAGCCTATAATTTTCACGTTGTCATCGTTCCACAGCAAATATCGGCTTGAATCGCGCCTCGGCGGCGGCGGCATGGCCGAGGTGTT
>JAKQOD010000779.1 GCA_029565465.1 Deltaproteobacteria bacterium
TGCGTGATCACCAGCATGTTGAAGCGCGTCGACAACGCAGTCGTGGCGGTGGTGCAAAGTGTGATCGAGCACAGGTTCAAAGGTGGCATGTTGGAACTCGGGCTGGCCGACGGCGGTATTGCGATCGTTAGCGACGAACACAATCGCGTCTTGCTGCCAGCGGCCGAGGTAATCCATGCTCGCAAACTAATGGATGAGATCATCGCGGGCCGAATCACCGTGCCATCGTTATGACGGCATGGGCGTTGCGCGTGATCGCAAGCAAGGCATTTGCAGGCAAGCCAGCGTTGCTCGATGCCGAGCTAAACCTGCGTGCGGGCACCGTGCATGCCTTGGTTGGTGAAAACGGTGCAGGCAAAAGTACGCTGGCCAAAATCGCCGCCGGCATCATCGCTTTTGATCAAGGGCGGATCGAGCGTGCAGGCGCCGTGCTTGCTGATGGCAAACCGTTATCGGCACAGGCCGCGCGTGCGGCGGGCATCGGCATGGTGCAACAACACGGCAGCTTTGCGCCTGGCCTTTCGGTAGCAGAAAATGCCAGCGTTGGATTCGAAGTCACGCGGCATGGCAAACTCGACATTGCAGCGACGGCGCAGCACCTGCAAACGTTAGCAACCAACATTGGGCTGCACGTCGATCCGACGCGGTTGGTGCAAGAGCTGTCGGTTGGCCAAGTGCAACGCGCCGAATTGTTAACGGTGTTGGCGCGTGCGGCCGATGTCATTTTACTCGACGAGCCGACGGCCTTGTTGACGCCGCGTGAAGTGGATGAGTTATTGCGCCTGGTTCGGCGCTTGGCCGACAACGGTGCCGCTATTGTCATCGTGACCCATCGGCTGCGCGAAGTTCGCGCCGTTGCCGACGAAGTCACGGTGTTGCGACGCGGCCGCAACGTTGCCCACATGACCCTGCCCGCCCACGACCAACGCGATGATGCGACGATGGGGCCGTTGCTCGACGAAATCGCCAGCGCGATGGTCGGCCAAGCTACGGTAGCCAAACTGCAGCGCACGGTGGCCGCAACACCGCAGGCCGGCACCGTGGCAACGTTGCGCCTTCACAACGTGGTTGCCGCCGGGCTCTCGATCGAGTCATTGCAGGTGCACCGCGGCGAAATCGTCGGCGTTGCAGGTATTGAAGGCCATGGACAAACCGAACTTTGCGAAGTGATCGATGGCCAACGCGACTGCAACGGTAGCGTGACCGTCAACAGCCTGGAGCTGCGAGGTCTCAGCGTTGCGGCTCGTCGGCGCTTGGGCGTTGCGCACATCCCAAGCGATCGCCATGCGGCTGGGTTGTGGCTGGACGCCAGCATCGCAACCAATCTTGTGCTCGATCGCCCGGACGTTGCCGGCCGCTTTGCGTTGCGCCACACGGCCATTCGGGAATTTTGCCGCGCCCGGATTGCCGAATTCGATATTCGACCGGGTGAGCCCGATGCCCGCGTGGCCGATTTATCCGGCGGCAATCAGCAAAAAGTGTTGGTCGCGCGCGAGCTTTCGCGTCCCGATGTCCATGTTCTGCTAGCGGCCCAACCGACGCGCGGCGTCGATTTTGCTGCCAGTGCGACGATCTGGGCTCAGCTGCAAAAGGCGGCACAACGTGGCATTGCCGTGGT
>JAKQOD010000791.1 GCA_029565465.1 Deltaproteobacteria bacterium
CCTTTGATCACGCCGGCGGCAGTCTGCTGTTCTTTGAGCGCTGCTTTGGCGATGCCAAAGTCCACCAGCTTCACTTCGCCAGAGTACGAAACCAGCACGTTTTGCGGTGAAACATCGCGGTGCACGATGCCTAAGGGGGTGCCGTTGGCGTCGCGTTTGCGATGTGCGTAGTCCAAGCCCGACGCCACCCCTTGTGCAATTGCCGCAGCGCAATCAAACGGCAAATACACATCTTTTTCCGAGGCCGTGCGCAGAATCTTGTAAAGATCGGCGCCGTTCACGTACTCCATGGTGATGTAGTACGTATCCCCCACACGCCCCAAGTCGAAGGTGTGGGCGATGTTGTCGTGACTGAGCTGCACCGCGATCTTGGCTTCGTCGACCAGCATCATAATGAACTGCTCGTCTTCGGCAAAGTTGGGGTGAATCATTTTAATGGCAACGTATTTGTCGTCACCGGTGGCGCCTTTGGTCCGCGCCAAATGCACTTCTGCCATGCCACCGACAGCAACGCGGCGCACCAACTTAAACGGGCCAAAATCGCGTTCGCCGTTGCTCACAAATCCTCGTTGTTGGCAAAGCGTTGTGGCACGGGCCCTTGGCGCAACTTGTCGGCATTGCCTGGATGCACAAACATCCCGACCTGCCGCAGCGGCGTCTTGGCGCCGCGATCAAATGAGCACACCACTTCGGTTGCGACGCCGTACGCAACATTGACGATATAACTAGCGGCTGCGTTGGCAACCAAGTACAAGCCGAGGCCAGCGCCGTACGTTTTGCGATCGATTTGGGTTGGTGAATGAATGCACTTTTCGATGTACGCGACGATCGTGTTTTTGGCTAACCGGCCGAAGCGATCACGCACTGCGACTACAAAATGGGTATCGGTTGCAGCATAACGAATCGAGACAGGCCGCGGCGATGGCACCCCGGTGCGATCGTGGGGGTCGATTTCAGCGAACACCTGGCGGCCATGTTCGTCGACCGGCGCATCGTACAGCGCATTCATTAACAGTTCTTCGCACACCGAGCCGATGGAATTGCGCACTTGGCGGCGCATACGCGACGCTTCGGCAAAGTCCAAGATCGTTTGAATGGCTTGGCCGCGCCCCGCAAAATCCCGCAACCGCACGTAGTGCACCGGCGTCGCTTCGGGCACGTATTTCTCGATGCCAAAGATATCGCCGGTGAGCAGCTTCTGCGCCGTGACAAACACGCCGTTGTCGAGCTCATCGCCAACGATGACATGGTTCACGCGTGGATCCCGCAAATATTGGGTGAGTTGGGTCAGCGACGCGTTTGGCGCCACCACGCAAACATGGGCGCGTTCACGCAATTTAGCGTACAGCGGCTCAAGGTCGGCGACGTTGCCGGTGGTTGCTGCAAACACATAACGATGCGGAATCTCGTCGGCCGCAATCGCATCCACCGACACCACCGCATCAGCCTCAGCGCCAGCGCGTTCGAGCGCCGCGATCATTCGTCGCAACGTGTCTAGGTCGCTTGAAACTGCTAGTACGCGCCGTTTAGACAAGTGGCTCCGCGGTTAGTAAGAATACATTGCGCTGATGTAGGCCCGGAAACCCTCATAAGGATTTGGCAGATACTCCAAACGAGGCTCGTAGTCATAGAATGCGTCAGGCTGATAGAAGTGGCCCTTCAAGGCATTATAGACAGTCGCATTGATTGCCAGGCGTTCAATAGGCGTCCATGTCAGCCCGAGCGAGATCTCGGCGGTTGGCGGCAAGCGATCCATCACCAAATCGGTGGTTTGTACTTCGATCACGCCAGCGGCATTGCCCATCTCGCCATAGGTGTTATTGCGGTATTCGACCAAACGGTTTGGGTCTTCCGAAGCGCCAGCGATGCGCATGTTGGACGTCGCCGTCAACTTGCCATCAGCCAAGTTCCAAACACCCGAAAGGTTAAACCAGTGCTCAGGCATGTTGCGCAGCTTGCCTTTGTCGCTGGTGGTACCTTGCAGGTACGAGTAACCCAGTTCTAAGCGGTGCCCACCTTGAACATACAATTTGGCCAACAATTCACCGGTCGTTAGTGCACGGCTGCCCGTGTTTTTGTACTGCGACGATTGAATTTGGATCAGGTTGGTCAAACGCGTGTAGGCAGCGTCAGCACGGAAGCTTAGTTCGCGAATCCGGCGGTCGCCTTTGAAAATCCGTGCGTTGACTTCGAATTGCGTTG
The DNA here is from genome assembly GCA_029565465.1 of Deltaproteobacteria bacterium. Taxonomy (GTDB): domain Bacteria; phylum Myxococcota_A; class Polyangia; order Haliangiales; family Haliangiaceae; genus JABFXX01. The sequence continues at coordinate 2,203 of JAKQOD010000791.1, forward strand.
CATCCGAGTTTTCAACGGCGAGGGTTGCAGGTGCCGCAAACTGCACGGCCACACCGTTGGATGCAGCGTTATTAAATGCCGGCGGCCGGAAACCTTGCGCATAGTTGACTTTGGCATACCAGTTTGGAATGAAATTCCACACCGCCGTTGCAGCCAACGTTGCGTTGACTGGGTACGACAATTTGCCCAGAGCCTCAGGCGCAACTTGCAAACGAGCGCCAGCGTCGAGAATCAAGGTCTTTTTAGGACGCCATTGCGGGTTGATGTACGCACCAAACACCGATCGCGAGGCTTCGAACGAAAACACCAATGGACAACCATCGAGCAATTCGACTTTGCCGCTGGTTGGATTGTATTTACGTGGACACAAAATCGGCAACCGCGAAATCGGTTGCGGACCCGCAAACGTAGCTTCGGTGCCGGTACCTAACGCGCGCTTGGTATCAACCGGTTTCCACTCGGTAAATGCTTCAACGCCGTACTGCAAGCGTAAGGTTTTAGCGACTTGGGCATCACCATCAATGTTGGCCCCGGTGCGGTAGGTCTTGTTTTGCACGAAGAAGTTCGCGCCACCCACCACGCTTGCGCTTGGTGCAATGATTTGCAAAGGCGAAAAGCTGCGAGCGAATTCAACGAAGTACGCTTTGGCCGTTAGCCCTGCTTTGCCATCCGCAAACCGCGTCCGATACTCGGCAACGCCGTAGCGATCGAACGAATCGGCAACCAATTGACGGCTGGTTTTAAGCGGGTCAATGCAGCCAACCGGTGGCGTCTCAACCGAGCAAACGTCGTCACCTGGAATCGTTTCGCGAACCGGGCTGCCCGAAAGCGCAGCGTACTGTTGCTTGGTTCCTAATGGGTACGCGACGCGGAACTGGAGCTTTCCAATCGACAACTTGCCGTTGAGATTAAACAACAACGACCGTGGCTGGTCAGATAGCGTGAGTGGCCCATACACGCTTGGGCCGTTCGGCTGCGGTGCCGACTGGTTCGACAGCAAGGTCGGCAATTCGATGCCCGCACCTTTGTACGAGTCAACGCTGCCATGCAAGAACAACTTAACTTTGCCATCCAGCAAGTTCGGGTTGCCGTACATCGCATAGGCGTGGCCGTTGGAACGATCACCCAACCCGCCGCCGGCACGTCCACCAATTTCCAGGCCGTCAACATCGTCAGCGTCTTTGGTGATCACGTTCAAGATGCCGACCAAGGAGTTGCTACCCCAAAGCACACCACCTGGACCCGTAATCATTTCGACCCGCTTGATCAACTCCATCGGTTGACCACGGTGCGTCGAAGCACTGTTGATGTTTGGATCAAACAACGACAGCGAGTCATGCAAGAACTGAACAGCTTGGGCTTGGCCGCGCACCAGCGGGGTTTCCAAGTTGCCATGCAACAGGCCAGCACGATACCAACCTGGAACGGTGTCCGCGATTTGCTGAATCGTAACGAATTGCCGGTCGCGAATTTCATCGGACGTCACGACGGTAACAATGGCCGGAGCCTCCTGCACCGTGGTAACCCCCTTCGCCGCGCTCTGCACAACGTTGGCCAAGTCGATTTCAGAATCATCACTCGTGGTCGGGCTGCCGTCAGCTCCAGCTTCGAGAATAACAGCTGGAATCTCGATGTCAGCGTTGGCCGTTACTTCGCCTTGCGCGAAGGCCGGCGCAGCGCCACCCATCACGCTCAACGCGGTTACCAGCGCCACCGAAGTTTTTGATGGTTTGCTCATCTTGGGGGGCCTCATGGTGTGCGCTGTTGCGCTTTGATAAAGTCGACGCGCTCGTTCACTGCGTCAGTTGGTGCGCTGGTACCCAGCGGACGATCAGAGCCAATGCCAGCCGCCTGCAATTGGGTCAGTGGTACGCCTTGTGCGGCCAATGAATCCATAATCACCAACGCGCGGCGCAACGCGAGCTCTTTGTCTTTCTTGTGGGCAGCAGCGATCGCAGCCGGAGCTTTCGACTTGGTGGAAAGCGGTACGTGGACCTCAACCCGAATCGTTAACTTCTTGTCTTTGATGATGCTTGCGACTTGGCCGAGCACTTGCTTGCCAGCAGCAGTCAAGGCGTTGCCTTTGAACGCAACCATCGCACCTTTGAGGTCGATTCGGTCCGCGCGCTCTTCGGCGCCGCCCGAACCTTTAGTGTCGGGGCAACCGTCATCATCATTCAGGCCATTGACGGTTTCAGGATCGTTAGGGCATTTGTCGCTTTTGTCGGCAAAGCCGTCACCGTCATTGTCATCTTCAGGACAACCATCGTCGTCTTCAAAACCGTCGACGTCTTCTTTGGCATCAGGGCAACGGTCGGTGCTGTCGGCGATACCATCGGAATCGTTATCGGCTTCCGGACAACCATCGTCGTCTTGAAATCCGTCGCGATCTTCTGGTTGATCCGGGCAACCGTCGTTGGCATCTGCGATGCCGTCAGCGTCATTATCAAGATCAGGACAACCGTCGTTATCTTGATAACCATCGCGATCTTCGGGCTCTTCGTTACAGCCATCTGATCCGTCAGGAATGCCATCACCATCGCGATCGCTGCTGCCAACTTCACCAACGCCAGCAGGTTGCGGCGACCACACCACACCAGTGCTCACCCGGAAGTCATCCCCCCGAGCGCCAAGTGCACCAGCGCCGATCATCAACTGCGCCGACACGCTTGCGTTCAGCCGCAACGTTAAGCCCAGGTTCGCTAACAAGGTGAGGTCGCCGGCTTTGGCGCTTGCGAAGTAGTCTTGGCCGGTCAAGCTTGAACACTTGGTGCCATTAAAGCGGTTGCAGCTGCCATAGCTTAGCGAGCTCGGCAGCGGGATGAAGGCGTTTACTTCAGCGCCGATCACCGCGCGTGGCGTGGCTTCAAACTGAACGCCGAGGCCCGTAATAAGTTCGGAGCCAACGTCAAGAAACGCTTTGGCATTGGTTGCCGTCTGCGTCGCATCTTGGGTGTCGTAGCTTTCGAGCACCGTACGTTGCCGAAACCGTGCACCAATGTTGGCGACAATTTTGGTGGCTTTGACAGCATCAAGCCGACGATCGAATGCAAGCTTGGGCTCAAACACAAGGTTTGAATCGCCAAGCAGCATCTCATCTTCACCAAAC
>JAKQOD010000809.1 GCA_029565465.1 Deltaproteobacteria bacterium
GTTAGCAGTTCGGCAACACTCCGCGACTTCGCATTAACTGCGGGGGCGCGCCCTTCAATGAAGCCAGCAGCTTGCATGGTTTCAGGATCAGAATCGAGCGGCGCTCGTTTGAGCGTAACCCCACGCGCTTGGGCTTCTTCACCAAGCGCTTCGAGGTTGTCGCTGGCGGCTTCGTCGTCGAGATCGAAAGCTTCGAGGTTCTTTCGCAAGATCGAAAACCCGGCATCAAGCCGCACCACCAAGTCGCGGCGCGACCGAGCCAAGCCTTCCGAGACGGCAATTTGCGCCAGCTCAGGCCCCATCCACAAACCAAATTGGACGGCCGCGGCCAATAAGTCGCGGCGCAGCGCGCGCCATTGCACGAGTGGATAGCCGCGGGTACAAAACAAATAGTCTTCGCGGCTGGGTTTAGCGAAACGGCGGGCAATCGCCAAGGCGCGCCGCACGCTGCTCGCGGTTTGGATGCTGCGCAGTTTGTCTTCGCGAAACTCGGCGAATTCGGGATGTTGGTAACCCAACAGATCAAATCCGTCGGCCAATACAACGTGGCGTGCTTTGGCGGCGCCAGCAGCACGCTTGGCAGCCGGCAAAGCCGCCAGTTCTTCCCGTGCTGCGCGCAGCATATAGCCAACGTTTTCGGCCAGCGGCGCTTTAACATCGCAAACCCGGGCGATGGTCTCGCTCCCATCGCTGGCGGTTGCAATAACCGCCAACCGAAAGCCGAATTCGCTGCCCCAACGTTGAATGATCGAGGCATCAAGCTCGTTGTTCAAATCAAATGGCAACACAGCGCGCGTGCCGGCCGCACCTTCGCCGATGGTCAACGCAATGATTGGGTAACCGTCGACGCGCGGCATGACGATGCGCACATCAAAATCACCACCGAGCAACGGTGAGTTGGGGCTAACCGCAAGCGCTAAGCGTACCGGCATCGGCTCGGTTGCGGCGCTTGCAAAAAAGCGGTCGGTCTTGCGCTCAACCGCAGCGCGCAACCACGCTGCGCTCGGCTCAACTGGCAAGGTCACAACGTCGACCGGATGCGAATCTAATGGCGGTGATGCAGGCGCGGCATGGTGTAACGCCGTCAATGCACGGATCGGCTTCGAATCAACCCCCGTGGTTGGGCCCCGCGACGTTGTTGCCGGTTCAACGGCTGGCGCAACGGGTGCCACTGCAGGTGCCGCGACAACACGCTCCGTGACCGGATGTTCGACCACCGTTACGACATCGGTACGCGCGCGCTCTTCTTTGAGAGCCACGTTCATCGCTGCCAACTTTTGTTCGAGTTGCGCGATTTCTGTCGAACGCGTATCAACAAGCCCGCGCGCCCGCAGGGCTTCGGCTTGGGCGGTTTCGTAGCGCTTGGTGAGCTCAGCGACATCGGCCGTGAGTTGTTTTTCGCGCTCCGCCGCGCGTTGGGCTTGCAGCGTTGCTTCGGCCATCGTTTCGAGGTGTGCACGCAACCCGTCGCTGCCGATGACCACGACAAAATCGCGGACATAATTCGGCAGCGCCACATTGTCGGCGGCCAAGCGCTGCAACAACGTTATGCGCTCAGCCAACTCGCGATGACGCAGCGCAGGTGGCAACACCAACGCCATAAGCTCGGCAGCACCGTCGTGGTAAACTACGGGCTGGGCCAGCGCAAATGATTCGCTGCCGACCGTCACGGTGTGAAAGGCTTCCGAGTTGGCAAGAAACCGGTTCGCGGTTTCGGCGTCGGCGACAGCATCAATGGCTTCATAGACGGTGACTGGCACCATGCCGCGCGCGGTTGCAACCAGCTGGGTTGAAGTGCGCGTTTTGGCCGATACGCCACGATAGGAGTGCTGCGAGGGTGCCCTCGCCGTTTGCCTCATCATTGGTGAAGGCATACCGCCGTCGCCGCAACAGGTAAAGCAAAGAAACACCGGTTTTGCCGATGTCGAACCGCCCGTCGTTTGGCGTCAGTTCAGGTCGTCTGCGGCTGCCGCTGGAAGCGGACTAGCTGGCCCATCGGCTGGTTCAGCCGGTTCCAAGGCTTCGGCCTCGTCGTCGACGTCGCCATCGTCGGCGCTGGGCACCTGTTCACCCAAAAGTTTGGCTGCCACTGCAACCAGGACTTCGTGCACATGTTCAAGGGTGTCAAGCCGCCCGCACAACGAGTAGTAATCTTCGAACGACACATCGCCCATGCGAGCAAGCGCGGCTTCAACATGCGGCCGCATGCGTTCCGGCGCATCAAATTCCGAGTCAAGATCGTCGAGGTCGGCTTGGGCAATCGCGGCTGCAACGAAACCGGCAGGCGAAAAGTTTAGGCCCGTGGTTAGCCAAAGGCGCCACGATTTGCTGTCTTCGCCAAGTTCCCAACGACCACCCAGGCGCCGGCGCACGGTTTCGCCAAAATATGCACCCGCAGTCGAGATAACCAAGTCCAGCGTTGGAACTTGATCGGGTGGAACGTTGCGCAGGTAATGGTCTAGCAACGGCAACGTATCGCTGTCGTACTCCAACGCAATCCCAAGCGCGCGCCGTACGTACGCCACCGCTTGTTCAGCGAATTCACGTATTTGATCTGGTGCGTCACTCACCGGCGCATAGTGTCGGGTCGCGTGCGCTGGGTCAAGCCGACGGTACGACCGATTGTGGGCATGCGTGGCCCGACTGTTGATTGAGGCTCGCTGCGGCCGCCGTCGACGGCCCCTCGCTCACTGAATCGCCACGAGCTTGACGGCACCATACCGCGATTGAATCGTCAGCACCGCGGTTTCGGCCGTTGGATCGGCCCCCAACAGCAAGTGGCGAACCCCATTGGCATCGGTTTGGACGGCACTACCTTTAGGCAACGCGACCGTAGCCCCCGAGGCATTAATGCGCAGCGCGCCGTGGCGGCGAATCGTCACTTGGACATCACCGCGCACGCTGCTCACCGAAATCACGCTACCGTTATTCGCATCAGCTTCTAACGCAATCTTGCCTTCCGTCGAGGTTAGGCCGATGCGCTGGCTGCGCACGCGGCGCGCCGAAATCGAGCCCCGGTGTACCGATGCGACTAACGACGGGCCGACCACGGAATCGATCGCAACGTCGGCGTTCACGGCTGAGCTATCGAGGGTGCCAAAGACCGTCGTGAACCGCTGCGCGCCGGTGACGGTATTCGTAATGAAACCACCTGCGACATTTTTCATCGCAATTGTGCCGCTGGTGGTATCGAGTTCGCCACCAGCATCGAGATTTTCCGCCGACAGCGTGCCGGCCCCAACTTTGGCATCGAGCCGAACCGCCCGTGGCACTTTGATCGTGAGATCGAGACGCAACGCTGCTTTGGCCACCGGTTTTGACTCGCGCGACGTGTCGACGGTTGTGACCAAACGGACGCTGCCATCGGGATTCGGAATCAGCGATACCCGCAAGCGCTCAAGCGATTCGGCATCGGGCGCCAATTTCTCGGTATCAATAATTAGCGCTGCACCGTCGTAGCCCACGATATGAAGATCGCCGAGTTGATTGTCGGCAATCAGTTGTTGAAACGCTTTGCCCGTCGGCGCTAATTCGAGGTGCGTGTGCTCACGTGCACCAGCATTCGACACCGTGACGGTCCGTTGCGTGGTCGGGCCCTTGCCCTTGGGTGACGCCGGCTGCGCGGCCACCACCGGGACACCAACAACCAGCGCCAGCATGCCGAAGGCAATCAATTTCATTGCACACCTTCAATCGACGCGACTTGTTCTACCACTGCAGTTTGCAAGAAACGCAGCTGCATTTGATATGCACGCGCGCGGGCACGGCCTTGCGCAGTGGCGATACCACTAGCGAGTTCAGTATTCCGTTTGGTAAATGCGGCAAGGGCCGCCGGGCTCCAGTTAACGCTGGTCTTGGCAACTTCGGCTTGCAATTCGGCCACTGCCGAAGCATAGGTTTCGTCGACGGCGCGCTGCTCGGCAGCAAGCTCGGCGGTGACATCACCAGGCAGTGCTAAGCCATGCGCAGGCAACACAACTTCATTGCGTTCAATCGGCATCGCCGGCACCAGCTGGGTTGCGCCCACCGGTGCCAAGGTTGGTACCGTCACGACCTCCGCTCCGGACGGACCGGGCAAGCCCGGCGAGTTGGCGCTTGGTTGCGTAATCTTCCACCACAACAATGCCGTCGCTGCTAGCACCGCTGTACCGCCGACGGTCCAACGGCCCACGCGCCCCAATTGCGGCAACGCCAAGGCGGCTAAGCCAGCGTGGCCCCATGCACGTGCTCGACGCAGCATGCGTTGCCCGAACGATTGTTTCGCCAAGGCGACTTCTTGTTGCGCCACTTCGGCAGCGATCGCAGCCCACAAATGCGCTGGCGGCTCAGTGCTTGGCAGCGCCCGCAAGCCATCGCGAATCAACGCTTCATGCTGCGCAACGGCTTGGCATTCGGCGCATACACGCAAATGGCCGCGCACCATCGCACCTCGATCATCGGTCAATTCACCGTCGAGATAAGCCGTCAATTGTGGCAAACAATCGCGGCACGTCATGGCGCCACCTCGAATTCCGTCGGCGCCAACAACTCACGCATCTTGGCGCGGGCTTTGTGCAGTTGCGATTTACACGTACCGATTTGGCAATCGAGGATGACTGCACATTCTTCGTGCGAAAGGCCTTCAACATCGTGCAGTACCAAGATCGCGCGATAGCCCGCTGGCAAGGTCGCCAACGCCGCTTCGATGCGATTCGCCAGCCGTGGATCGCGTTGGGCCACTTGCGGCGCTTCAATCGCCGCGAGCGACTCATCGCCCACTTCGCGACGCCGATTGCGTTTGGTCACATAGGTCAGCGCACAGTTGACCGCCAAGCGGTAGATCCATGTGCTGAGCTGCGAATCGCCACGAAACGCATGCAGCGAGCGAAACACCCGCACAAACGTCTCTTGCACAACTTCTTCTGCGTCACCGACGCCGACGATGCGCTGGGTAATACCGAACACCCGGCGTTTATGTTGGTGGTACAGCAATTCCATTGCTTTGGACTCGCCGCGCCGACACGCAGCGATCAAGGCAGCATCATCAGCCAGTGCACTTGCTGGCAAACTTGCCCGCGAATTTGATGGGCGCAACGTAGGTTCCGCTATTGAAGCTAGGGTAGACAAAGGTTCCTCAGGGAGGCCGACAGCGGGGTCGCTGGGCTTGGAGATGGGACCCTGGATTGTCACAAAGGGTTGCCTACCAACCAGAATTGGGATGCGCAAGTACGATGTTTAAACCGATTTGGCATACAATGCAGTCACCGTGGCAGTACCGAAGCTGGTTGGTGTCGGCAGTCTCGGCGTTGTAATTTCAACGCTGGCTAACGACCTACCAACTGCAGGAACCCAAACCGGAGTTGCTGCCCTGCACGCTTCTGTCGCGAGCGGAATCGCTGTAACCCTACGTACTTTAACGATTTTAGGTTGTCGCACAGAACTCATTGGGACCTGTGGCAATGACTCGTTGGGGGCCATGGCGCAAGCGCTGGTGCAACGTGGCGGCATTGGGACACAACAGCTGCTATCGCATGGGGTAAGCAACACGACGATCTCGCAAGTGGCCGCCGATGGCTGGGCCCGCCAGCATTTTCGACCAGCTGGGCCAGAATTTGACGCGATTGAACACCGTGAGTTTTCCGCGGCGACCAAGCTAGTGCGCAGCGCCAATGCCCTACTTTTGGACGGCTCGTTGCCACGGCTCGCTGCAGCATTGGCGGATACCGCCCGCGCTAGCAATATTCCGGTCATCTCGCACATCGCCGATGTGCGTGACGGGGTGGGCGAAATCATCGCGGTCTCAGATATCGTCATCGCATCCGAGCGAGTTGCAGGCGAGCTATCGCCACGCGGCGAACTCACCGACGCGATCGAAGATTTGATGGCAATGGGACCACGTACCGTGATCGTTACGGCCGGCGAACGAGGCGCGGTTGGCCGCCATGGTGATCGCTTGGTCGAGTGTCCTGCGTTCGCTGTTGACGCCCTCGACGGCTATGGCGCAGGAGCCGTGTTTCATGGTGGCTTTGCAGCGGCGTTGCTTAGTGCCCTGCCGTTTGTTCGTTGCGTCGAAGTTGCTACCGCCGCCGCGGCGTTGAGCTGTCAGCAATTGGGCGCATGGGATGTCGGCGTTACCCGCGAAGCGATCGACTCGTTATTGCGCCAGCGCAGCTAAGGCGGGTTGCCGATATTTACCGCCAACTACGCGGATGTCTTGGGGTTGGTCATCCTGGCCACCGCAGTAGCCACCGGCCCATAGCCCCATGCCCGATGAACGTCGCTCGGTTTTACTATCCAATATTTATGTATATTTTCAACACATTAGTTATTCGATCTCGACTTGGCCTTGGCCGTAAACATTGGCCACTATCTTGCTCTACTAGTCTTCATGCGTATCCGTACACCCCTCCTCGCAGCAGCCCTGATGTCGTTGGTTGGTTGTTCAGTTGAGCTTTCGCCACCTGAAAGCAACGCGATCGACAGCTACATTAAGTCGCTCCCTTACCTGCCGGTTGAGACCGCCAAGGTCGACCAAAACGGTACAGGGACACCGAGCCGCGAAGGCGATTATCAGTGTACGACTCAAAACCTGCGCGAAACCCGTCAATATGATCGGATTGTTGCCTACGCAGCAAACTCCGAATCCTTGTGGCCAGGCGCATTGGTTTCCGGCGAATCGGTTTACACCGGCCTGTTTTCACAAATGGTGCTAGACCGCGCACCTGAAACCATTTCGGTCAGCCTGGAGAATCTGGCAGGGAAAAAGAGTGCCGTGGTGAAGGCGCCGTCGCTAGCGTCGTATCGCGAAGCGGTATCGGGCATTTTGACCACGGAAATCACCGGCGCAACCGCGGCCAACATCTACTCGGAAATCGAACAAGTACACACGGAAAAACAACTCGGCTTAGCCCTCGGGGTCGACGTTGGCTGGGTCACCGGCAGTGTTAAAGCCAGCTTTAACTTCAATAACAAAGACGTGCGCAGCCGGTACTTGGTGCGTTACACCCAAGCCTATTACACCGTCGACCTCGACGCGCCAGAGCACCCAAGCTCCCTGTTGGCACCAACGGTGACGCTGAGCGATGTGTCGGCGAAGATGAATGAAACCTCGCCGCCAGTTTACGTCTCGTCGATTACGTATGGCCGCATGGTGGTCTTTACCTTTGAATCGGACTACTCGGCCGAAGAGATGCAATCGGCGCTCGACTTTGCCTACTCGGGCGGTGTTGATGTCAGTGGCCAAGTTTCCGTGAGCTACAAAGACATCTTGAGCAAGAGCAAAATCACCGCCTACATCCTCGGCGGTGGGGCTGGCGCTGCCGCACGCACCATCGACAGCTACGATGCCCTGATCAAGTTTCTCAAAGAAGGCGGCGACTACTCGGCCGAATCGCCCGGCGCGCCAATTTCGTACAAGCTGAGCTACCTCAAAGACAACTCACCAGCGCGCATGTCGTTCACCAGCGACTACGAAATGAAAGAATGCAACCGCGTCAGCCAAAAAGTAAAAGTGACCCTCAAGAGCATCACGGTTGAAGACGATGGCGGCGATGGCGGCAGCGACTTAGAACTTTACGGCACTGCCTCTGCGACTGGTCAAACCTCGACGACGTTGCTCAACAAGAACAGCGACAGCGCCATTGTGATTCGCACCGGCGACACGTTTCCACAAGGCAGTTTCATCGCTGAAGATGTCATCCAAGTCTCGCCGAAGGCTGGCGAATCCATCAAGTTCAACGTGCACTTGACCGACCGTGATGGCTTCTTTAGCCCCGACGACGAAATCGGCAATGAAACCATCGACGTGAAATTCGAAACCGGCTGGCGCCGCGAAGTCACCACCACCCTCACCGGCGACAGCGCCCGCGTCAAAGTGGTTTTCGCGATGCAGCCGATATAGCGAGCGCCCTTCCCCGCCGCAATCACTACGCCGCAGCATTGCTGCGGTTTTTGCGTTTCATGGTTGGTTGATGCCCATGGCCGTGACCGTGACCGTGACCGTGGACCGTGACCGCGTGAGATATGGCCGTCGACACACACGCGATGATCTCCAAGCCCTCCGCCTGATGGTTAGCGCTGCGCAACCGTGGTAATGCAGGCGCAGCATGGCAGCCGAAGCAACTCCCTATAAAGATGGCCTGCGCACCGGACTTGGTGTCGCACTCGGCGCTAGCACCTTGCTAGCGCTTTTCGACATCGTGCGCTCAATGTCCAGCGGCGCAGGTGCAGGCGTCGTGCTGCCGCTGCTCGGCATGTGGTCGATGCTGGGGCTCGGCTTCGGTGCCGGGTTGGCCATCGTATTAGGCGCTGGCAACGCCACATGGGGAACCGGTTTTCTCCGGCGTGGGCTCGCGACCTTACGCGACAACACCGCAACCGATCGCAGCGCCACCGCCATCGTGCTCGCCGCCGTGGTCATGGCACCTCCGCTGATTGTTGTAGTTGCCAAACTGTCGGTCGACTTAGTCGGCAACCGGGAACGCAAAGAAGTGGGTGGCTTGCTGCTCGGCGTTGTCGTGGTGGTCGCGCTGGTGGTGCTCGCCATCGCAGCGTTGCCGGTGTACCGCATCATGAGGCGGGT
>JAKQOD010000810.1 GCA_029565465.1 Deltaproteobacteria bacterium
ACCACGCTGTTAGCCGAAGGCGGACGCACAGCACCGCAGCCTGGCGAAATCAGCACCGCCGCCATCGACCAGCGGATCGCCGCAGGCGTAAGTCATCGCGGCCAAGCAATCGGCGGCGCGGTATTATGCGAAGCCTTGTGGAACCGCAAGGCTGCCGGCGTGCTCGTCAGTGCCGAGTCCCATGTTGCCCGTGTGCGTTTCGGCGCCATGGGCAGAATGCGTAGCGATGGCAACGCGCCTTCGTACCTTGGCAATCTGTGGGCCGCCCTCAACGTTTCGACGCGTTGGAGTGGAGGCGTATCTTTGTACGGCAGCCGCGACGGTGGCCGCAATGGTTTTGCCGTGCGGTTGCGCAGCGATGTGGTCGCGAGCGCACGCGTTGCACTGCAATTTGTTGCCGAACGCCGCGGCGACACCCAGCTTGGTGCTGGCGGCATGATGCAATACACGATGGATGCCGGACATATGCTGCGAGCTAGCGTGATGACATTTCCGCAGCAACAAGAAACGTGGCTCAGCTTGAGCATGGGCCTTAGCTACTAGCTAACTTGCGCCACCGCACGCGGATGCTCGACCGCCTCATGGCAACGAGCATGACCGATTTCGATGCGGGTACGCAGTTCGGCCATTTCGGCGCTAGCGCCCGCGAGGCCAATTTGTACCAGTGCGCGCGCATACCAATAGCGCGCTGTATCAATGGCATAGCGCGTATATGCCTGCTCCGCTGCGCGTGCGCACCATGCCGCAGCGTCTGCCGGTTGATCACTAGCGCAAAGTTGCGCTGCGATGGTTTCGGTAAATCGCACATCGTCGTGTTGCCCGACATACCATTGAGCGATTGCGCGATGCATCTTCACTTTGCGCCGCGTCGAAAGCACGCGATACAAACTGTCGTTGACGCGTGAATGCATCATCGCAAACCGCACGCGGCCATCGGCGGCCTTGACGGCTCGCGCCACCCGCGCATCTTGCAACAACCGCAATGCGCCCAACGTTTCCAACGGCGACAAGCCACTAAGTTCACTGAGCTGCACAATCCCAACCGGCAACGTGGCCACCGCCATCCAATCCGCAATCGTGCGCGCTTGTTGCCCTAGCCGGCCGATGCGCATACAGGTGGCGTCTTGAATATCCACTTCTTCGTCGGACAAACCAACCCGCGCACTCGGCTTGGCGATCAACGCAACCGTTGGCAATTGTGACTGAAACAGGCTTTCATCAGCATAGAGTTCAGCCAACAATGGGCTGCCTGCGGCCATTTCCACGACGCGAGACACGGCTGCGGCGCTCGCTTGCGGCATCAGCTGCCTAACCTGCGCGGCTTGTTGTTCGGCAGGCAAGGCGCGTACATCCAAGCGCACACACGCTTGTTCGTGTTGCATCAACGCCAGCGCCGCGGGCAAAGGCAAGTCCGCATCAACCGCCACTGTGATGATGACGGACAATGCGGGTTCCGCCCACAACACGCGTAACAATGCCAAGCTATCAGCGTCCGCCCATTGCACTTCTTCGAGCACAACCACCCGTTGACCGGAACTCGGCACGGCGACGAGCGCGGTCGCAAAATCAATGTGCGCTTGTGCTCGCACGGTCCGCCAGG
>JAKQOD010000193.1 GCA_029565465.1 Deltaproteobacteria bacterium
AAATCGCAACATGCGACAAACGCGAGGCGTTTCATTCACTATCCGAATGTGAGGCCTGGACATCGCACGCTGCACATCGCGCACCAAGCAAACTGCATGCCGATTGAACGTTTTGAAATTGTCACTTGACCAAAAATGACCATATACCTAGTGTATCGTCACGGTGACTCCCAACAGCTTTGGTAAACTGCGTGAGCTAGCTAACCAAATCAATGGTTTGGCGAGTGAGGCAGGCACCAAAAACGCCCAGCGACGCATCGTTAACGCTGCGCAAACATTGGGCTGTCTGGCAGTTCCGATGCTTGTGCGGCGGTTTTGCGAGGATCCTAACGCGCGGCCAGTATGCCAAGCAGCGTTACTGGCCATTGCTGACGTTGCGGTGGCCGATCACGAGAAAGTGATTGCAGAGCTGCGAAAGTCGTTGCGCAATTCCGGGACAGATGCCTGCCGGGTCGCAACCTTGGGGTTGCTGCACAAACTAGGTAACAATGATGTCGGCGCACAGTTCGCCGATCCGTTACAAGTGCAACGTGATGCGGCACGCGCACTCGCTAAGCAGCTTACTACGCCTGCCGAAATAGCGCGCGCTGCAGGGCTCATGGTTGCGCAGTTGCCAATCGGCGAAATGCTCGCGATGGTCGAGTTGGTGGTCGCGGATGCGCCGGATGCTGGCGGTTGGTTGACCGATGAGTTGCTGGTTCGCCAAGACGTTGACGCTGCAACTCGCGCCGAACTTCGGCGGATAGCGGCCGCGGTGCGGGTTGCACCTGTGCCGGTGCCAGGCCAAACCCACGACGGCGAATTGATGGCACTGGTGCATCCATCGGGTGCAGCCGTTGTGGTTGTTGAAGCGGTACCCATGGCCGTTGGCAAGCACCTGAGTACGCGTCGTGCGATGGCGTTTCTCATCAATGCCCAAGGCGTCTTGGTGGATGCGACATATCAAGAACCCGCAGCCCCCGGCGCCACCGCAGAATGGCTGCGCGGGTTGTTAGCTGATGGATACCTCGAATCACAACTCGAACGAGTTGCGGCACGCAGTCTGGTGACGGTGGCAGCGCGGCGTGCGTTGGCAAACAACCTTGGGCTGCCACCGGCGTATTACGTAGGCCGCGACTTGCTGCAGCTGGGCAACGCGCACCTCGGCGGCCGGGCTGCACACGAAGTGGATAGCACATGGTCGGTTGCGGCTGGGTATGGTGTGGACCTGCTTGCCGCCGGTGACATCAATGCAGCCCACGACTTGCTGCGGCGGTGTATCGCGCGTGATCCTGTGCAAGCTGCAGCGAATGCAGACGTTGCGGTCGCATACGGTATGACATGTTTGGCAATGCAGCAGTTTGCTGATGCAACGCATTGGTTGGCGGTAGCAAGCGCCGCGGATCCTAGTAATGCCGATCATGCCTGGAACTGGGCGTGCGCGGCAGAACGTTGCCAAGATCTTGTGACCACCCAGCGCGCGCTCGTGCAATATTGCATGCGCGCCGAGCGCACCGCGATTTCGCCGAGCACAGCACAGCGCTTAGAACTCGCACGCGCCATGCTCGCGACGTTGAGCGCACCTGAGGCAGCGCCGGTTGCGGCAACTGTACCGCCGCGGGCACGTCGCAAGAGTCGCCGTAGCGACAAGCCTGCAACGCCAGCGACTTGAGCGCCTGGGCAGTCATCTCGTCGTAACTAACCCGGCGGATCAGCTTGCGTCATGGCAGTGATTCCGCGATGTTTCAGTTCGAAACATGGGCACTCCGAGCCGTCAACAATGCACGTACAGCTGTGACACTCCGTTTGAGGGTGACGGCCGCTTGTGCCACGCCTGCCAGTTGTTGCCGATCACGCCGCAAGGCCGTAAATGCAATCGCGTGGTTGCACGCAGTGCGGCGATGCAAGCCCTTTTGGCTAAGGCTGCAACAGTGGCCGACACCGATGCCTCAGTCATCTTACGTGGCGAAAGTGGCTGTGGCAAAGAGGTGGTTGCAAGGGCGCTGCATGCCAACAGCCAGCGGCGCCTTAAAATGTTTGTCGCCGTAAATTGTGCAGCAATTCCTAGTGAACTTTTGGAATCTGAACTATTCGGCCATACCCGAGGTGCGTTTACTGGTGCAATGGTCGCACGGCGAGGTCTGTTTGAGGCGGCCGATGGCGGCACGCTCCTGCTCGACGAAGTCAGCGAGATCCCGCTGGCGACGCAGGTCAAGCTGCTGCGCGTATTGCAAGAGCGCGCCTTCGAACGCGTCGGCGGCAACGAGACGCTGCACGTCGACGTACGCATCTTGGCCGCCTCCAACCGCGACCTCCCCCAGCGCATCCGCGAGGGGCTCTTTCGCGAGGACCTCTACTACCGCCTCAACGTCTTCACGCTCGAGGTGCCTGCGCTGCGCGAGCGCCCGAGCGACATCCCGCTCCTCGCCGGCTTCTTTGCGCGCCGCTTCGCCGAGGAGAACCAC
>JAKQOD010000827.1 GCA_029565465.1 Deltaproteobacteria bacterium
TCGAAATGAAGTACTGGAGCACCGAGAGGCCTTCACGGAAGTTCGTGGTAATTGGCGATTCGATGATTTCGCCCGATGGCTTGGCCATGAGGCCCCGCATCCCGGCGAGCTGACGCATCTGTTGTTGCGAACCCCGTGCGCCGGAGTCAGCCATGATGTAAATCGAGTTGAACGACGGCGCCTTGCGGGTCGGGCCACCGGCCGGATCCTTAAACTCGTCGGTCGAAATTTCTTTCATCATGTCTTTGGCAATCGACTCGGCGACTTGCGCCCAAATGTCGACCACCTTGTTGTAGCGTTCGCCGTCGGTGATCAAACCTTCGGTGTACTGCTCTTCGATTTCGCCAACGTCTTTTTTGGCTTCGTCGAGCAGGGTTTCCTTGCTCGGCGGAATCACCATGTCGTCGATGCAAACCGAAATACCAGCGCGGGTTGCGAACGTGTAGCCCAGGGTACGCAGCGAGTCCGCCAGCAATACCGTGGCCTTTTGGCCGCATTCACGATAGACGAGGTCGATCAACTCGGCGAGTTGCTTTTTGCCCATGACGCGGTTGATGGCGTCGAATGGAATTTCCGCTGGGCAAACTTCGTGCAACAGCGCGCGACCAACGGTGGTAGCAACCAGTTGGCCGCCACGACGCAGGCGAATCGCTGCTTGCAAGTGGATTTCGCCGTGGTCGTAGGCCATGCGAACTTCGTCGGTCGAACCAAAGACAGCGCGAACGGCGCGGCCCTTTTTGTCTTCCTTGTAGTCGCCCTTGGCGAACGGACGCTCACGCGTCAGGTGGTACAGACCAAGCACGATATCTTGCGAAGGCACGATGATCGGCTTGCCGTTAGCAGGCGACAGGATGTTGTTGGTGCTCATCATGAGCACGCGAGCTTCCATTTGCGCTTCGATCGAAAGCGGCACGTGGACAGCCATTTGGTCACCGTCGAAGTCGGCGTTGAAAGCCGCGCAAACCAACGGGTGCAGCTGGATAGCTTTACCTTCGGTCAACACTGGTTCAAACGCTTGGATGCCGAGGCGGTGCAAGGTCGGTGCGCGGTTGAGCATCACCGGGTGTTCCTTGATCACTTCTTCGAGAATGTCCCAAACTTCTGGACGTTCTTTTTCGACGAGCTTCTTGGCGCTCTTGATCGTGGTGACCAGGTGGCGTTCTTCAAGCTTGTTGTAGATGAACGGCGTGAACAGTTCGAGCGCCATCTTCTTCGGCAAACCGCACTGATGCAGCTTGAGTTCTGGACCGATGACGATGACCGAACGACCCGAGTAGTCGACGCGCTTGCCGAGCAAGTTCTGACGGAAGCGGCCTTGTTTGCCCTTCAACATGTCCGATAGCGACTTGAGTGGTCGCTTGTTTGGACCGGTGATGGTCTTGCCACGACGACCGTTGTCGAACAACGCGTCGACAGCTTCTTGCAGCATCCGCTTTTCGTTGCGAATGATGATTTCAGGCGCGTTTAATTCGAGCAAGCGACGCAACCGGTTGTTCCGGTTGATGACGCGGCGGTACAAGTCGTTCAAGTCCGACGTTGCGAAGCGGCCACCATCGAGTGGCACCAACGGACGCAGGTCCGGTGGAATCACAGGAATCACCGACAGCATCATCCAGTCAGGCTTGTTGCCCGATTCGCGGAAGGCTTCGACGACTTTGAGGCGCTTGGCGATCTTCTTGCGTTTGGCGTCCGACGAAACGTCGCGCATTTCGATGCGGAGTTGTTCAGCCAACGCAACGATGTCGAGTTGCTTGAGGATTTCGAGGATGGCTTCAGCGCCCATGCCGGCGTCAAAACCGTCAAAGCCGACTTCGTCGAGCAGCTTGCTGTAGCGTTCTTCGCTGAGCAATTCGCAATGCTCAAGGCCCGATTGCTTGGCGTTTACGACGATGTACGATTCGCAGTACAGCACCTTTTCGAGATCCTTCAACGGGATATCGAGCAAGTTACCGATACGGCTTGGCAGCGATTTCAAGAACCAGATGTGTGCAACTGGCGTGGCCAAGTTGATGTGGCCCATGCGCTCGCGACGCACTTTGGATTGGATGACTTCGACGCCGCACTTTTCGCAGACGACGCCGCGGTGCTTCATGCGCTTGTACTTGCCGCAGTTGCACTCGTAGTCCTTCACTGGCCCAAAGATTTTGGCGCAGAACAAGCCATCGCGTTCAGGCTTGAACGTACGGTAGTTGATCGTTTCAGGCTTTTTAACTTCGCCATGCGACCACTCGCGGATTTTCTCCGGCGAGGCGAGCATGATGCGAATCGCGCTGAACGAACGTGGGTCTTTCGGCTTCTCGAAGAAGTTGAAAATATCCTTCATGGTTTTCTCTTTGCTTCCGTGATTCTCGTTGTTCGTTCAGTGCGTTACGACGCGCTACCCATTTTGTCGGCGACTTCGCGAGCAAGTGCTGCGAGGCCGGCTGGAATGCCTGGCGCACTCGAATCTGCGCGGCGAGGTGCCGACGGATCTTCGATGAGCTCGACATCCAAACATAGTGCTTGGAGTTCTTTGAGCAACACGTTGAACGATTCTGGCAAGCCAGCTTCGAGCACGTGTTCACCCTTAACGATGGATTCGTACATGCGGGTCCGGCCGACCACGTCGTCCGACTTAACCGTGAGGAATTCTTGCAGTGCGTATGCAGCACCGTAAGCTTCCATTGCCCACACTTCCATTTCGCCGAGACGCTGACCACCAAATTGCGCTTTACCGCCAAGTGGTTGTTGCGTGACCAGCGAGTATGGCCCAATGGACCGTGCGTGGATCTTGTCGTCGACCAAGTGGTGCAACTTGAGCATGTACATCACGCCCACGGTCACTGCATTTTCGAACAACTCACCGCTCTTACCGTCGACCAAGCGAGCTTGACCCGACAGTGGTAGGCCAGCCATCTTCAACGATGCCTTGATTTCGGACTCATCGGCGCCGTCAAAAACTGGCGTCGCCAAGTGAATGCCATGGCGCAAGGTGCGAGCAAAGCGGCCCACATCTTCTTGGTTCAAGCGATCGATGAACGCAGCTTGGTCAGGGAACAGCTTTTTGAGCTTGTCGCGCATGACGTCAGCCGACCAGTTGGTTTGGAGGTATGCATCGATTTGGTTACCAATCGACTTGGCCGCCCAACCGAGGTGTACTTCCAGAATCTGGCCGATGTTCATCCGCGAAGGCACGCCGAGCGGGTTGAGCACGATGTCAACCGGCGTACCGTCTTCGAGGTACGGCATGTCTTCTTCAGGAAGGATGCGCGAAACAACACCCTTGTTACCGTGACGACCGGCCATCTTGTCGCCGACCGACAGCTTCCTCTTGATGGCCAAGTAAACTTTAACCAGCTTGATGACGCCTGGCGGCAGTTCATCACCCTTGGTCAGCTTGGCAATCTTTTCAGAGTAGACGGCTTCGATGTTGTAGACATCTTCTTCGCGCTTGGCAGCAAGTTGTTCGAGTTGTTCTTCGATCTTGCCGTCGCCCGAATCGAGCTGAATTTCATGCCAGTATTTGTATGGCACTTCATTAAGCAGTTCGATAGTGATCTTTTCGCCCTTTGGCAACAAGACCTTACCCTTGTCGTCAACCAACCGCGAAGCGGTGCCTTTGCCGACGAGAAGTTCGCGCATCTTGTTGTAGTAGGCTTCCGAGATGATCTTGATTTCGTCCTTCTTATTGACGAGCAAGAGTGCAGTCTCAGCGTCTTCGATTTGTTGTGCACGGTCGTCTTTGTCGGTGCCCTTACGTGCGAACACGCGAGCGCCGATGACAACGCCAGTCACACCTGGAGGTACGCGCAACGACGTGTCGCGTACATCGCCAGCGCGTTCACCGAAGATGGCGCGCAGGAGTTTTTCTTCAGGGGAGAGTTGGGTTTCGCCCTTTGGCGTGATCTTGCCAACCAAGATGTCGCCGGCTTTGACTTCGGCGCCGATGCGCACGATGCCCGAGTCGTCGAGATCAAGCAGCGCTTCTTCACCAACGTTTGGAATATCGCGGGTGATTTCTTCTTTGCCAAGCTTGGTGTCGCGAGCGACACATTCGTATTCTTCGATGTGGATCGACGTGAAGATGTCGGTCTTAACCAATTTTTCGTTGATCAAAATCGAGTCTTCGAAGTTGTAACCACCCCACGGCAT
Organism: Deltaproteobacteria bacterium; assembly: GCA_029565465.1. Classification (GTDB taxonomy): domain Bacteria; phylum Myxococcota_A; class Polyangia; order Haliangiales; family Haliangiaceae; genus JABFXX01. Next base: position 4,132 of record JAKQOD010000827.1, read on the forward strand.
AAACGCGACAACCACGTTTTGGCCAAGGGCCAATTCGCCAGTTTCGGTTGCTGGACCGTCGGCAATAACGTCGCCTGCTTTCACCTTGTCGCCGGTCTGAACGATCGGCTTTTGGTTCATACAGGTGTTTTGGTTCGAGCGTTGGAACTTGACCATCGTATAGATGTCAGGCCGCACCGACTCGGCGTCTTTTGGATTGACGTACGAAGGGCGCACAACCACGCGGTTGGCGTCGACCCAGTCGACAATACCGTCGCGCTTCGCAACCACGGTAACACCGGAGTCACGAGCCACGATGCCTTCCATACCCGTGCCGATAAGCGGCGACGTGGTACGAACCAGCGGCACCGCTTGGCGTTGCATGTTCGAACCCATGAGTGCGCGGTTGGCGTCGTCGTGCTCGAGGAACGGAATGAGCGACGCAGCGACCGATACCAATTGGTTTGGCGAAACGTCCATCAAGGTGACGTCATCTGGCTTGGCCATGATGATGTCCGAGCCCTTACGCGACGACACTTGGTCACCGGCGAGCTTGCTGGCTTTCACTTCGGCATTTGCATGCGCGATGATTTGGCCTTCTTCTTGGAGCGCCGAGTAGAAGTTGACTTCGTCGGCAACCTTGCCGCCTTCAACTGCGCGGTAAGGCGTTTCAATGAAGCCGTATTCGTTGACGCGTGCAAACGTCGACAAC
>JAKQOD010000195.1 GCA_029565465.1 Deltaproteobacteria bacterium
AAATCGCAAATTACTCGCGCAAGTGGTCGTAACTATTGTCCACCGGCGTTGGCCTAGTTGATGCTTATAGAGGGGCCAATGCCTTTTGGATCGGACGAGGATTTTGATGACCTGCTACCTGCTCACCTCAAGATCAAATCATCGGTGCATTTTACGCCCGTCGAGGTAGCAGTGGTGGCGGCGCGCTTGTTAGCACCCAAGCCCGGCATGCGGATCTTGGATGTTGGCTGTGGGCCTGGAAAGTTTTGTTTGACGGCTGCCAACCAATGCCCGACTTCGATCTTCGAAGGCGTCGATTTTCGAAAGCGAGTTGTGGAAATTGCAACTGGGCTGGCACAACAGCTTGGCCTGCAAAACGCTTCGTTCATTCACGCTGATGCATTTGCGCTCGATTGGTCCAAGTACGACGGCTTCTATTTCTTCAATCCGTTTGCCGAGCAGCTCTATCACGGCTTTCTTTTTCTAGACCACACGATTGAGTTTGATCCTGCCAAGTATGTGCAATTCGTTCTAGCGGTACGCGCGCGCTTGGCGGATGCGCGCATTGGCACTCGCGTTGTTACCTATCATGGCTTTGGTGGGTCAACGCCGTCGGGGTACGAACTGGTAAGCGACCAAGTGGTAGGAACCGATCGCATCGAGCTTTGGGAAAAGGTGCGGCCAACCTATCGGATCATGATCGACGATGAGTTTGCGGAGGCGGTATGAGTGAACGATCGTGGATCGAAAGATTGCGCGACAACTATGTCAATTCGGATACTGCCTTTGATCGGCTGTTGCCTAAAGAGCTGCGGCATCTCTCAGCGGTGCATTGGACGCCATTCGACGTAGCGGTGAAAGTTGCAGTGCTGCTCAACCTGGGGCCCGACGAGCGCGTGCTCGATGTTGGTTCGGGCATTGGCAAGCAGTGCTTGATCGGCGCGTCGGCATCACGCGGCATGTGGTTCGGCGTTGAACGGGTGGCGCCGCTGGTCAACTATGGCCGGCGCCTTGCGACCGAGCTCAACGTGGCGTCGCGCGTCGTTCTGTTGCAAGGCGACGCCTTCGATGTCGACTGGACATTGTTTGATGCGCTGTACCTCTTCAATCCGTTTGAGCTACCGATTGCCGGGCGCGCCAATTTGCCCGCGATGCCGTATCACATCGCTGCAGTCAAAGCGCAGCGGCGGCTCGCGCGCATGAAGATTGGTGCGCGCGTGGTTGTGCTAAATGGCTTCGGTGGGGTCATGCCACCCTCGTATCGCGTGGTATTTCGGGAAAGGTTGCCGAGATTATCGACCGAGTTAGTGATGTGGTTGAAAGTCAACGAACACGATCCGCATGATGTTGCGTAGCGAATCTCGTGTGGCATGCAGTATGATCGCCGCGTGACACGACGGCTAGCCGGAACGCGCGCGACGCCTTTGCCGCCGGTGATGGTTGACGCAAAGATGCGGGAATTCGACCGCATGCTGGGCTTGGTTGCAAATAAGGATGTGACCGTTACGCTGGTCGGTGAAAGCGGGTCAGGCAAAGAGGTTATGGCGCAACGGCTGCACATGCTTTCAAAGCGACGCAACGGGCCGTTTGTTCCTATCAACTGCGCGGCCATTCCTGAAAGCTTGTTTGAAAGCGAGTTGTTTGGCTATGAGCGCGGCGCGTTTACCGGTGCTGCGGCGCGCGGCCCCGGCAAAATCGAAGCGGCGCGTGGTGGCACGTTGCTGCTCGACGAAGTTGGCGAACTTCCGTTGGCACTGCAACCCAAGCTGTTGCGGTTCCTTGAAACTCATCGGTTCATGCGCGTGGGTGGTACGACCAAGTTGGATATGGACGTTCGAATTGTGCTTGCGACGTTGCGCCCCCTGGAGGCCGATGTCGTTGCTGGCCGATTTCGCGCCGACCTCTATTATCGAATTCAAGGCATCATGTTGCACGTGCCGCCGTTGCGCGAACGGCGACGCGACATTTTGGTGCTGACCGACGCGTTTTTGCAGCAGCTGTCAATCCAGCATGATTGCACGCCGCCACGGTTGACGGCACAGGCGCGCGCTTTCTTGCTGCGCTACGACTGGCCTGGCAACGTTCGACAATTGCGCAATGTGATTGAGTTTTTGACGGTCATGCGCAGTGGTGCCAAGGTCACGCACAAAGATTTACCGATGCACCTCATGCAGCCCGTGCTCGGCGCAGCACCCGCCCAACCTTCGGCGATTGAGCCGTTGGCAACCGTGGTGGAGCGGACAATGGTCGCGGCTGTCGACGCTGAAGGTGGCAACCTTGAACGTGCTGCGCGCCGGCTGCAGGTTAACGTACGAACACTACAGCGCCGGCTGCGCGCTGGCCGTTGACCTAGCGGCCGATGTTATGCGCCAATGCAGCATGCACCGCGGGCACCAGCAAGCTGTTCCATTGCGTGTATTGCCGGGCCGACGGATGCAAGCCATCGGTTGCGAGCAGCGCTGGATCTTGCTGGGCAAGGCGCGATAGCGGCGTGATGTCGATGAGGCGAATGCCGCGGTGTTTGGCGAGTGCTTTGATCGTAAGGTTAAATGCGTCGAGCTCAGCGGCGTGTTGCGGTTCATGCGCGGTAACTTGTTGACCTACAGGTGTAACAGTCCAGTCGGGAATCGACAGCATGATCACGCGATCGCGGCGGTTTGCGACCAAGCGTAAACTGGTATCGAGCAGCGCGTTGAGGTCGAGTTGGAATTGGTTTGCGTTGCGGCCTTGAAACTCATTGTTGACGCCAATCGCGAGCACCACAAGATCGACTGCGCTCGGCAGCGTGGCAGCCGCGATCGCGGCTTGCAAATTGTCGGTTCGCCAGCCGGTTTCGGCGATGGTGGTAATGGCTGTGGCAGTGCCAGCGGCTTGAAGTTGCGCATGCAATTGTTCCGGAAAGCTGTCGGCGCGTGGGATGCCTTCGCCTTTGGTGTAGGAATCGCCGAGGAAGAGCAATTGCAGCGGTGCGCCGACGGCTGCCGCGATCGGTGGGTTGGTTGCTGGGTACGCGTTGGACGCCACCGTTGCAGGCTGCCGGCACGCTGCGGCGATCAACGTCGCAGCCAGTGCCACCATGCTCACCGTTGTTAGTTTGCGCATGCATAGGCAGCGTATCATGGCGTGCGTTGTTGCCACGCACCTTGAAATGGTTGTGGCTCTGGTGGGCCGGCAATGCTATCGCTGGTCATGCATACGTTTTCGGCTGTGGTGAGTGCTCTGCTACTTGTAAGTACGGTTGCTTCGGTGCGCGCCGAGGAAAAGCCGGCGTCACCCGTCGATGCCAAACTCGCGGCGTATCTGACCAAGCATCACTTGGTGGTTCGTTGTGGCAGCGACGCCTGCAGCACTGACGCTGACTTCGATAGCGATGGCACCAGCGATCGCGCAGTGCTGGTTGCGGAAGCCAACGGCAAGCAGCGCACCGGCATTGTGGTGCAGACCGCGCAAGGGATTGTGCAATTTGGCGCTGGCGCTCGCTCTCCATGGAAGACGATCGGCGATGACGGCGCAAGCCATCGCGGCAAGTCGCCAGCTGACTTACAAGCGCCGTCGTTCGTTCGTGTGTACGCATGGCCCGGCGGGCGGGTGCCGAAGGCGGCAAATGCGATCACCGGCCAAGCCGTTGAACTTGGCTACGAATCGGCGCGTGCGTTGTTCTTTGATGGCAAGGCGTGGAACTGGATGGTGCTAGGTTTCTAAATGACCTGTTGACATAGTGTATATAATACACGTATTGTCGCGCTATGTCGGTGGTGGTTCAGTTTCGCAGTCGTGCCGTCGCACGCAGTCGCGTGGCGCGGTGGCATGTCACGGTGTTGTCGAACTTTGCAGTGGCGTACGACAAGTACCAGCGGGTGTATGCCAAAACGGCGCTGGCGCAGAGCACGTTTCCGTCGCAGTTCTTCGTATTAGAGCGGCACGAGTTAGGCATTGGCGTTGCCAAAGCTGGCGCGCATATGCAACGGCTTGGGCTCGCGGGCAACCGGCTATTGGCACTGGGCACCGATGTCGCACCGGCGGAGTTGCATGCGAACACTGCAACCGGGCGGGGCCATTATGTGAAACGCAACTACATCGTGGTTGAGCGATTGGCGTGGGTGGATGTTGTCGACGGCGAGGTTGTGCTGACCCCGGTCGCCGTTGAAGATGTGTACGCGCAATCATTGCAGCTGTTGCATCCGGCGTTGCTGCCGTACGCTACACTGGCACCACGCAGTTTTTCGATCTTGCCGATAGCGCGAGGTTGCCAAGCTGCGTGTCCGTTTTGTTTCTCGGAAGCATCAGCGTCAGCGGAACAAGATCAGCGCAAGTTGGATTTGGCTGCGGTGCAACGCAATGCCAACGCTGCTAAGGCGCGCGGCGCGCAGCGTTTTGTGATCACTGGCGGTGGCGAGCCAGGCTTGCTGCGGCATGCAACGTTGTGCAGCTTGATCGGCGTTGGCGCACGCACGTTTGATAAAACCGTGTTGATCAGCAACGGCCATCATCTCGGCAGCGTCGATGAAGCGACGCGCGCCAGCATGCTTGCAGACTATGCAGCGGCAGGCCTCGGCGTGTTGGCGATTTCACGGCATCACTACGACGATGCGCGCGCTGCAGCGTTGATGAGTTTGCACACCGATGTGGCAGCGATTGCTGCGACGTGGCGGGCCCAGCAATGGAGCGAGCGAGCGGACGCTCGGAGCGGGGCCCAGACATGGAGCGAACGAGCGAACGCTAGGAGCGGTGCGCCGCAACCCAAGCTGAAACTGCGCTTGATCTGCGTTTTGCAAGCCGGTTGCATCGATAACGCTGCGGCGCTGGCGGATTACATCAGCTGGGCGGTGGCGCTTGGCGTCGAGGAGATTTGCTTCAAAGAACTTTATGTCAGCACCAGCATTGAGTCGGTGTATTACCGTCACGACGCCAACGCGTGGAGTTATGCGCACCAAGTGCCGCTGCGCCTAGTAACCCAGTTTGCAAGCGATCACGGCTTTGCCGAAGTTGCGCGGCTGTCGTGGGGCGCGCCGGTGTTTCGCGGTACGTGGCAAGGTGCAACCGTGCAATTGGCGGCATACACCGAGCCAAGTTTGTATTGGGAGCGTTGCACCGGCGTGGCTCGCAGTTGGAACATGATGGCTGATGGTCAGTGCTTGGTTTCTCTCGAAGATCGGCACTCGGCGGTTGCGGAGGCGTTATGAAGTTTGCCGAATTCCAAGCGTTTCGCAGCCGTGTGTTGGCCGAGCGGCCGGCGTTGTTCGATGCGGCACAACACAATGTGTATGCTGCGCTTGCACCGCTTGCGCCACCAGCGCTCGATGCCGCACCGTCTAGCAAAGTCCATCGCTGTCACGTTGCCAGCACCTGGGTCGGCCTGTTTGGCGACGGTGTTGGCGCAGGTCGTGCACTGATTTCGTGCGGCGTGCGCGACAGCTTGGCTCGCTTGTTTGCGCATTACGCAGCAAACGGCGCAGTGTTGCATGTGCCGTGCGACAACTATCCGGTTTATCACGAACTGGCACATGCAGCAGGGCTGGCGACTCATGCGTTTGCAACGTTGCCGACGACTGAATGGCCGACGAGCGGCCCGCGCGCATCACTCGAAATCCTGCTCATCACAAATCCGCTCAAGCCACGCAATCGTTGGCTGAACGCCGACGACGTTGCCCACGTGAGCGCGTGGCTTGCCGCCGATTCGCGCCGTCGCTTGCTGCTGGATACGGTTTACACATTTGACACCCGCTTCGATGCTGCAACGATGCAATTGTTTGCAACCGGCCAAACCATCGTCTTGCACTCGCTGACCAAAGCTTGGCTGCAGCCACGCTTGTTCGGTATCACGTTGATTCCGCCGGCCGACGCAGCAACGCTCACACCGTTGTTCGTCGCCAATCCGCCGTCGCAGAGCAATCTTGCCCGTGCACGCGATCTGCTGCTGCATCATGCCGCCATGCCGGCTGCTGTGCGGCAAACGTTACGCGATGCACAACAGCGCCTGCGCACCGTGCTGCAAAACCACCACGCGATACCCGCCGATGCCTGGTTGCCCACCGACGCCGTCGGCTATCTGTTTCCAGTGCAGCTGCCGTGGCAAACGCTGCTCGAACAGCACCATGTCCTCGCCATGCCAGCGTCAGTGTTCGGCAGCGCGCGGCAGGACATCTCGATCGTAAGTAGCTTAGGTTGTCTTTCGGCGTAGGGCGAGCGCGTCGAGAAACTGGGTTGCTTCATCGAGATCGCTTTTAGTTTTGTACGTATACAATTTGGCGGCAGCAGTCTTTTGCCCTCACGCTAACAGTGTGCCGAACTCTTCGACGGGCGGCGCACCGTCTGCCAACAATGGTGCGACACGCAATTTACGTGCAGCATTAAAAAGAGTGAACTAGCCCGGCTGTTCAGCCGTAGCCGACTGGTTCGTTAGTTCGACGACGATGCAAAAAGCGTGGACGTGGCTAGGTCAGTTCCCCTGGCGGAACACTGAGACTGGTACTCGTATCTCCACAGTTCCTATAGGCTCCGCCAGCGTCTCTTTGACCCACGCATCATCAACGGTGATGTTCTTCGCTATCGCGGCTTTTTTGAACCCTTCAACAGTGGCGTGCAACCAGGGCTTCACGACTCCAGCCTCCGTACCTTGTGCGCGAATCATCACTTGCAACTCCTCATTTTCGGCCCGCAGCCACAGAACGACATTCTTGATCTTGCGCTCTGGAAATCCGGCGCTCAGCAGGAAAGCGCTGGCATTGGCTGGCACTTGCGCAACGAGTCCGCGAATCTCCGCGCTCGCTGGGCCGCTCGGCGGTGGCGGTGAGCCAACCTCCCGTATGGTGACCACGTCTGATTGCCATAACAGAGAAACGCCACCGTCTGCCATGCGGACCTCGTAGCTGCCGTCGGCTCCTGATCCCGTTGTCGCACCCAACAGTGGCGTCAATTGTTCGAGGCATTTTCGAGTGCCATCTTGTGGCAAGTTACTGGCGTATGCCACAAAGGGCGATGCTTCGGCGATAACGATAACTCCCGTAGACTTTACCAACTCACGGGCACAACTAAACTGCGCGGGCACCAACGCGAGGAATGGCTCTAGGTTGGCGTGACTGACATCGATCGCGAATACCAAGTTTGTATTCGCGAGACGATTGGCGATGGATTCCGGAACGAACGCCAAGTTGCCTGGAAGCTTCGCGGAATGTGGTGGCTCAGTTGCATGTGGTGGCTCAGTGCGCCCCGAACACGACGCTACTAGTAGCAACGGAAGTATGTGACGCAGCATGGCCGCTACACTAAATGCTCAATTCGGCTCGTACAACAGTCAGTCCGGGACTTCTAGCGCTACGACACCACTCGGGAACGGCGGAATCGAACCAAGTGTTCTCTCCCGGAGACGAATGGCGCGTCGCTTGACGTCGTTGTCGACAGCCGCAGTTACGTCCTGGTAAAAGTTTTACGGTTCACAGGAACTGCTACTGCGCTTCAGCGGCCCACACGGCCGGCAAGGTCCATTCGCCACCGACGGGGGTGGTTGGCAATGTGTAGGCGCGGGCTTCGGCTTCGGTGGTCAAGTAGTGCCACTTTTTGTAGATGGCTTTGCCTTCGTCGGAGATGAGGAAATCGATGAAGGCTTGGGCCACGACCGGTTCCCGGACAGATTTGGCGATGGCAATGGGAATGTAGCCGATGCGAGGCACTTGCTCTTTGGGCAGATAGATCGTCCGGATGTGTTCAGGATCCCAATGTTCGAAGACTTCCCAGCCCAGCACGGCGTCGACAGCGTCGAGTGCGATCAGGGTTGCAGTTTTTTCACATGATTCGGCATATGTGACGATGTTGGGTTTGACTTGCGCGCTGAGGCCGGCGAGTTCCAATACTTCGGCGCCATACAAGCCAACACAGACGGTGTCGGGCCGCGCGATGCCGACGCGTAGGCCAGGCTGAGCTAGATCAGCGAGGCCGGTGATCTTTTTGCTGCTGTTGACCGGCACGTTGATCGCAGGGATCAAATAGACCACGCGTTTTTCCGTTGCTGGGTCGACTAGGCCGGCATCGCGCGCTTTGGCCATGTAATCCGACGAGCCGGGGAAATACAGGTCGCCGCGCCCGGCGAGTTTCATATCGGCCAGCATTTTGCCGGAGCCGCCGAAGTGTAATTCGATGGTCGCACCGGTTTGCTGCTCAAACGTTTGCGCTGCGAGCTCGGTTGGCGGTTTCGACGCTGTACCGACGAAGATTTCGAGCTTTTTGCCAGCGAACTTGCCTTTGGCCGGCGCTGGCTTGGAACACCCCGCCAGCGCTGCTGCGAGCCCGACACAGGCATAGACGAAACCGCGACGGTGCATGGGCAGCGACAACATCGTTAGCAACGTATCATTATCCAAAGCGATCAGTATGGCGGTTGGCCGTTGAGTTGCGCGAGCATTGCCGCGGAGGGCGGCCGCAATCAGTATGGTGGTTGGCCGTGGTAGTTGCGCGACCCTTGCCCCGTAGGACGACGGCCGCGATCAGTACGGCGGTTGGCCGTTGTAGTTGCCGCCGGGACCGTAGTTGCAGATGATCGAGTCGCTAAATCGCAAATTCGGGCAATGCGAAATTGCGCAGCCGACTTTGAGGGTCGCGCGCCACACAATTTGGGTGTAGTGGCCGCACACGCCGTTGCAGCTGTTGGTGGCGAGGGTGTAGTTGGCCTTCTCAGTCATCCAAAGATCGACCGCGGCTTTGGCGCTGGTAGCGCCGCCGTAGATGTTTTCACCAACGTAGGTTGGATAGGTCGTGCTGCGGCCTGGATTGTGGTCGATGAGGCCAATCGGCGCGTCGACATCGCGGCATTGTGCGGCCCAGTTGGCGGCAATCACGGCGAGCGCAGGATCCCACGTCAGCTGAGGCAGCGGTGGTGAAGCGTTTTCGGCGAGCCGGGCTTGGTTGTGATACAGCGTCATGCCTGCGAGTTCGGGCGGCTCGTTGAGGCCACCCGCTGCGTCGGGCAAGCGAGCGTCGATGCTGCGACCATCGCCCGTGCTGATTTTGCCGTCCGACGGTGCGCCGTCGCCGGTGACAACAGGCCCGGCACTTTCGCAGGCTGCCATGGCGGCCAAAAAGCCAACAAGAATCGACAGACGCCCCGATGTGGTCATCCTTTGATGATGAGCCGAATGTTTAGCTCCGTCAATTACTCTCGTGGCTACCGCTACTTACGCCGTACGTGATCCGATGGACGGCAAGGTGGCATACTCGTCCTTGACTATCACCTGAACAAAATACTATGAAGTGAACGAATTTCGTTTTGAGGATCTAGCGCTAACAGAAAACAAACATCCAACTGATTTTGGGAAGCCGGTTCGAACCCGGCGCAGCCCCCGCTACTGTAACTAGGGACAAAATCGACACGCAACGCTATGACGTAGCCGCGCAGCCACTGGAAGTAATTCTGGGAAGGCGTCGATGGAGGAAGATCTAGGAGTCAGGACACCGGTCAGTTGGCAGCCTCGGGTGGAGTCAGTGCGGTGGATCGCACGCGTCGTCACCCGTTACGTGGGGTAACGATGACCGTTTGGATGAACAAAGTTAGGCTTGCAGTCGCTGCGACTACGCTGGTCGTAGCGCGTGGCGGTGCACCGATTGTATGGGCTGGGCCGCAGGTTGCGGTTGTGCCATCGCAGGGCGCGCCACAACCAAGCACGGCCGCTGGGCCACAAGTTGCGGTTGTGCCGCCGGGGGCCGAGGTGTCAGCGGCGACGGTGACAGCTACCGTGCCTGCAGTCACGCCACCGGCTGCGCCAACCGCGTCGTCGACCAGCGCAACTGTCGGCGAAGAAGTGATCATCATCCAGCGCAACGATGCGGCTGCCAGCAATCGGCGCCGAGCGCTGGGGGAATCGCCGTTCGTGTCGATTATCGACGCTGCTGCCCACCGCGGCGAACAGCTCAGCATCGCCAGTGCGTTGATCGCAGCGCCAAGCACGCAAGTGCGTAGCCTTGGTGGCTTGGGCACGTTTTCGTCGGTGTCGGTACGTGGCGCTGCGCCTGGCCACACGGCAGTGATGGTTAACGGTGTGCCGTTGTCGCGTATCGCGTCGGTGACGGCAGATCTCGGTGCGTATTCGTTGGAGAGCTTTTCATCGGTCGAACTGTTTCGCGGTGCGCTGCCATTAGAACTCACGGGTGGCGGCGTCGGTGGCGCCGTCAACATGGTCACCCGCCTGGGGCGCTCAACCGACGGTGAGCGGTTACGGTTCGCGCTGGGCGGCGGGTCGTTCGGTGCGCGCAATTTCAATGTGTGGCATGGCGATCGTTTTGCCCACGATCAGCTCGCGTCGTCGACCTCAATCGCCTACAGCGCAGCGCGCGGCGATTTTACCGTGTTCTCCGACAACGGCACGCCGCTGTTTCCCGACGACGATGGCTTGATGCAGCGCAGCCACAATGGTTATTGGTCGGTCGATGCCAGCAGTCGCATTGGTGCGGTTGATCAGAACTGGAGTGCTGGCGCGCGTGCCTTGCTAAAATCGCAGCAACTGCCAGGCTCGCTGTACTATCCAGCGGCCGCTGCGGAGTTAGCCACCCGTAACCTGATCCTCGACGCTACCAAGCGCAATGAGTGGGTAGGCGACGAAGGCCCGGTGTTAGTTGCCACGCATCGCGTGTACGCCACGGCCGAGCAGCAACAGTTCGCTGATCCAGATAATGAAATTGGCTTGGCGGCCCAAGAGCGCACGTACGTAACGTTAGCTGGCGGCGCTCAAACCCAATGGACTGGCGCCGTCGGTGATCATCAAATTACTGGCTTGGGCCAAACCCAACTTGAGCATTTTGCCGACGAGCAAGCCAATGTGGATGGTACGGATGCGCGGGCTTCGACGCGTGGCAATCGAGTTGGCGTTGCGCTTGGCGTTGGCGCTGCGTTGCGGCTTGGCTCGCGCTTGACCGCGGAGCCAGCCATGCGTTTGGATTGGCAACGCACGGCACCGCCGGTGGACGGCCACGATGGCATGTCGACGGCGCTGCCGGTGCGGCAACAATGGTTGCCATCGCCACGTGCCGGGCTGCGTTTGCAAGTGACCAATGACCTGGCCGTCAAAGGCAGTGCCGGTTGGTATGCGCGCGTGCCAACCGTTACCGAGTTGTTCGGCGATCGCGGCTTCTTCGTTGGGTCGCCGGGGTTGTTGCCCGAGCGTGGCCCTGCGACGGAAATTGGCGCGGTGTGGGCGCCTGCGCATGCACTTGGCGCGATGGATCGCGTGCTGCTAGAAGGTAGCGTCTTCGCCAATCGCAGTCGCGATACGATCATCTATGTAACGCAAGGCGGCTTTGTGACGCGGCCGCTTAACGTTGGGAACACCATGGCTGGTGGTGGCGAGCTTGCCATGTCCGCGCGGTTTTGGCGTGCGTTGTCAGCGACGGCGAATTATTCGCTGATGTACAGCACGCAAAATAACAGCGAGCCTAGTTACAACGGTAAAGAGCTGCCGCGCCGACCAAGGCACCGCGGTTATGTGCGATTCGATGCGGTTGGCGCGCTGGCGCGTCGCCAAATTGCGGGATTCGTCGACGGTAGTTGGCAAAGCCATAGCTACCTCGATCAAGGCAATCTTGAGCAAGCGCCAGCACGCTGGTTGCTTGGTATTGGTGCTCGCATGGATGTTGGTGGAGGCTTTGCGGTATCCGCCGAAGTCAAAAACCTAACCGACAACCGAACCGAGCGGCCTAGTGACGGCATGGCGGCACCGACGGCAATCGTCGATGTTGCTGGCTTTCCGCTGCCCGGGCGCGCGTTTTACGCGCGGCTGGAGTGGGCGTGGCGATAGCGCAAGGCCGCCGAGGCTGACCTCGGATAGAAGTTTTTTTGCACGTTGTAATTTTGAAAGGTTGTTATGTTTCGCACTAGTTCATTTGGTTTTTTGGTTTCGCTGTCGGCAGTGGCAGCGTGTGGCGACAACGGCGGCACGGCATCACCAGATGCTCCCAGCAACGTCGATGCCTCGTTGACGGATGCCGCCCCGGTTAACTCCACGGCCTTGGTTGTCGCTGGTGACTTCAACATGACCGGCACGCTGGCTCGCATCAACGCCGCGACCAACGCCGTCGAGAAAAATCTTGCTGCAGGTGCAGTCGATCAAGATCCGCAAGCGCGCTTGATCGGCAACGAGTTGTTTGTGGTTAATCGCGGCAAGAACAATCTCACGGTGCTCGACGCCAAAACCTTAACCGTGAAGCTGCAAATTTCTACCGGCGCTGGTTCAAATCCACAAGATGCCGCGGTGGCTGGCAACAAGATCTATGTGCCTGCGATCGGTACTGCAGGCGTCGTCGTCGTAACGCGTGGCGTAAACACAACAACAACGATCGACCTCAGCATGCTGGACACCGACGGCAAGCCCGACTGCAATAGCGCGTTGGTGGTGGGCACCAAACTATTTGTATCGTGTGGCGGTTTGCAAAACTTTGCGCCAACGATTGGCAAAGTTGTGGTGATCGATACCGCGACCGATATGCGGGTCGCCACGTTTGACCTGCCGAACATCAATCCGTTTGGTCAGCTGGTTCAAACACCTGCAAGCAGCATGTTTGCAGGCGATGTCTTAGTTTCAACTGCGCCTGATTTTTCCGATCAAACCAAGGGTTGTGTTGCACGCTTTTCGCCGACCGCCGCAACACCGACGGCGACGTGTGCATTTACCAACGCTGCGCTTGGCGCAAATCCTAGCCAGATGGCGGTTTCCGCTGATGGCAAAAGCTTGTTCCTCACGCCGCAATCGTTTAGCGGCGCAGCGCCGTTGCGTCGCATCGATCTTACGACGGGGATGTTGGCTGCAGCGCCCCTGTCGGGTGCCGGCCAAGTGATTGCCGACGTCGCGGCTTGCCCAGACGGGCGGATCATTGCTGCCGATCAAAAAACCGGCGCGTCAGGCATTCGCATCTTCACTGCAGCAGGCGAACAAACCACGGCACCCCTCGACATCGGCATCAAGCCACTTGGCGGCGGTGCGCTGAGCTGCTTTTAGGGCGCTGTTTGCCGCGGTAGCCCATCAAGTGGTTTTGCGGTTTGCACGCGGGTGCGTGGTGGGCGTTGCGGTTTGCTTGGATCAAATGGTTTCACCGCTTCGATATCGATAGCATCTGGCGAATCGGCGTCGCCTGGCATCACCGTCGCTTGGTCTTTTTGCACCTGCAGCGTCACGGGATAGCGTGCTTGCACCAGCTCGTCAAAGCCGTTCTCGTCAACAGGCAGCGGCAGATCGAGCGAGTAGCCAACCTCAAGCAAACAAGCGTTGAGGCTTGGCATGTTGATGCCGCTGACCTCGGCGCGAATGACTTCGCCGCGGCCCATGAGCAAGTCGAAATAAGCAACGCCTTGTGGCAGTGCTGCCGGATTGCTTTGCGCCAATGCGCGCTGATAACAAACGCGGGTGCGCGGCATGAGTTGATCACGAAACACGCGCTCAAGCGTTTCTTTGACCAGCGTTGGCGCGATCACAATCGGCTGCGCGATGCGGATACTTGGCGACGCAGCAGTCCGGTGCTGCATGCGGCCGCGATGCAGTTCGGGAATGAGTTGCACAAATGGCATGCCAGATCGCAACGCTGCAGCGCGCTGCCGACCAGCGACGGTGCTGGTATCTACAACGACCAAGCCATTCCCATTGTCAGCCTGTACGATTTGGCGTTGCAAGCGCGCTTGTATGCGTTCCAGTTGCGGGTTGTTGCCGCTTTGGTGGTCGGGCTCCAATTCTGCAATTTCCGCGGTTGCCCCAATCAGGGCTGCCACGCGTGACTTTACCTGCGTCGTGGTCAGCGCGGTAGTGACGTCGTCGAGCCGGGCACGCGGCGCGGCGAGCCGGCGCAAGGAATGGGGCCCAGCACCTGGGCAGCTCCAATATTGTCCCAGCGTTGGTGCGTGACCTTGCCCGAGCTTCAGCGCCGGTAGGTTGGTTACCGGCGATTTTTCATCAAAGGTTACGTCCGACCAGATCGTGCCGATGGCAACATTGTTCGCCAGCGTCGCCAGCGGTCCATCGCTACGGTCGTCGCTCATCACGCCCAGCGAGGCCTGTTGCGTGCTGCCGCCGAGCTTGTGGGTTGCTGCGGCTAATTCAAAAACGCCGCTTGCGTTGGCCGATGCGCCAGCGGTGACGGCTTGGTGTTCATTCACAATGATGCCGTGGAAGCGCAGCGCGTTTGCTGGTAGTCGCGCCGACTGGAGGAGCGGTGCAAATGTTTCGAGGTTGGTTGCGTCACTGTATGCTGCGTCGGAGATCCACACGATGTCGATCGGCGCGGCATCTTTGGCGAGCGCGGTTTGGAGTTCGCTGGCAACGAACGTTATGGCGGTCGAAGGGTCCGTACCGTTGTGGGCAACGCGGACGCGCAAGGCGCTCAGCAACGCGTGCTGGGTTTCGCGATTGTTGAGGCTCCAGGTCGGTAACAGCGCGCTGACGTTCCGTTCAAAGACGACGGCGTGCACCTGCGCGGTGGGGGCAATCGATGCGAGCTGGGTCAGCACTTGGTCAACCAACCCAAGCACCGGCGCGCGGCCGATGGCGTCCATGCTTTTTGAGCCATCAATCACCAACATCACGCGGCGTGGGACGGTAACGGCGTTTGCCATCGCGGCTGCCGCATTTGGCGTTGGCCACATCGCGCTCACGCTATGGGCGGTGCAAGCGCCGACGGTTTCGACATGGTCAATGATGCGAGGTTTGTCGTTCGCGACGACGAGTTTCACCAAGATGTCGGTGCTGGCGTTTCCGTCGGTTGCGCTAGGCAAGCTGAAATCGCCTTGCGCTGCATTGATGCTCTGTG
>JAKQOD010000853.1 GCA_029565465.1 Deltaproteobacteria bacterium
TCTTTGACGTTGGTAAACTTGGCGATGGCGGCAACCACGACGTCGTCCCACCATGGATACAGTTTTTCAACCCGGACGATCGCGACCGACTCGTCTTTAAGTTTGCTGCGTTCTTCGACTAAGTCGTAATAGATCCGACCACTGCAGAACAACACGCGGGTGACTTTGGCCGGGTTCGCAGTTGCATCGCCAATGACGCGTTGGAAGGTGCCATTCGCAAGTTCGTCGATTGAAGACGCAGCCGCAGGTAAACGCAGCAGGCTCTTCGGCGTCATGACGATGAGCGGCTTGCGCCATGCTCGCAGCGCTTGCCGACGCAACAAGTGGAAAATTTGGGCTGGCGTGCTTGGCTGCACCACTTGGATATTCTCTTCGGCAGCGCTTTGCAAAAAGCGTTCAAGCCGCGCGCTCGAATGCTCAGGGCCTTGGCCTTCATAGCCATGTGGCAATAACAAGGTCAGGCCGGAGAACCGGTTCCATTTGTCTTCCGAGGCCACGATGAACTGATCGATGATCACTTGCGCACCGTTGGCGAAGTCGCCGAATTGCGCTTCCCACATGACGAGCGCATCGGGATAATCAAGCGAGTAACCAAATTCAAAGCCCAACACGCCAGCTTCCGACAGCGGCGAGTCATAGATGCGGCACTGGCCTTGGTCAGCATGCAAACCACCGAGCACCAAATGCTCGTTGCCGTTTTGGCTATCCGAAATCACGGCATGGCGATGGCTAAACGTGCCACGACCGCAGTCTTGGCCCGTGAGGCGCACGTTGGTGCCTTGGCGCAACAACGAACCGTAGGCCAGCATTTCAGCCATGCCCCAGTCGAGCGTTTTTTCGCCGCGCCCCATCTGGGCACGTTGTTCTAACAAGCGGACGATCTTGCTGTGCGGCGTGAAGCCGGCCGGCACGGTTGTCATGCCAACCGCGATTTCGCCGAGCAGTTCGCGTGGCACCCGCGTGTCAACGTGATCCGGCGCCGTGTATTTTTCTGAACGATAGCCGCGCCACATCGCTGCCATCGCGGACATCTTGGGCCGACGGGTGGTCGCTTTGGCAGCGCCCAGCTCGGTTTCCAACGATGCAACGCAAGCGCCAGTAACTTTCGCAACGTACGCGGTGTCGACAACGCCCTGCTCTAACAAGCGCCGGGCATACACATCGACCGGCGATTCTTTTTTCTGAATGCGCTCGTACATGACCGGCTGCGTGAAGCCCGGCTCGTCCATTTCGTTGTGACCGTACTTTCGGAAGCAGTACATGTCGATGATAACGTCGCTGGCAAACTTGGCGCGATATTCCATCGCGATTTCGATGACGCGTGCAACTGCATCAGCATCTTCGCCATTGACGTGCCAGATCGGACACTCGATCATTTTTGCAACATCAGTGCAGTACGGCGTCGAGCGCTGCTCGGCAGGCGATGCCGTGAAGCCAACTTGATTATTAACGATCAAGTGCACCGTGCCACCCGTGCGGTAGCCTGGCAGGTTCATCAAGTTCAAACATTCTGGCACCAGGCCTTGGCCTGCAAACGCAGCATCACCGTGCACCAACACACCCATCACTTGG
>JAKQOD010000889.1 GCA_029565465.1 Deltaproteobacteria bacterium
GCGAAAGTCCGGCAACGTCAGCCCGGTATCCGCACACAGCACGCCGACGAGGGTCACGCCGGGAAAATCGTGGCCTTTGCTTACCATTTGCGTGCCGACCAAAATATCGATAGTGCGCTCGTGCATGGCGCGCAAAATCTCTTCGAGCTTGCGCCCCGTGGCCGTATCGCGGTCGAGCCGTGCCACCCGCGCGTTGGGGAATTGGGTCATCACAGCGTCGGCCACACGCTCGGTGCCCAAGCCACGCCGCTCGATGGCATCCGGTTGCTTGCAACTTGGGCATTGGTTCGGCACCCGCTGCGCCGCGCCGCAATAGTGACACATCAACTGGTCGCGGTCCCGGTGATACGTCATCGATACTGAGCAATGCGCGCAGCGAAACGAAAACCCGCAAGCTTTGCAAAGCACAAACGTCGCAAAGCCACGCCGGTTGAGAAACAACACACATTGATCACCCGCCGCCATGCATTCTTCGACGGCCGTACGCAGCTTGGCTGAAAGCATCGCTTCGCCATCGGGCCGATGCACCGTGAGGTCCACAATCTCAACCGCCGGCAACGCCTGCGCGGTAGGTCGTTTGGTCAACTCCAAGCGCTGATACGCACCGCGTTCGGTTTGCCAATACGATTCCAAGCTTGGCGTCGCCGAGCCCAATACGCATGCAGCACCGGCGCGTTGCGCTCGCACCAGCGCCACATCGCGCGCATGATACTTCACACCTTCTTCTTGCTTGAACGAACCATCGTGTTCTTCGTCGACGATAATCACACCCAGGTTACGCAAGGGCGCAAACACCGCCGAGCGCGCACCGACCGCGATCTGGGCTTGGCCACGCTGCAACCGCTGCCATTCATCGTGGCGATCGCGCGCCGACAAACCCGAATGCAACACCGCAACACGATCGCCGAAGCGATCGCGAAATCTTGCGGCCAACTGCGGCGTCAAGGATATTTCCGGCACCAACACGATGGCAGTTTTGCCGTCGGCCAGCACCTCGTGGATGATGTGCAAATAGACTTCGGTTTTGCCGCTGCCCGTGATGCCAAACAGCAAAAAGCCAGCGAAGCCGGTGCGGGTGGCAGCCACCACGCTGGCCACCGCTGCTTGTTGCTCGTCGGTCAGCACCGGCGGGCCCGCAGCTGGCTGATAGCTTTCGGATGCCAAAGCGTGCAGCGCCATCGGCAATTTCTCGACGATAACGATGCCGGCTTTTTCTAATTCACGCAGCGCCGTGGTCGACGCACCGGCCTCGCGCAGCGCAGCCACCGGCAGCGGGCCCGCTTGCAACAATGCCACCAGCTTGGCTTTTGCAGGCGCACGGCCAACGCTGGCAGCTGCCGTCGCTGCAGCGTCGGGATGCAGCCGCGCAACCCGTTCCAGCCGCGCTTTGGTGCGCGCTTGCAACGTGACATCAACATCCGCGACCCAGCCGCGATCACGCAACGCCACCAACGCTTTACGATCGGTTGCGCTGAGGCTGCGCACGGCGACCGGCCCTGCACACAATTGCGCCAGCACATCGCGCTGACGCGGTGGCAACGCAGCATGATCAAACGCAGCACGCCCAGCCTCGGTGGCTATCACCGGGACCGCAGCATCCGACGTCGCTCCCGCCGGCATCACGCAGCGCAGCGCTTCGCCTGGTGGCGCTTCGTAGTATTCAGCCAGCCACATCGCCAAGGCCACCAACTCCGGTTGGGTCGGCGCGTCAGGGTCGAGCACGGCTTCGAGTGGCAACGTTTTTTCCGTCGCTGCCGTATCCGACAGGGCGACCACCACGCCAGTGACCCGGCGAGCGCCAAACCGCACTTGCACATGCGTCCCCACCACCACCTGCGCGTGCAGGCGCGACGGAATCGCGTAGTGATACGTGCCAGCAACGGGCAAGTTCACCGCGACTTCAGCAAAGGCCTGGCCCAGCGCGGACATAGCCTAAAGGTAGATCCGATCGTCGTCGATTGGATCGCGCCAACCCAAAATAGTGGTAGCGTAACGCGGTGGAACGGTCGCTTGCAGCGTCGCCGCGACGGATCTCGGCTAGCCGGCAAAGTGGCCAGGTGGCGCACAGCCGATTGTTGCCGTGGGCGGGCGCTGTGGGTGGCGCAGCGTTGGCGGGCTGGCAAGCCCGGTCCGTAGTTGCAGCCGCGGTCGCCCACGACCTTCGTAATGCCACGGCCGCCGAACCTGACCTCACCGCAGCATGGCATCGCACCGCACGCATCGCGCTCACGCTCGGCGGCTCGATGGCGTGCGCCGCCGCCATCGGAGCGTTGCTCGTCCATTTACTGGTTGTGCGCAGCGCGTGGTTGCCGAAGCGCCACATTGATCATGCACCAACCATCTCATCGAACAGCCTCACCCGCGCGCGCAGCTGGCTCGGCTGGTCGCTGGCTTCCGCAGGTGTGTTTGGAGGATTGCTCGGTTGGCTGTGGCTGAGTGCCCCTGTGCTGGCAGCGACGTTGCATTCACGTACTCTAACGCCCAGCGTGATCACCAATATCGCGCTGCGCGCGCTGGTGATCACGATCGCAATTGCAATGCTTGTGCTCGGCATTGCGCATTGGTTGTGGCGGTGGTGGCTGTTGGCACAAGCGCAACGGATGACCGTCGAGGAAGTACAACGTGAGCAACGGGAAAGTGCCCCAGCGCCGGCGATCCGCAACGCCGCCAAGCGCGCTCACGCCAACGCTCAGGTTGCGCCGACGATTGTCGTCTACGATCAAGCCCGCGCCGTTGCCATTGCCTGGGATCCAGCGCACGTGCCGGTCCCTTGCATCGTGTGGCAGCGCACGGGGGCCGCCGGTCAAGCAGCGGTTCGGCTCGCGCAACAACACGGCACCCACGTTCGGCATGCGCCTGCCCTAGTCGCCCAAGTAGCGCCGATCGCCGTCGGCAACACCGTACCGCAAACGGCGTGGCCAGCGTTGGCTCGGCTCATCGCTGCACTTGCCCAAGCGTAAGCTACGCCGCCGACCGCGCCGTCGCACGTTGCCACAACTGTTCCATGGCCGGGGTCATCATCGGCCACAAGGCTTCACCAAAATCATGGCCCATGCCGGCAATCGGCAACCAGGTGGCGCCCGGGATCAAACGCGCCAGTGCGCGCCCCGCTGCCAACGGCACTAACGGATCGGCAGTACCATGGATCACCAGCGTCGGTGCGGATACTGCACCCAGCTTGGCTGTCCGGTCACCGGACTTCAAGATCGCAGCAAAGTGATTCATAAAGCCGCGCACGGAAGAATCGCGCCGATACGCTTCGGTAATAATCGCAGTCAAGCGCTCGCGCTCCATGGGATACGCCGGGCTGCCGATGATATCGAAGGTATCCAAACGCAACTGCACGGCTTCGGCTTCGCTGCTAGCGCGCCGGCCAAGCAGTGCTTTGATCGCATGCGGCTGTGGCAAAAAGCGCCGCGATCCAGGTGTCGTCATGATGAGCGTCAATGATGCAACGGCCGCCGGAAACTCCAGCGCAATGTGCTGCGCGATCATGCCACCCATCGAAATACCGACGATGTGCGCCTGCGGTTCGCGGAGATGCGCCAACAATTCAACGCAGTCACGTGCCATATCTGACAGCGCGTACGGGCCGCGGACTGGCGCGCCCACCAAGCGTTTGCCCAAGGCTTTGAGCGGCGGGTCCAAATCCAGTGGTCCGGTGCCATGGCTGGACTCGCCGATATCGCGGTGATCAAAACGAATCACGCGAAAACCGAGTGCTGCGATGCGCCGACACAACCGCTCATCCCAAAAGACGCGTTGGGCGCCGATGCCCATAACTAACAAGACCGGTGGACCTTCGCCGAACGTATCGTATGCGATGTCGGCGTTGGAAAGGTGCGCGACGCCCGATGCGGTCTGCATCACGAGCTGCTACCGCTGCCGAAATTTTTCAACGGCCCTGGCAGGTCTGGATCATCAATCACCTGATTTGGGTGCGGATCTTTTTCGACTGGCTTGCTTGGCGCGGCATCAGGTGTTGTTGGCGGTGGTTGCACCACTTCTTTCACTGTCATCGCCGAGCCAGAGCCAGCCCCTGCGCTGCCGTTCATTGGCGTTGCATTCGAACCCGACGCCGAGCCATTGCTGCCACCGTTGTGGGTCACGCCTGCGACGCCGGTGGATTTCCCCGAGCCTCGCTCCAAGGTAATCGTGTAGGTATCATCACGGTCACGCGCGACTTCGAACGCGTAGTCTTTGAAGCCTTTGAGCTTGGCGACTAACACGCGTGGCGCGGCATCGCCAGCCATGTTGGCGTCGCCTGGGGTTATGCCCAATACTTGCACATTTTTCTCGTCGAAAATCTTGGCGCCCTTGGGCACCGTGACCACCGTGACTTTGACTCGCACTGGAATAACCGGCGGCTGCACGGCGACTACGGGTGCACTATCCGGCGTTGCTGGCGCAGCGTCGGCGGGTGCGGCACCACTCGCGATCGCTGGCGCACTGCCTGAAGCGACCACCGAGCCGTTGTTGTCGCTGCCTTTGGGTCGTGTCGCAAAATATGCACCCGCGCCGCCAGCGCCCAACACAAGCACAGCGGCGGCAATCAACGGCGCTTTCGACTTACGCGACGGCGCTGCAGTGCCTTCATCGTCGTCCGGAACCCGGACCGAACCAGTCCAACGATCTGCCTTGCCGGATTGCGCAGGCATCGCCACCGATGCTCGTCCGCTCGCGGCACGATTAACATTGTGACCTGGCAGCGCTTCTTCGCCATGCAACGCCCGAATCGCGTTCGCAAACTCGACAATCGTTTGCCAGCGTTCGTTACGATCTTTCGCCAAACCTTTGTTGATAATCGCAGCCAGCTCCAGGGGCGCGCCGATCGCGTTAAGCGTTGCTGCCGGCACCGTTGGCGGAGGCTCCATCAGATGCAGCGTAAGCACACTCATGAAGTTATCGGCTTCAAACGGGACCCGCCCGGTTACTAACTGAAACAAGATACAGGCCATCGCGTAGACATCGACACGCACATCGGCAGTTTCGCCACGCGCTTGCTCGGGTGACATGTATTCAGGCGTGCCGAACAGCATGCCGGTGCGGGTGAGTTTGCGATCGCCTTCCGAGACCTCGGTCATCTTGGCGATGCCGAAGTCGAGCAGCTTGACGAAGTCAGGCTGATCCAAAAAGTCGACCAGATAAATATTTTCCGGCTTCAAGTCGCGGTGAATGATGCCGTGGCTATGGGCAGCGTTGAGGGCTGCGCAGATTTGCAAGAAGATCGGCCGCGACCGCGACCATGGCAACAACTCGCCAGCGTTGCGGGCTTTGGCGATTTCCTCGTGGAGGTCATGGCCTTTGAGCAACTCCATGGCAAAGAACACTTGGCCGTCAGGCGTTACCCCGAAGTCGCTGATGTCGATCACGTTTTCATGGCGAATCCGCGATGCCGACTTCGCTTCTTGCATGAAGCGCTCGACGAGGTCGGGCTTGCGCGCAAACTCACCGTGTAAAACCTTGAGCGCAACGCTCTTTTCGAGCAAGCGGTGGGTAGATAAATACACCGCGCCCATGCCGC
>JAKQOD010000901.1 GCA_029565465.1 Deltaproteobacteria bacterium
GAGCGCCAACGACTGGCTGCTGATCAAAAAGCGCGATGCAGCTTCGGATGCATTCATGGCGATGGGCCAACCGCTGTCATCGCGCTCGGTGTTAAGTGGCCTGACGATTCCTGAATTGGAAACCAGCGCAACCGTCGCTGCGGCGGTTGAAACTGCAGTTGCGCAAGCCAGCGGCGGCGCCAAACCGGTAGCCCCATTGCAGCTTAGCGCCGTTGCGCCGATGTTGTGCCAAACCGCCGAGCGACCGTTTTCGGATCCGGGGTGGATTTACGAACTCAAGTACGATGGCTACCGCGCACAAGCGGCCGCCGGACGCGGTCAAGCTGTGTTGCGTTACCGCTCTGGTCAAATTGCGACTGAACGATTCCCCGAGATTGCATCGGCCTTACGTGCGCTACCGCATCGCGATCTCATCCTCGACGGTGAATTGGTATTTTTCGACAATGAAGGGCGACCCGATTTTCAACGCTTGGCAGGCCGCGCCCAGCTAGCACGAGCGTCGGAAATTATGCGCGCCGCGGTCGCCTCCCCTGTCACTTACGTGGTGTTCGATTGTTTAGCGGTTGCGGGGTACGATTTGCGCAATCGGCCGCTGCTCGACCGCAAAGCCATTTTGCAACGCATCATTCCGGCGTTGGGCCCGCTCAAATACGCCGACCACATCGCAGGCGCAGGCGAAGCCATGCTGGCGGCCGTCGTAGCGCGTGGGCTCGAAGGCGTGGTGGCCAAACGCGCCAGTTCGCCGTATCGCGGCGCGCGCGCTCCCGATTGGCAAAAATTCAAACAAGACCCCGAAGCGGACTTCGCCATATGCGGCTGGACTCCGCCGAAGGCATCACGCACGGCCTTAGGTGCGCTGCATCTTTGCGTCTGGCATGACGAGCAATGGCTGTGGGCTGGTAAAGTTGGCACTGGTTTTAACGAGCAGCAACTTGTCGAAATGCGCGCCGAGCTCGATGCCCAGCCGGCGTGGCGGCCAACGTTTCCGCGCCCAGAAGGTTCGGCCGATGCACGTTGGATCGAGCCCACGTTGGTGTGCCAAGTGCGCTATCGCGAATGGCCCGTCGATCATGCGTTGCGATTTCCCGTATTTGAGCGGATGCGCCGCGACAAAGCTGCAACCGAATGCATGATGCCCGTGCGGCACACCGGCGAATTGCCTGGCGGATCAAGTGCCAAGCCGGCAGCGCGTGACACTGAATCTGACGATGATACCGACGACGATTCGCCAACTGCGATGCCCGCCTACGAAGTTGATGCGCAAGTTCGCGAGCTGCGGCTGTCGAATCCGAAAAAGATCTACTGGCCGAAGACCGACACCCATGCCGCGATCAGCAAAGGTGAATTGATCGCGTACTACCGCGACATTGCGCCTTGGATTTTGCCGTATCTCCACAATCGGCCGACGGTGTTGACGCGGTTTCCAGACGGAATTGATGGCAAATGGTTCTACCAAAAAGACATGCCCGACTGGACGCCGCCGTGGTTGCGTACCATCAACCTGTGGAGCGAAGGCTCGGAGCGCGAGATTCATTACTTGCTGGTCGACGATGCCGATGGGCTCGCGTACCTAGCCAACCTCGGCTCGATTCCGATTCACACCTGGGCCAGCACCACCGAGGATCTCGAACGGCCGACGTGGACCATCATCGATTTAGATCCGAAAGGCGCGCCGCGTGAGCATGTGGTGCCATTGGCGCTGGCGATTCACGAACTCTGCGACAGCATTGGCATGCCCAACTACGTCAAAACCAGCGGGCAAACCGGCTTGCATGTGATTCTGCCACTCGCCAATCAAGTTACCTTCGAACACGCACGCAGCATTGCGTATCTGTTGTCATCGGTCATTGAAAAGCGTTTTCCAACCATGGCGACAACACTGCGCAACCCCAAAGCGCGCGGCGGCAAGGTCTATTTAGACTGGGGCCAAAACGCCCACGGCCAACTGATCGTTTCAGCCTTCTCGGTTCGGCCGGTGCCCGCCGCTCCGGTTTCGATGCCCCTGCAGTGGCACGAAGTTGTACCGGGCCTCGATCCAACCCACTATCATATCGGCAACGCGCTGGCACGGATGCAAGCGCTCGGCAGCGACCCGTGTTTGCCTGCACTCACCGAGCGCCCCAACTTGCCGCCGATCATCAGCAAGCTTGATCAGCTGCTGCGCAACGGCTAAGCGCCGGCCGGCCGCTACGTCGCATTCGTGGCGCGCGCGTTTTTTCGCTCTTCCAGTTCGTCGAGGGTGCGCGGCCAGTCATCTTTGAGCAGCCGTGACAACGAACGATCGGCTAGTAGCCGGCCTTCGGTTTGACACACCGCGCAGTAGTTCGCTTCATTTTCGGCATACACGACGCGCTGCACTTTGTGTCCGCAAACCGGACAAGGCTGATTGTATTTACCGTGCACGGCCATCTCGCTACGAAACGCTGTCACTTCATCAGGAAACCCGTCACCCACTTCGGCGCGCAGATGGTCGATCCACCACTGCAACGTTGTGATGCACGCCTGCTGCAAGCGTGCGAGCTCGGCATCATCAAGGGCGGTGGTCATCCGAAACGGCGACAAGCGTGCAGCGTGTAGAATCTCATCGCTATACGCATTGCCGATACCGTCGAGGATTGTCGGATCGGTCAACGAACGCTTGATCGTGTGCCGTTCCGCTCGCAGCCTGGCTGCAAATTCAGCGGCGGATGCACTCATCACATCAAGCCCGCCACGGTCAAATGCTACGAGCCCCGCGCGGTCCGCAATCACATGCAGCGACGCCCGCTTTTTCTTGCTCGCTTCGGTGAACATCAACGTGCCGTCGGCGAAATCGAATGCTGCCAACGCGAGTTTGCCAGGTAGTGCAGCATTCGGCTTCTTCCATCGCAAGCGCCCTGCCACCATCAGGTGAATCACGAGCCACAGGCCCTTGCCGTCGGCGCCGAGCTCAATCACTAAGCGCTTGCCCAGCCGCTCGACGCCCACAACACGTTTGCCGACCGCCGTTTGCAACGGTGGCTCGACGGTGCGCAGCAAAAACGGGCTCTGCAGTCGGATGCCCCGCAACTCCCGCCCAACTGTTTTGGCACGTAGGCGTTCCACATACACCGTGATGTCTGGCAGCTCAGGCACACCCAACCGTACCCGTTTTCGCTACAAAGTCTTAGCAATTTGCCTGCAGTCCGCGGCACAATACAAGTGATGTTAGTTGTCGGCCTAGCTCGTTTCGCCGTGGTTGTGGCGCTCACGGGTTGCGGCGTAAAACTTACGGATCCGCAATTGATCGCAGGGCCAAGCCCAGATGCAAGCATCGATGCGCGGCCGCTCGATGCAGCTCCGGACGCGGCGCCAACACCGTGTACAGGTGGCGCAGCCGCGATGCGTAACCCCGACAACATGCACTGCTACATGTTCTTTTCTACCAAGGCGACCCGCGCTGCCGCAATTACAACGTGTGCCGCACAAGGTGGCGCCACGTTGGCAAGCATCACGAACCAAGCCGAGCATCAGTTTGTGGCAAATCTGGTTGGCGCCAACGAAGCTATGTTGGGCGGCAATGACCTGACAACCGAAGGCGTGTTCCGTTGGGACAACAACGATGCGTTCACTTATACTGCATGGCGTTCCGGCGAACCCAACAACGCTAACGGTGGGTTTGAAGAAGATTGCATCGTGATGCAGGGCCAGTTGGTTAGCGATCCGTGGGATGACCGACCGTGTGATAATTCGGTGGTTGCGGCTGCGACGTACGCGTTTTTGTGCGAGCGGCCGTAGTTACGGGCACAGGCGTGCGCGACAGGTAATTTAGTTTTCGACCCAAACGTCGTGCAGCGAAAGTTCCACGCGTTGGCGACCTTGCCAGGTCGAAATGGTTGGCGCAAACAACGCATTAACTTTGTCGCCTTCGGCGACCGGGCGGTCACCGAGCGAAAACCCGATTGCCGAACGCTCAACGCGATTTTCATCGCGGAGCGCGAGTTTCAAGTGCGAACCATCGCCAACACGGCGCACGGTTGCAACGCTAGCGCCTCGCAGCAGCAGCACCGGAGCTGGATTGTGTTGCCCAAACGGCCCAAGCGCTGCGAGCTCAGTTGCCAGCCGCT
>JAKQOD010000915.1 GCA_029565465.1 Deltaproteobacteria bacterium
ACAGCCCAAAGCCTTGATGCTGCTACGCTCGGTGTTGCCTGCTCTTGGACCGATGCCGCGCGTATCGACGACATTTTGCCAGACGCAGGCATTTCAGCGCAGCTGGCAGGCTGGTTGTTGCAGCGTGCGCAAACGCCCACCACCGCTGGGGCGGTTGTGACAGGTCGCCGTGCGGTACCTACAGTCAAGGCTACGCGACGTGCTGTGCAGTTGGGTGAAGCGGGGCACCTCGCTGCGATCCTCACCGAACCTCGGGTGGCGCCACGCACCGTTTGCATCCTGGTCAATGCTGGCTTGGTACCGAAGTTTGGACCGCATCGTTTGTATGAACAGATTGCGCAAGGCTTAGCCGAAAACGGGGTGGCTACGCTGCGGTTGGATCTCGCTGGCATTGGTGACAGTGTTCACGAAGCGGTGAACTATCCATTGCAACAGCGCGTGACCCGCGATGTTGCCGCTGCGGTGGAGTGGGCGACTGCCGAATTTGCGCCGACCGACATCGTCGTTGGTGGTTTGTGTTCTGGCTCCGAAGATGCGCTGCGCTTTGCGGCGCTCGATTCGCGCGTGACCGGCGCCATTTTGATCGACGGGTTTGGGTATCCAACCGATGGTTGGCGGTGGCGGCAAATGACCTTG
This sequence comes from Deltaproteobacteria bacterium, assembly GCA_029565465.1. GTDB lineage: Bacteria > Myxococcota_A > Polyangia > Haliangiales > Haliangiaceae > JABFXX01. Next base: position 637 of record JAKQOD010000915.1, read on the forward strand.
CGTGCAGCGCGGCGCAGCCTGCGCGCGCTTGGTGCGTATCAGCCGTTGACGTATGAGCGTGTGGTGATCAATGGCGGCAGCCAACAAGGCCAGGCAGTAGTGCGGTATCGCTACATGGCCCAAGCCGACGCGCGTGCGCTGTTGACGCCCTTGGTGGCGCGGCGAGCGCACTTGCACTTTTTGTACACGGGCGGCAGTGGGTTGGTAAATCACCGCCGCCAAATGCGCGACATGTTCCCAGAGTTCGCGGTAGATGCGATCGCCGTCGACTATTTTGGCGAAATCGAACACACCCAAATGCTGGCGGCCGACCGTGCAACGATCGTGACCGCCATTGTGCAGCGGCTACGTGCCGCAACGCGCTCGGCGTAACACCTGTCGGGAGGACGCTTACTCCGGCATTTGTTCCGGCGCCACGCTGATCGTCGTCGCTGCACCGCTGCGCCAGAGTTGCACGGGTACAGCTTTGCCTGGCGTGCTGGCGCTCACAACATAAGGCAACGAACGGTGATCAACCGCGCGGTCATCCCAACGCAGGATGATATCGCCAACGCGTAGTGCCGATTTGGCAGCCGGTGAACCAGCTTTGATTTCGGTGATTACAGCGCCAGTTGCAGCCGGGAGATTGGCGGCATCGGCTTGGTCTTTGCCGACCGGCTGCACCAAGGCACCGAGCCATGCACGGCTCACGCTTCCGCGTTCGCGCAGTGGGGCGAGCACTTCTTTGATGCGGTTGATTGGCACCACGAACGCTAGTTCGCTGCTGCTACCACCGTCGGGTGGAACGATCGCCATGCCGATCACATTGCCAGCGGTGTCGAGCACCGGCCCGCCACTGGTGCCCCGATGCACGCGGGCGTCGGTGACCAGAAAACTGCGAAAGCCAAGCGCGTTGTGCAGCGCCAATGCCACGGGCAGGGTGCCTTTGTCGTCTTCGAGATTGGTTAACGCGCCCGGCGCAGCGCCCAACGACGACACCACGCCAACCGATGCGAACATGCCTTCGCCAAACGGATCACCGACGGTGGCGATCCAATCGCCGAGCCGGACTTCGTCGGAGTTGCCCATCGCTACGCTTGCGATTGGCACGGTTGGCGCGTCACGACCTTCGCTGACAGCAAGCAACGCAACGCCGAGGCGACTATCGGTGCCCACGACACGTGCAGGTACTTCGCTGCTGTCGCCCAACACGACGCGGACTTCTGGCGCTGCGCGTGCGATTTGTTCGGTGGTGACCACCCACAGGCCGGGGGCGCTTGCAATGTCGACGATAAAACCGCTGCCCAGCGCACGGCCCGCACGGCCATCGGCACCACCGGCGATCGCACTTGCTGGATACATGGCTGCAGGGCCGTTTTTGACCATGGCCGCGGACCGTAAGGCTACGACGGCAGGCCGAACGTGGGCGATTACCTCGGAAAAACTTGGACCAACCCGGCCGTACATCGTCGGGGTCGGCGCCGCCGTGATGGTTGTTGCCGAGCCACTGCCCGACGCTAAAGCGTTGGTCGCTTCCGTTGATGCTGCTCGTTCGCGACAGCCAGTTGTAACCAACGCAGCCGTCAACGCCCACGTTTGCCAGCTCACTTGCGTTGGGCTTCCACAAAACTCAGCCGCAAATCATACAGCAGGCTGGTGACGAGTTTTTGCTCGGTTGCGTCGAGGTTGCCTTTGGTCTTTTCTTCCAGCATCGACAAAACATCGATGAGGTGCCGCGCCGTTGGCAGCTCGATGCTGGCTTTGCCTGATTCCGGATCGGGCAACTTACCCAATGCGATCATCGCGGAAGATGCGATCGACATCACATAGTGGGCAAAATCTACCGGGCCATATGGCGATTCGTCGCGTTGTGATTCGCTCATGGTTGGCAGCCTACCTGGCCATGCCGCCAAGTGCTACGCGCTGGGCAGCGAAAGTGTGCGCCAACAAACCCAAACACCGACGTGCACCACCTGGTTTTTCGTGCAATCGTTGCAGCAATGGATACTGGTGACAATGCCTCGGTTATGGCTACCACGCTGGTTGATGCAGGCGCCGCACCGGCGCCAGCGCTGGCCGAACAAGTCGAAGACGCAAGCAAGTTTATCGATGCGGTATTGACCGAAGTGGGCCGCGTGGTGGTCGGGCAAAATCAAATGATCGAGCGGATCTTGATCAGCTTGATCACCGGTGGCCACTGCTTGATTGAAGGGGTGCCGGGCTTGGCCAAAACCCTGACGGTCAAGACCCTGGCGCAAACGCTGCGCGCGTCGTTTCAACGCATCCAGTTCACCCCGGATTTGTTGCCGGCCGATATCACCGGCACGATTATTTACAACATGCAAAAAGGTGAGTTCACGCAAAAACGTGGCCCGCTGTTTGCGAACCTCGTGCTTGCCGACGAAGTGAATCGCGCGCCTGCCAAAGTTCAGTCAGCGTTGCTCGAAGCGATGCAAGAGCGGCAAGTTACGATTGGCGAGACCACGCACAAGCTGCCGGATCCATTTTTGGTGCTGGCCACGCAAAATCCGATCGAACAAGAAGGCACGTTTCCACTGCCCGAAGCGCAACTTGATCGTTTCATGCTCTTGGTCAAAGTCGGATATCCGACGGCGCTCGATGAGCGCGCCATGCTCGACCGCATGAGTGACCTCGATAATCCAGTTGCCAATGAAGTTGCGACCGTCGACGATATCGTGCGGGCGCGCAAATTGGTCAAGCAGATCTATATCGACCCGCGCGTCCGCGACTACATCGTGCACTTGGTGCAAGCAACGCGGCGGCCACGTGATTACGGTCTGGCCGAGCTGGCGCCTTTGATCGAATACGGCGGTTCGCCGCGCGCGACGTTGAACTTAGCAACGGCTGCGCGGGCCTACGCATTTTTGCAGCATCGGCCGTTCGTGACCCCCGACGATATCAAAGCGATCGCAACCGATGTCATGCGCCATCGCGTGGTGTTGACCTACGAAGCCGAAGCCGAGGAAATCCAAACCGAAGATGTGATTCGGCGCGTCTTTGAACATTTGCCGGTGCCGTGATTCAGCGTGACGATCCTCGGCGGCATATCGGGTCTGCAGCAACGCGCCAAGCGCATCGAGCTGGCCTCGCGGCGGCTCGTCGACGAGCAACTCGCTGGGCAGTACCAATCGTTGTTCAAAGGTCGCGGCGTGATTTTTTCCGACGTGCGGCCGTACTACCCGGGCGACGACGTGCGAGCGATCGACTGGAATGTCTCCGCCCGCATGAATGCCGCGCATGTAAAGCAGTTTGTTGAAGAGCGCGATCGCACGGTGAATATCGTGATCGATCTGAGTGCTTCGAACGCGTGGGGCAGCACCGCATTGTCGAAACGCGAAGTGGCGGCGGAACTGGCAGCGGTGGTCGCGTTTGCAGCGATCAAAAATCACGATCGGGTTGGCTTGTATTTGGTAACCGATCGAGTGGAACTGTTTGTGCCGCCTAAAAAAGGTCGGCGTCACGTGATGAGGTTGGTGGCTGAGATTTTGACGTTCACGCCAAAACATCGAGGCAGCGCGCTGGCGGTGGGGTTTGAAACGCTGAACAAGCTTTGCCCGCGGCGGTCGGTGGTCATGGTGGTTTCGGATTTTCTTGGCGAAGCACCAACGGCGCGCACCCCGCGGTTTGGTACCAGCGCAAGCGCAGCTGCGGGCGCGGTTGCGCCACCGTGGGAAACTGCGTTGCGCATCACTGCGCAACGGCACGATGTCATCGCTGCGGTGGTCACCGACCGCGTCGAGCAAGCGCTGCCAGCCGTTGGCTTGATGGCGATGGAAGATTTGGAAACCGGCGCGGTTGAACTGGTGGACACCAACGCGGTGGGCGCCGCCTATCGCCAGCGCGCGTTGTTATGGGCGCAGCTGCGCGACGCAAGCTTGCGACGCTCCGGCGCTGACACGGTGACGATTCGCACCGATCAGGAATATCTTGGCGCCTTGGTGCGGTTTTTCCGTGAGCGGGCCGAAGCCAAGGCGCGCGGAGGCCGACGGTAGTGTCGCGAGCGAAGATTGCAAAGATGACCGACCGGCGGCGAGTGCAAGCGAGTGTTGGTGCATGTTTGTACGTGTTGCTGTCGGCGGTGGTGGCGTGGG
>JAKQOD010000202.1 GCA_029565465.1 Deltaproteobacteria bacterium
CGATGCTGACAAATCGGCTTGCTCGGTTACACCGCTAGTATGCCTCAGATCGAGCGTGCGAGCGCGCGTGCCTCGACGATATTGTCTTCAATCGAGCAGTAGGTCCAGCCACCATAACGGCCGATCGAATGCACATCGTGCGCTGCCAACGTCGCCCGCAGGCTTGCCACCGCCGCGAGCGATGCTTGCGAAATATGACAATACGCTGGGTTCATCACCACCGAATGCGAAGCCACCAGTTGGTGGTCAGTCACAATGCCCGCAAGCGTTAGGTCTTGAAGCACCTGAGCTCGCATCGCATCGATATCCAAGCTCGCACCAGCTGGCGTTCCAATTTCGATGTAGAGGCTCATCCGCTCGCTCTGCAGAATATTGTCGTACCAGCCGACGCGGTAAAAACAGAACTGCGGCTCGGGGAAATACATCCAATGGATATCGCGCGGCCCTTTGCGATCGAAGCCGAGGTTAAATACCAAGACTTGATTGGCAGTGAAGGCAGCGTTGTGTTCGGCCCGACCGCACATCGTGGCCAATGCCGGCATCGGCGCGGAACTGATTAGGTGGCGAAAGCCAATCGTACGCTTGTTGGTTGTCACCGTATGCGCATCGAGCTGCACGCTTTGCACGCGCTCTTGCAACGCGACCGTTCCCGACGGCAAATCGTGCAACAACGCATGGATGTATTGCATCGCACCGCCCGCGGGATACGAAAACTGCGCATTGTAGCCGCGATCATTTTGGCTTGCGTCGCGCAGGTTCTTCATCACATCGGCAAAGCTGGCCTGCGGAAAAAAACGCCCCATGGCGTTGGGGTCAAGCGTGTTAAGATCGCAGGCGTACAACTTCTGATTGTAAGGCGCCAAAAACTTATCGGTAATGGCACGGCCAAAGCGCGCATATAGCATCGCCAAAAACGATGCCGGCACGTCGCTGCTTGCACGCTGATCGGCGTCGTACAAATCGACCAGACATTCGATGAATTCGGCTTGTGGCAACTGATGAATATTGCGTTGGAACGGAAATTCCACATCGTTGCCGCGATAGCGAATCTTGCTCTCTTTGCGCACCACGCGGATGTCTTGGCCAGGCATGCGGTCCCGCAGCCATGCCTCAATCGCTGGGTCCTTGAAGTGAAAAAAATGTCCCGAGTAGTCCCAGACAAAGCCGGCTTTGTGCACCGTGCGACAGTAACCACCTGCTTCGGCTTCACTTTCGAGCACAAGCACCGTCGCATCGGGATGTTGCACGCGCACTTGATTGGCGAACGCCAGCCCCGAAACGCCAGCGCCAATCACCACGTAGTCGTACAGCATGCGCTAGCGCACTCCGTTCGCAATCGCGATTTCGCGGGCAAAGATGCGGCGCGCGATCGCGATGGCACAACCATACGTGCTTTCCACCCCAAAGAACGACAAGCTCTTTGACAACAGACTTTGCCGACGAGAGTACGGCGTATCCGACGCGTAGTGGATAACGCCGAGCTCGAAGCGATTGATCTCGCTAAGCATGACGAGCTCGTCTTTGGGATGCCGTTTCGGCTCTGCGATTTCATAGATCGCGGACAGGTACGGACCACCTTCCATTTCCATGACGGTGTAACCCTCGCGGTAAAACACATCCATGTACTCGCGGTTCTGCAAAAATGCGCTGCGCACAGTGAGGGCTTTTTGATTGTCCAACACGGTGCCGTGGCGCATATACGGCTGCACATCAGCCGCCACCAACGCGTTGCGGAAGAAATAGGTATTGGCGGAATGCTCGTCGTGGATGACCTTAGAAATCATCACGTCGCCGACCCGACCATTGAGCGTAGCTGCTTTACCCATCACATAGATGCCACGCAACTCGTCGACGCCAAGCCCAATCGCAGCCAAATGGTGATACGCCGCCATGCCCAGCGGGTAGTCAATATTGAGAATGAGCGCATTGGACTGACGCAGCTTTTCGATGCCTGGCACCAACACTCGCTCATCCATGTTGGCAGGATCGAGTTTTGCCAAATCGATCACTTGCGCATCAACGTCGATCCGCCCAGGCGACAACATTGAGCGAATACCGGCTGCCGCATCGGCGGCCTGCACCTGTTCTAACCGTTTGTCCGCTTCGCCTGGTTCATGAATGAACGCGCGCAAACTGAAATACATAATATTGGCGACCGTCGCTTCGTCGCCAGCCGCTAACGCTTCGTCCAAGCGAGCCGCGAGCCCTTCGGGGTTTTTGCGGCGCAGATAGGCCACGATGTCATCGCGGTAGTGGCGCGAGTAGCCGCCCAGCAAGTTGGCGAGCGAGTGGCTGTTCGAGGACACAAAGTAGATGGGTCGTCCAGTCGGTACCGACGGCGCGATGGCATTCCACCAACGTTGCGACGTGCGTTGATATTCACGGAACGAACCGTCGAGCAAGCGGACTGAAACGTCACAATCATGGCGCACCATTTCGGCAACCACGTCGCGCCAATTGCTACCGAGGGCGGCTTGCAAGATCGCGAAGTTTTCCAGGTCCATACCGAGATGATTCGCCAAGGTTGCGTCGTCGGGCAACTCGGTGGTCACGTTGGCGCCACGCAGCAATTCGCGCAGCTTGTTCCACTCGATTTGATAGCTGGTCAGAATCGGAATTAGATCATCGATATCGGAACCCGACGCGATGAACACCGCGAGCGTATCCTTGCCGTCCCAACGCAAGGGCCGACGACGACCACGCGTGCGCACGATTTGCCAACCGGCGATTGGAAAGCCGGCTTGGGCAAACTGGGTTGGGCTTTGGCCCAAGATGACCCGGCGGACCGATGGCATGCAGTCGGGCAACCGGGCGGCGCTGTACGCGAACGCTGCGACGTCCGGGTCCGGGCTCTCGGCGCCCAAGTGCAGCGACGACCGTGAATAGAGGTGGGCTTCCTCAAACGCTCGAACCCGTACTTGGCCGCTTGAACGCAGCAGCGAGTAATAGGTCCGAACATAAAGGTCAATTTCGTCACTCGATGCGCGAGGCGGCTGGCGATCCACGCACGCACCCTAGCACAGGGGCTCGCTGGGGCGGAGTTTCCAGCCGGATCGCAGCGGATCGGCCCTCATTTGCGCTGCCGCCCCGCCTTTGTTTCGGGGCCTAGACGTGTTAACCACATGCCGCTGGCGCCGGGTGCGGCGCTGGGTAAGGACAACGTAGTGAGCAAAGAAGAACTAGTACATCTCGATGGCGAAGTTATCCTCATCGCCAAAGGCGGCAACTTCCGCGTCAAACTCGACAACGGTCACGAGGTGCTGGCGAAGTTGGCAGGCAAAGTGCGCCGGCACCGTATCCGCGTGGTACTCGGTGACCGCGTAACGGTTGCGGTTTCGGTTTACGACCCGACCAAGGGCTTCATCGTCTACCGTCAGCGCTAGCCACCATGACCAAGTCACTACTGAAAATGACAGTTTCCGGTGGTGGCGCAGGTACCGGCGTCAAAGAACTCGACCTTGGCAAACTGAACAAGTTTGCGTTGGCAATTGAAGAACTTGCCGACGATGACCAGATCTCGTTCGATGCAGTTTGCGAACTTGCCGACGACAACGGCGATGATGTGTCGCACTATGTCGCAGCCGTCGCACTCTGTACTGAGTTGCGTTGGCAAAACCCGCAGCCCGTGGTTGCGCGCGTCTGTGTCGGCAATTGCCAAAAGTATGGCGCGATTGGCGTAATAGATAAAGTTGCTGCGGAGTTAGGCCGCGATGCTGGGTTGCAACAGCGCGCTGTTGTGATCGCTGCCACTTGCCTAAACCAATGCGAACGCGGCCCCGCGGTTGAAGTTGGCGGACCGGATGGCAAGGTGTTATTGGCTCCGGCCACCGTCGATACGGTGCTTGCTGCGCTACGCGAAATGTAACGCGATTGGCGGCGTCAAGCGCTGGCCGTGTCGACGCTAGCGCGCTACGTTCGGCTCGAACCGCGTGCTGAAACTTCGCTCCATTAACAAGTTTTATCAAGTCGGCGCACACAAGCTCCACGTGCTGCAAGACGTCGATCTCGATGTCGC
>JAKQOD010000944.1 GCA_029565465.1 Deltaproteobacteria bacterium
GGCGCCGACACCGAAGCCGCATGCCCACCTTTTTTGCCTGCGCTTTTGCTTACCGCGGTGTCGCGTGCCACCGCTGCCGCAGCGCCCAGCTTGCCGCCTTTCGCGATCAACGGCACCAGCACGCTGTCGACCAGCGCTGGGTGTTGCACGAAATACTTCGTTGCAGCTGGCAGCGTCGCTTTGTTCAGCAACCACTGCGCCATCACGTTGCCCGCCTCGACGCTAATCGCGGTTGCGAGCACTTTGATGTATTCTTTGCGTTTGTCGTTATTGGGCGCATGTTCAAGCATCGCGTGCAACACCTGTGCGCCGCCATCGGCGCCATGTTGCGCCAACACGTTGAGCAGATGGTCTTCGGCGTAATAGGCTTCTTTAAAAGCTGGCGCCCGCACGGCATCTTGCAAATTACATAGCGTCACAAAGTGCCGCGCACTGCCGTTCCACGTTTTGGGATTTGCAAAAGCTTCGGCAATATCGGCGTCGATCCAAGCGCGCTCGGTCGGTATCACAAAGTCCATACCCAGCCGCACAGCTAGCGGCACCGCAGGTCGCAATTCTTCGACGACGCCAACCAGTGCTCGATAGTCAACGGCATCGAGCATCGCAGCAAAACAACGCAGGAATTTCCAGCCGCTCTCGGCGTATTCAACGCTTGCGCACGCGTCCCACGATTTGGTGATCCAATCGCCTTTGGCCGTGTAGTTGTGTTTGAAGTGGCTGTGCTCATAGCCGTGCCCGGCCACAAACGCGCGCAACGCAAACGCGACGCCTTCTTTGGCAATCCAATAAGGCACGGCTGCATACGCACTTTGAAATTGCAGCGCCAACATCGCTGCTTCGACATCGGCATCGAGTGGGTCAGTTGGCACGCCCACTATTTCAAGCGTTGCAATCGCGCGTTCAATCAGGCTGTGTAGCTCGATTGGCGCATGGGCCATGCCAGTGCGGACGCGGTTGATCGACTTTTCGATTGTCATGCGTCCGTCGAAACCGGGGCGTGCGAACTCAAGACATGCAGCGACATCAAGCGGCAGCGTCTTCGGGAACCGATGGCCGGTCCCCGCGGCGAGGTATAAAAACCAAGCGCTATTAATGCGGCCTTGCGAGCTGTAAATCATCGCGCGTTGGGCTTCGGTGAACTCAAGCATGGCGCACTCTAGCGCAGGAGCGGCGTTGCGTGTGCGTTGCTGCCTCAGTGTGGGCAGCTCGGCGTGCCGTGGCTGCCGCGCGCGCCTCTGACGTGATCCGCGTTGGCGCAAACCTTGCTCTAGCGATCCATGCGCTGTCGTTACGACAGTCGGTGCGCTCCGGCGCGCCAGAGAGCATGTATGAAGACACTATCTCAAGTAGTTTTGTTTGCAGCGCTAGTCGTTGCACCCTCCGTTGCGATGGCCGACGATCCAGTGCCGACACCGACTGGCAATGACGGCTCATCACCGTCACCAACCGACGGCACACCCGGTAAAGTCGCGGCTCCAACCCCGACCAAAGCCTTGCCTGAACCGCAATCCGATAACGATGTGCAACCGCAAGTTGCTTCTCCCGGCATGCCCACGCATCGGCGCCAATTTCATGGTCGGCCGTTCGGGTGTTTTGACGCCCGCACTGTCGTACCAATACACCACGATGAATGCCCCGTCGGTATCAAGCACGGTCACCACCGTTGCGTTAACGAGCGCCGTTCAGTTTAACGTCGGCTACACCGCAATGTGGTGAGCCCCGCGGCGCGCTAGCGTTGGTGTCCCCTCGCTGGAGCTAGCGCGCCAGTTCCGGTATGGTTGCGTCGATGTCGATGACCTTGATCCAAGTGCTTTGCATCGCCATCATTGGCGTTGCGCTAGGCTTGTTGGTGCAGCGTCATGGCCGCGATATCCTTGTCGCGTACGCTAGTTTGGCAGTAGCAGGTTGGGCCGGCGAAGAGACCTGCATTCGTTTTTACAAGTTCTACGCGTATCGCGACGCTTGGTGGCTGCATCTGGATTGCGTCCCTGTCCTCATCACGTTGATTTGGCCGTTGGTCATTTTGTCAGCACGTGATGTGGCTCGCGATCTTGGCGCGGTCAGCTTGCGCTCGCTTGGCGCTGCCGTTTTTGCCATCGTTGTCGTCGACGCTTCAATGGTTGAGATTATCGCGGTGGCCCGTGGCATGTGGGGCTGGGCCGAACCGGGCTATCTCAATGTGCCAATCTTAGGCATTTTGGGTTGGGGCTTTTTCGCAGCAACCGCAGTGGTTTGGATCGAATGGTGCCGGCAACAGCCAACGCGTGTTGCGTGGCAGCCGTTAGCAATCGTCGTAGGTCCGGTAGTTACCCATGTGCTGCTCGTGGCGTCGTGGTGGGGCTGTTTTCGGTGGACGCTGCGTGGTGAAATGGCGCCGCCGGTTTGGATCATGCTGGCGCCGGCCGCGGGTGTTATTGCGTGGCTGGTCGCAAGCAAACGCGTTGGCGTCGTCGGTATTGGCATTCAATTGCCGCGCATGGTCGCTGCCACGCTGTTCTTTGCTATCGTCGCGACGTTGCCGCATGCGCAATTGCCTGCGTTGCTGTTTCACACGGCGGCAGTCGCTGCGATGTATCTGGTTGCGACGCGCTATCGCCTGCGGCGCTCATAGCTACGCGTTTGTATTGAGTGGCTCATCGGCCAAAAAGAAAAAGACGATTTTTAGCAACCTTTGAGGCAGCCGTGGCGATACGCGCGTTTGCTCAATCAAATCAAAGGAAATCTAGTATGACTCACTCAACCGTTCGTTTTGCTGCCGCCATGTTTGCTTTTGTTGCTGCGACCACCGCCACGGTGCTTGCCGCTTCACCGGATATCCGCAATGAAGATGACGTGGACCATCAGGTGTTCATGGACTGCGGTAATGTGCAGCCGCAGCCAAAAATCCAGAAGCATTCGTTGGAATCGCTTACAACGTATTCCGATCACTGCACGATCAGACTGGGTGACAACAAGTTCAACCTCAAAGACAACATGCATTGCGTTATCAAAAATAGCGTTCTTAGCTGCAAGTAATGGCGGGTACCCGCGGTTGCGCCTCGAACAACGAACGCCTTTCGCTGCGCTGTTTCGAGTTCTGCAACGCGACGCGCGTAGCAGGGTTGCGCAGGGTGCGAACTTTGCCTCTGACTTCTAATCCCGCGCTGCCAACGTGGCGCGAATTGCGGCCAATGCCGATTCCAATGCAGCAACCCGCTGTTCGAGTTCGCGTTGGCGTCGATGCATTGCATCAAATTGGCTGCGCAAAATGGGTGTCGCAACCACCCCAATGCTAGCTGCGAGCGCCAGCGACTCGCCGGTCGACAACGTTGGAAACTCTGATGGATCCATTGCCGCCGGGGGCGAAACTCGTTGCAGCCGCGCTTCACGTTCTTCTTTTTCGCGCTTGGCGTTCATGCGCTGGGTTTCATGAGCCACGCGCGCTTGTTGTTCTTGTTCAAGTACTGCGCTGCTTTCGCGTTTGCGTTGCAGCTTGCCTTCGTCGACGCCGTTGGCTAAGCCTGTGTGCGCGATCGTATCGGCATCGACCCAAAACACATGCCCATCGCAGCCTTGAAAGTAGCCAGGGTCGCTGCCGCGCAAGGTCATGGCGTCGCTGCACATCGGGCACGGTTCGCGTCGGCGCCACCATCGGGTTGCTGCATCGACGCGTAATTCTTTCGCGCTGAATACTTCCGTTGCTGCGAACGCGCTGACCAAGGTGCCGCAGCCCGCAGGGCAGGGTGCGACATCTAGTCCTGGTAACGTTTTCTTCTTACAGCGAGGGCACGTTAGCTCTTGTACGATGCCACTTTCGCGAAACGGTGTGCTCATGGCGCGATGCTAACAGGGCCCAAAGCTGGTACATGTACGGCATGGTTAAAACGATCATCTTCGCATGTGCCGTTGGCTTGCTAGGTTGTTCCAAAGGCGAAGCACCGCCGGCAGGCAGTTCAACGGTTGCAACCGGCGCGCCTGCTGCGGCTGAGGCGCCAGCCAAGAAAAAGAAAGATCCGGAAGCTGCGCGAAAACTTATCGCCGAAGGCGCTGTCGTCATCGATGTGCGCAGCACCGAAGAATACAGCAAAGAACATCTGCAACAGGCACCCAATATTCCCGTCGACGAATTCGCGGGCCGCATCGGTGAAGTTGACAAAATGGTAAGCGGCGACAAATCCAAACCAGTGGTTGTGTATTGTGCTGCCGGTTCACGCGCTGCGCGGGCCAAACAATCGCTCGAAGCGGCAGGCTACACCAACGTGGTTAACGGCGGCGGCTACGACGACGTTCGTTAGCGCTCGTAACAGCCAGTGTCCCAGACCCAGCCTTCGCGGCTGACCTTGAACGTGGCTGACTTGTAGATCGTACCTGCCGTGTCGCCGATCGAAATCGCGTAGTCGCCAGCGTCGAGCACCAGCGGCTGCTGTTTGCCGGGTGGCACCAAGGTGGACTTGAACACCTGCGCGCCGTCGCGGCTCAGCGTGAACACCACGTGGTCGATCCACTCGCATTTGTCGGTGCTATTGACCAGGCGCCCGGTAAAGCGTTTTGGCGCCGCCGGTTTGTCATCGCCTTTGCTGGCGGCAGCGTCGATCAACTTGCGCACGTTGCCGAGGCCTTGCTCGATCAACACAGCTTGTGCGCGCAGCGATTTGCGTTCGTCTTTGTCTTCGGCTTCGTCGGCGAGCTCAATGAGCGCTGCGGCATCGCGGCCGATGTCGGCGGCTTCTTTGCCGATCGACGCCAGTGCAACATCTTTGCCTGCGCGTTTGGCCAAGCTGGCTAAATCGTCGCTGAGTTCTTCCGCCTTGGGCGCGAACTTTTTGCGCACGGCGCGGTCTTCCGACTTTTTCGCGGCTGCCGCCAACGCACTTGCATTGCTGCTCAGTTTGCCAAGGCCATCGCTGATCGCAGCGCGGTCGCTGGCCGAGTCGGCCGTTGCTGTCGAAACCATCGCAACCGTTGCGGCTGCCGAAACCATCACTAAGCCTGCAATCGAAGTCATACGCATCGTTATTCAATCCTTCTTTGGCGAGTTGGATAGGTAACGGTGCAGTACCTCGGAAGTCGCAAACTTTCGGCTATATACTTTGTGACATCACGGCGTGGCGGCCGCTGGCACCGTCACCACAACGTCGTTGTCATGGTGCACAACCTTTACATCAACACCAAGAAACTTAGCGATTACTTCACGTTGTGACTCTGCATGCAGTGACCACGTGGTGCTGCGGAATTGCCCGCCGCCGGTGATCGCGAGCGGCACTAATAATTGATCGCACAGGTATTCACCCACTGGCGCAGCGTGGGGCGCTGAATGAAAACCGCGAACCTCCTCTGCCACTTGCTTAGCAATGTCCTCGCCACGGCGGCGCCGCTCGCCGAGTGCGCTGACAACTTCGGTGACATGTTCGTAGTGCAGATGCGCGCTCACCATGTTGCCAGGCCCGTCGCTGTCGCGAGTTTGGGTGATGCCACCGCCGTTATGTTTCCACGGCAACGCAGCTTGCAGGGCCGCGAGTTCGCGCTCAGCGATTGAGCGTTGCAAATGCGCAATGAGCACGCGTGCATCGCAGCGTTGAAATTCGCCACGGTCGAGCAATTGCAACGGCGTCGGGGCCGTGGCCGGCGCAATGTTCACGTTGATAACGCCACCGCCAGCTGGCACAAAGCCGTAGCGTTGCAACCCGAACTCGCAGCGCCAGCCGATGCGCGCCAACTGTGGCGCTAACGTCTCGACGATAAATTCATAAGGCGGGGCCATCGGATTGTGGGTGCCACCAGTGATTTGCAACCGGCTGGCAGTTGGCAAACGCGCGAGTGCAGGCAGCGCGGCTTGCAACACCATCATGGTGCTGCCCGCCGAGCCGATATCGAATTCGTACACGCCCGCGGTCACGCCGTTGGGTTCAAACGTGAGTTCGGTTGAGCCCAGCTCGGCGCCAACAACATGCGCTGCGCCAACGCGTGCCGCTGCGCCGACCGCCGTCAAATGTTGCCGCATCAAGCCGGGCTTGGCTCGCCCAGCGCGAATATTGCGAATGCGAAATGGCTGGTTCGTCACTAGCGCCAACGCCAACGACCCGCGCAAAATTTGCCCACCGCCTTCGCCGTGAGTGCCATCGATTTCAATCATAACTGCTCCATTTTACCTTACCCGAAAATGCCGGACCTCCGCTGCGCGGCGATCCAACAGTTTGAATATATTAATGATTTGCGAACGGGTGGGTGCGACCCGATCGCCGGGCTCACCCCTTCACGCACACCACTTGCTTCAAGGTGTAGACGATTTCAACCAGGTCAGCCTGGGCCGCCATAACAGCATCGATGTCCTTGTACGCGGCTGGAGTTTCGTCAACCACGTCGATGTCCTTGCGGCATTCGACGCCTGCGGTTGCCAACGCGTGGTCCGCCACCGAGAACTGACGCCGCGCTTGGGTGCGGCTCATCGCTCGGCCCGCACCGTGGCTGCACGAACAAAAGCTTTCAGGGTTACCCTTACCGCGCACGATGAACGAACGAGCGCCCATCGAACCTGGAATGATACCCATCTCACCTTCGCGCGCACGCACGGCACCTTTGCGGGTCACGATCACGCTTTCACCATAGTGTTGCTCACGCGACACGTAGTTATGGTGACAGTTCACCGCTTCAAGCGACGCTTCGAACGGTGGCAACACATTGTCAGGCAAGGCCCGCAACGCATCGACCACGTTCGCCATCATCACTTCACGGTTGGTGCGAGCGTACTCCTGTGCCCAGTGCACAGCATTGATGTAGTCTTTGAACATATCGCTACCTTCTGGGATGTACGCCAGATCTTGGTCCGGCAAGTTAATGAACCAGCGCCGCATATCCGCTTTGGCGCGCTCAATGAAGTACGAACCAATGCGGTTACCAACCCCACGCGAACCGCTATGCAACATGATCCAAACCGCACCGGCCTCGTCGAGGCAAAGCTCGATGAAGTGGTTACCGGTACCTAACGAACCCAACTGATTCACCCGCATCGCGAGTTGTGCGCTTTGATGTTTTTCAGCGATCGCTTGATAGCCTGGTTGCAAACCCATCCACGCTTCGATCACGCGCGCTGGTGGCTCGCCCCACGCACCGCGGTCATTCTTGCCACCGTTGTCGGTGCGGCCGTGCGGCACTGCAGCTTCAATCGCCAAGGGCAATGGCTTCAGATCGTCAGGCAGTTGGTCGGCTCGCAGCGAGGTTTTCGCTGCAATCATGCCGCAACCGATATCCACACCCACGGCAGCCGGAATCACTGCTTTACGCGAAGCGATCACCGAACCAATCGTTGCGCCCAGGCCAGCGTGCACGTCTGGCATCGCGGCGACCCACTTATGAATGAATGGCAGGCCAGCGATGTTCTTGAGTTGCTTGCGCGCTTCAGCTTCAAACGCCACACCACGCGTCCAAGATTTGATCGGCACGTTGGCCGATTCCATGACTTCGTAGGTACGTGCTGCTGGCGTGGCTGCAGTCGAAACAACCGCAGCGTTAGAGGTGATGGTTTGCGATGCGTTGATGACTTGGTTCGACATGCTGCAAGTAATTGCAGGGTCGGTGCCAGGCCTGAAAGCACCGTAAGCTGCTGTAATTACGTCATGTCCTGTGCTGGCATATTATCTTATACGATAATCCGTATCTAACAGGATAGTATTACTCTCCAGCCGTCTCGCTCAGATGAGTGGCCGGCGGCTGCGTAGCGCGGAGCCGTTTGACAATCCGGGCCCACGTTGCGCGCCGCACAGCTTTGGCTGGCAAAACGTTTTTCATGGCTGGTGCATCAGCGTTGGCGGTTTGTACACCGGTGCTCAGTTGCTCGAGATCAATATATTGATCCCCGCTGGTTAGCTTGGTAGCTGTCTCCGCTGCGCTCACTGCGCTGACTTCGTCATCAGAGAGCAACATCAAAATGGCGTGGCGGGTAACGTACGCGATGCGTTTGGCGTCTTGCATGCAACGCTGGATTGCACGCCGCATGCCGACGCAGGCGCGCGCCGTGGCACAGATCGTGCTCGTTGCAGTTGCACAGGCGCTACGCGCGTCGCCGTTCGCATTGCTCAAACGTTAAGGCCGAATCATGAAAACCGATATTCAACTCAAACAAGACATCGAAGCCGAATTGATGTGGGACCCCAAAGTCAACGCGACCCAAATCGGTGTCAGCGTCGATGAAGGCGCGGTTACGCTGTTCGGTGCCGTTGATACGTTTCCGCAAAAGTGGGCCGCGGAAGCAGCCGCGAAGCGAGTTGATAGCGTGCGCACCGTGGCGCAAGAACTCACCGTAAAGCTGCACGCCGATCACAAACGCAGCGATAGTGAAATCGCCAAGGCTGTGCTCACTGCGCTCACCTGGGACGTTTCGGTACCAAAGACCGTGACCGCCAAAGTGGTCGACGGCCAAGTTACCCTCGAAGGCAAAGTCGCTTGGCACTATGAACGCGATGCTGCTGCACGCGCAGTGCAACAGATCATGGGCGTTAGCGCAGTGTTTAACGACATCAGTCTCAGGCCCGTCGAAACCACCGACCACATTCGCGCTGCTGTCGAAGCCGCGCTGTACCGCCAAGCTGCCACCGATGCATCGTCGATTCACATCGACGCGGTCGACGGCAAGGTCACGGGCGATCCCGCTTCCAGCGTTCGCTGGTTCGCTCCACGGTAGGGGCACTGCGTCGTCGTGGCAAATGATGGCCGATGCAGCCAATGCCGCGTGGGCGGCGCCTGGCGTTGTCGAAGTCATCGATCACCTCAAGCTGGCACGGACAACGTTGTAGCCACGCTGCAACGCGCACCGACTCTGACCGCAATGTCGCGGATCGGTGCACCTCATTGCGCCGAGCAAGTTGAAACCTTCGTAGTTACAGGTGTTTAGCTTGGCACGCGCCTTGCGATAACCTGTGCTCATGGGACACTACAAAACTATGATGTTAGCCGCCGTGGTTGCTGTTGGCGGTACCGGGCAACTGCGTGCTGCCGTGGCCTGTTCGCCTACGCTTACTGCGTGTGGCAATACCCAGTATGCGCCGTTGGCGGTGACACGTGTCAGCGACGGCGTGTTGCCTCCCGCCGTGACCGCAAGCAACTTTGTTGCAAGCCGATGCAGTGAAACATCGCGTCATATTGCGATGAATATTTTTGCAGATACATCG
>JAKQOD010000945.1 GCA_029565465.1 Deltaproteobacteria bacterium
TGATGTATCGAAACTCAAAGCGAGCTGCTTTGCGCTCGAAGGCTCGAACCCCGTGCTGGAGCGCGGCGAACAGTTCGCCGGCTCGACCTGGGGCGATCCACACGTCATCAAAGTCGGCGCGCAGTACATTATGTACGCCACCTCGGATCACGATTTTGACGGTAACATCGCAGTGTACCGGCTGACGTCTCCTGACGGTGTGGCTTGGACGCTTGCGCCAACCACCCCGGTCTTTGTGAAGTCGCCAATCCAAACTGATTGGGACCGCAAATCCGCCGAGACACCGTCGGTGGTGTTCTTCAAAGGCAAGTACTACATGTTCTATACGGGGTATCCCAACGCGCATGATGAACCGAAGGAATACCGCGTGATGATGGCGACCTCGGCAGACGGCATTACCTGGCAACGGCAACCGCACGCCATCGCGCCGACCGATCCAACCAACGACACGCCGTCGCTCGATTTCCGTCAATGGATCGTGGCGGAGCCTGGCGCGATGGTTTTCAAAGATGATTTATACGTCTATTTCGCGGCCCAGGGCGCTGACCTCAGCGTTGGAACTACCTTATTTACAATCGGGGTTACCCGATCAAGTGATGGGCTGTTGTGGACCGAACCCCAAGTTGCATTTAAGCCGGATCAAGCCGTGTATCCGCGTAACAGCAACTGGCAAGGGTATTCGACGCCTGCAGGGGTCGAGATCAACGGCCAAGCGCACCTGTTCTTTAATGTGCTAACCGAAACGCCGTTCCAGCAAACCAAAATTCACCATGCCGTGTCGCCCAATGGCATCGACCAATGGCAGCAAGACGGCGCGGCGCTGCTCGACCGCACGCAGCTAGCGCCGTGGGCCGATGAAAACGTGGTTTCGCCAACCGTCGTGCTGGATGGCACCCAACTCAAAATGTGGGTTTCGGGCACTGGCACCACTGCGAACTTCCCGAATGTCAAAATGGGCGTCGGATTGGCACGCTGCGAGCTATAAGGCTCTAAAAAGCAGCAGATTCCACTGGATCTGAACCGTAATCCGCTTTAAAACGCCGCTCCCCTCGCTCGGACCGCGCTTGTTGCACGACCCGGGCTTTACACCCAAGAGGAGCTACGAATGGCACGGTTACAGAGTCTGCGCGACAAGCCAGGAACGGCCCGCGAATACGAAACGATTTATATCCTTCGCCCAAATACGCCAAATGAAGGCGTTGCCGAAGTGAACGCTCGCATCAAGAGCGTCATTGAAGGCCAAGGCGGCAAGATCATCAAGGTTGACAACTGGGGCAAGCGTCGCTTGGCCTATGAAGTCGCCAAAGAGCGCAAAGGTATCTACCTGTACTGGCAGTACCTCGGCACCGCAGGCGTGGTTGAAGAAACCGAACGCAACCTGCGCATGCTCGACTCGGTCATCCGCTTTTTGACCGTCAAAGTCGACACCGATGTTGATGTTGGTGCACGCCCTGTTGAAATCGACGAAACGTCGTTCGAAAAAGCCGCTACCACGGCCGCTGACGAAGAAGACATGTTCTTGCACCGCGGTGGCGATGAGCCAGCCGGTGACGATGACGATGACTTTGATTTCCCGAACCTCGACGCAGTCGAAGGTAGCAAAGAGTAAGGAGCCCCATGCGCAACGATATCGATGACAATATGGATCGCGATGGCGACGGACGCGGTGGCAAAGCCGGTCGCGCCCCAACCCGCCGCAAGGCCCTTTCGTCTGAAGTGCTCGCTAAGGTCGACTACAAGAGCCCTCAAGTGCTCAAGTCGTTCGTGACCGACCGCGGCAAAATGATCCCACGTCGCATCAGCGGCGCAAGCGCGGGTCAACAACGCATCATCATCACCGCTGTTCGGCGCGCACGCATGTTGGCGTTGCTGCCGTTCTCGGTTTCGGGAGAATAGTCCATGCAGATCATTCTGATCCAAGACGTCGAAAACCTCGGCAAAGCCGGCGAACTCGTCAAGGTTCGCAATGGCTATGGCCGCAACTACCTCGTGCCACGCGGCTATGCTGTGTCGGCTACCGTGCGTAACCAAAACCAACTCGAACACAACAAAAAGGTGATCGAGCTGCGCGTTGCTAAAGAGCGCGCTGTTGCCACCGAACTCGCTGGCAAGATCAACGGCATCACGCTGCAATTCGAACGCAACGTGGGCGAAGATCAAAAGCTGTTCGGTTCGGTCACCAGCCGTGACATCGCTGAACAACTCAAGAAGGCCAACATCGAGATCGACCACCGCTGGGTGAACCTCGATCAAGCTGTCAAGGCGCTCGGCAAGTACGAAACCGTTGTCAAACTCGGCAACGGCGTCAACGCCAACTTGAAGTTCTGGGTCGTCGGTAAAGAAAAATAGCCAACACGTGCTGCAAAGCACGACAGGCAAGCGGTCCACAGGCAACTGTAGGCCGCTTTTTTCGTTTCGGGCACAGTGGCTGCGATATCGCGCGATAAGATTGAGTGTCGCGCTTGAGCTCTGTTAGTGTAGCGGCCGATGGCCCGCGATAGACGAGTACTGCCTCACAACCTCGACGCTGAAGCGTCGGTGCTGGGCGGTATTTTGCTGCGCAACGATGTGTTGACCCAGCTCGACACCATCGACGTAGAAGACTTTTACGATCACCGACACAAAGTGGTGTTCGCTGCGATTCGCGCACTCGAAGCGGCGGCCAAGCCGATCGACGTCGTGACGGTTGAAGTCGAAATCGAAAAGACCGGCAAGCTCGAAGCGATTGGTGGCATTGCGTTTTTGGGCGAACTCGCAATGCGCGTGCCGACGCCTGACAACGTCGTGACCTACGCCGAAATCGTGATGGAAAAACATCAAGCGCGGCGCTTGATGTTGGCGTCGGGTGAAATTCTCGAGCGCGGTTACGAAGAAAATCTCGAAGTCCGCGACTACCTCGACGAAGCCGAAGCCAAGATTTTCGAAGTCACCCAGAAAAAAGGTGGCAGCGGGCCTGAGAGCATCAAGAGCCTGATCAAAAAGGTGTTTGGCTCGCTCGATCAGCGGTTTGCGTCGTCGGACGGGATTACCGGTGTGGCAACGGGCTTCGCCGAGCTCGACGCCAAAACCGCAGGCTTGCAACCGACCGAACTCATCATTTTGGCAGCTCGTCCCGCCATGGGCAAAACCTCGTTTGCGATGTCGCTTGCGCAGAACGCAGCGATCACTGGCGGCTGGCCGTGTTTGGTGTTTTCGCTCGAAATGTCGTCGACGCAGTTGGCTGAACGTTTGTTGTGCTCGGAAGCGCGGGTCGATTCGTCGGCCTTGCGCCGTGGCCAATTGCAGCGCCAGGACATGACGAATTTGACCTATGCAGCAAACACGTTGTCGAAGGCGCCGATTTTGATCGACGACACCCCGGCGCTGTCGCTGCGTGAATTGCGCGCTCGCGCACGGCGGTTTCGGTCGAACAAAGAACTGTTCGCTGGCAAAAAAACCGGCTTGATCGTCATCGACTACTTGCAGCTGATGCGCGGCTCGCCACAAGCCGCCAAAGCGTCGCGTGAACAAGAAATCTCGGAAATTTCGCGTGGCTTAAAAGGCTTGGCGAAAGAACTCGAAGTGCCGGTGATTGCGTTGTCGCAGCTCAACCGTTCGTTGGAAAACCGAACTGACAAACGACCACAATTGTCGGACTTGCGGGAATCGGGCGCCATCGAGCAAGATGCCGACGTGATCATGTTTATCTATCGCGACGTGGTCTACAACAAAGACGCGGAGAACCCGGAGATTGCCGAAGTGATCATCGGCAAGAACCGCCACGGCGCCACCGGCACGGTGGAGACGCGCTTTGAAGGCCGGTTCACGAGGTTTGAAAACCTGGCCAAACGCGACGACGCGCCACGCTACGAGTAGCGGGCATCGGTCACGGGCACGGGCACGATCACGGGCACGGGCACGGGCA
>JAKQOD010000950.1 GCA_029565465.1 Deltaproteobacteria bacterium
TCAACACCTTCGGCATCGAGAATTTCCAGCAAGTCTGCAACTTGATGAGCAACGGTGTTGGCGCGGTCATCATGAGGTTGGCTCGATGTGTACAAGCCACGATAGTCCCAACAGATCACGCGATGATTAGGCACCGCCCGATACACATGTTGAAACGCCAGGTATGTCCCGCCAAGGCCGTTGGCAAGCACCAGCACTGGCCCCTGACCACGCACTTGGTAGCCAATCTTGGTACCGTCGCGCGCAATAATGTAGCGCTGCTCAATGCCGGGAACCATTAACTTGATGCTAGCTCAGGCGGCTCGACCTCGCTACATCACGCACACCAAAACGTGGACTTAGAACGTCAGCGCGGCGGCTAAGCGCACACGGGAATAGCCCTCTGGTGCATCAGCCTGTGGCGCGATAGCGCGAGCCGCGACATCGGTCGGACGCGCTTGCGCGTCGGTTTCCGAGCGTTGCCCGAAGCGGATGTCGCCAAGCAACTGCAAGGACGGTGAAAGTTGCCAACGCAAACCGGCGCCGATTTCACCAAATTGTTGGGTGGTCGTCCAGGTATTGCCCACCTGGGCATCTTGAGCACCAATGCCAGCAACGATGTACGGCGTCATGCTGTGGTACGGATGGGTTTCGTACACGGCGGCACCTTCAAGGCGACGGTCTTCACGAGCACCATCGGCCATCCGGCTGCGGCCAAGTTCACCCTCAATCAAAAAATGCGGGGCTACGCGAACGCGTGCCAATAAGCCCATGTCATCGCCTTGCGCATCGGTTTCGGTGGCGACGCCACCAGCAAACACACCAACGGCGAACCGTGACAGTTGCGGGGCTGGGGCAGCGGCTGCAGCTGCGTAATAGCCTTGGGTCGCAGGAGCAACCGGATAGTATGATGGGACAACCGGCGCGGGTGCGTAGGTTGGATATACGTAACCGCCAGGGTAATAGCCGGTGTTGTACGTCCGGCCGACATAGATGGAACCGCTAACAAACGGGCGCGGCGCTGGCCGCCAAACAGGGGCTGGCCGCGACCAACGGATACTGCCGCCCACGTGACCGCGCACATGAACGCCGCCACCGAAGTGAATGCGCACGCCTGCGGAAGCAGGAGCAGCGGAAAGCAGCGAAGCTGCTGCGAGAGAAGATCCAACCAGGATTGCGAGTTTGTTTGCCATATTGCCCTTGTGTGATTGGACGCGCCAACCAGCGAAAAAGTTTAATGCATCACCCGGGCCACTACCCAGTCACCGATCCCGACATCCATGAATTCAATAATTTCAATATCTTAGATTTATCATCAAGGTCGTTTAGGAGAACATTTCGTGAAAAATTCTTCACGCTTTGGCAAAGTGGCGCAACGCTGCCACAGCATGGGTGTCTTTCGTTTGCGAACCGCCACGAAATTAACTGCTTGCGGCCCGCTTGACATAAAGAACGTGCGATCCGTAGAGTCCCGCCCGGAGGTTTACCTTGTCTGAGCAAAAACGCCCGCAGAGCAAAGATATCAGCGACCTAAAAGCTCGCCTCGGGCTTAAGAAAGGCGCTGCTAGCGCCGAGCCACCAGCCGGCGATTCCGGTTCGGCCATGCCTGCAGCACCTGCACCCGTACGTGGTCCAACGTCAGCATTCGCTGCGGTGACGCCGCCACCAGGGATCAACGTGCCACCACCGCCTGGTAGCCAGCCGGCTGCACCAGTCGCGCCGGCGCAACCCGCCATGCCGAATGCCTCCGAAGATCCATTCGGTGCCATGAATGCGATGGCACAGATGCGCGCCGTCCAGCGTGCACCTGAAATCGTCATCGTCAACGACGGTAAACCCGTCGAAAACGTCAGCGCTGGCGGCAAAGGCATTGGCATCGCCAAAATCGTCGTACCTGCGATCGTAGCGCTTGGCCTCGGCGTCTCGATTGGCCAGATGGCTAAAAACGGTGCGCACTACAATGAAGGTATTCGCGGCGCCGGCGACATTTTGTCGGTCGTCAAGACTGCCAAAAAGAGCATCAACGAACTCGACAAGACGCTCGATGAACTGTCGAAGAATAACTTCAAACCGACCAAAGAACTGACGGCTGAGATCACCAAACTGGCCGGCAAGCTCGACATCAAAGAAGAAGTCTTGTTCCGCTACAAGCAAAACTCGCTCGACTCGGCCATCTCGGGTCGCACGCTTGCGTTTTTTGCTGGCATCGCCGAACTCAAAGGCATGCTCGATCAGCAAACCAAAGCTGCACAGTTCGACGACGTCGCCTTGGTCGCATCGAAAGACAAGCTTGACAAAGCGATGGTCAAGCCCGATGAAAATGCAGCGCTCGCAAGCATCGGTGCAACGCGCTACGGCATTTTGCTGAACAACCCAACGGCTGAAGAAGCGAAAAACGGTGGCTCACTCGGTGCATCGTTTGTGGAACTCGGCAAACCGGTTTGTGGCGATGGGAAAGCATCCGACTCCGCAACCTGCAACGACGGCGTCACCGGCTTTTTGTATCGCGCAAACGGCGCGGGTGAAGCATGGGCGTCAGGCAAACTTGCCAAAGCTAATCCAGGCGAAAACGTCGCGCCGAAGTCACTGTTGTTGCTGGATAAGAGCGGCACCTTGCTCGAAATCCTCAAAGGTTCGCAAGAAACGGCTGCGGCAGCCCTCTATACCAAGCGGTTGGACACCATCTTCAAACGCGTGAAGACCCTGCTTGAAGAAGGCAACAAGCTCGAATCGGACCTGACCAAGAAGGCTGGCGAGAGCAAGAAGTTTACCTTCTTCCTTTAGTCGCAATCGTCGTCGGTAACGACGTCAAAGCCCGGCGCGAAAGCGGCCGGGCTTTTTTCATTTGAACGTTGAATTATACGCGCACGCCGGTTGGTTGCGCCGCAACGCGAATTACTTGGCCGGTGTAGGAACCGGCGAACCTGTGGCAGCCGAGCCGGCAGCAGGCGTTGCCGCGCCGGAGCCGGCAGCAGGCGTTGCCGCGCCGGAGCCGGCGGCAGGCGTTGCCGCGCCGGAGCCGGCGGCAGGCGCGGAGTCCGAGCCCGTAGCTGGGGCCGGAACAGGCGCGGGCGCGGGCGCGGGCGCG
>JAKQOD010000951.1 GCA_029565465.1 Deltaproteobacteria bacterium
GGCAGCTTCAGAAGCAGCGTTCCGCGTTTGGTTTGCCGATTATGTAACGACTGAGCAAGGTACTGGACTCGTGCACACGGCGCCCGGTCACGGCGCCGACGACTATCGCACCGGCATGGCACACGGGCTCGAAGCCTATGCGCCGATCGATAATGCAGGCCGCTACATCAAAGATATCGCGCTTGAAGGCGGGCCAGACCGCGTCGACCTCACTGGCAAAACCACCGACGAAGCCAACCCGATCATCACAGCACATTTGGCAGCACTGGGCGCGTTGCTCAACCCAACCACCGACAAAGTGCATCACAGCTTTCCACACTGTTGGCGCTGCAAAGGCCCGATCTTGTTCCGCGCCACGCCACAGTGGTTCATCTCGATCGACCACGCCGAGCTGCGCACTCGAGCGCTTTCAGCGATTCGCGCGACCGAGTGGATTCCAGCGTGGGGCGAAAACCGCATCTACGCCATGATCGAAAATCGCCCGGACTGGGTGCTGTCACGGCAACGGCTGTGGGGCACGCCAATTCCAGCGTTTTATTGCAAAGCGTGCGGCACCGAACACGCCAACGCCGATACGATGGATCACATCGCTGACATCTTTATGCGCGAAGGCGCTGACGCTTGGTGGGCGCGCAGCGCAACCGAACTGGTACCGGCAGGCACTACGTGCAGCGGCTGTGGCGCTGGCCCCGAGCAATTCGAACATGAACGCGACATCGTCGACGTTTGGTTTGAATCTGGGGTGTCGTGGTTGGCAATGGCGAGCAAAACCACCGATCACAGCGACATCGATATGTACTTGGAAGGCTCCGACCAACATCGCGGCTGGTTCCATAGCTCGTTGCTGGCGTCGCTTGGTGCGCAAGGCAAAGCGCCGTACAAAACTGTCATCACGCACGGCTTTGTGCTCGACGAAAACGGCACACCATATTCGAAGAGCTCGATCGAAAAAGCCAAAGCCGAAGGCAAAAAGACCAACTACATCGAGCCTGATGCGGTTATCAAAAAGTCTGGCGCCGAGATGTTCCGGTTATGGGCGGGCTCGACCGAGTTCCGCAACGACATCACGTATTCGCAGAACATCCTCGATGGTTTGTCGGAGTGGTACAGGAAGCTGCGCAACACGGCGCGCTTTTTGTTGGGCAACCTCAAAGACTTCGATGCCAACGCCAACACGCGGCACAACACACCGCTGCTGGCGATCGATCAGTATTTGCTGGCCCGGCTCGACGAGCTGGTGTGGAATGCGCGCGAAGCGTACGAGCGTTACGAGTTCCACGTGGTGCATCGTTTGCTCGTCGAGTTTGTTACGGTGGATCTGTCGGCGTTGTACAGCGACGTCACCAAAGATCGCCTGTACTCCGACGCGCCCGATGCGCCAAGCCGACGCGCGGCCCAAGTTGTCATGTACGAATGCTTGCGGGCCATCGCGTTGCTCGCAGCGCCGGTGCTGTGCTTCACCGCTGAAGATCTTTGGAAACACTTGCCGAAGCGTGCGGGCGACCCAGCCAGCGTGCACTTGGCGATTTTCCCAACAGGTGCATCCTTTGCTGTGGAATCACCGCTTGCGAAAGATTTTGCAATCATCTTGGCATGGCGCGAACGGGTCACCAAAGCGCTTGAGCCGTTCCGCGCTGCCAAAAATAAATCGGTCGCGGCCGCCATCACCCTGCACGCCCCTGCCGATGACGCTGCTGTGTTGCAACGCCACCACGCCGAGTTGGCGGATATTTTTATTGTGTCAGGCGTCACAGTTGTGGCGGCCAGCGAAGCCAGCGTGAGCGTAGCTGCGCATACTGGGCCGAAATGCGACCGCTGCTGGAAGCATTTTGATGTGCTAGCAGTTACCCCAGCAGACGTTTGTCAGCGGTGCGCCACGGCGCTCGCTGCCAAAGGTATCACCGAGTAAGGAGCGACCATGACCGACGCCGTAACATCCAAAGCAAGCACCGCGACTGCAGCCAGCCGCAACAAGTGGATCATCCTTATCGTAGTTGGCGTGCTGTCGCTCGCTGCCGATCAAGCGAGCAAAATTTGGGCGCGTCATTCGCTGCCAACCACGACGAATATGAAAACCGGCGGCGCCTGTGACGTGCCATACGACATTGCAGCGCGCGCATGTTACGGCAAGCCGGTCGCGGTCATCGACGGTTATTGGGATTGGGAATTGTCGATGAATCTGGGCTCGGCATTTTCGATGTTTGCCGGCCAAGGCAGCGCGCGCGTCATGCTTTCCATCGTTGGGTTGTTGGCCTGTGCCGGCATGATTTGGATGCTGAAACGGTCCCGTGATGATCAGAAAATCTTGCATTGGGCGCTCGCGCTGGTCGTTGGCGGTGCGATTGGGAACCTCATTGACCGCATCTATTTTGGATCCGTCACCGACTTCGTTTTGTGGCGGTGGAAAACCCACCGCTGGCCGGTGTTTAATATTGCCGACGTCGTGCTGGTGGTTGGTGTTGGCTTGATGTTTATCGACATCATCAAAGAAGGCAAACGCGAAAAACAGCTTGCCAAGGCCAAGGCCGCCGCGTAGCCACTGCAACCGAAACTTTGGCGGGTTGGCGAAATCGGGGTAGCATGCAGCTATGTCGTCGACAACCAAGCTAAGCGCTGTGCTCGTTTTGATCGCGCTGGCGGCTTGCACCGCCGAGCCGATTTGTAAGCCTGACGTTCCGTGCATCGGTGGTGGTGGTGGTGGCGGCCTCACCGGCCGGGCCGATGCCGCCAGTGCAGACGCACGGCCTACGGATGCGGCGTTCTTGCATGGTCGAGTGTGTGTCACGTCGGATCTGCGCTTTCCGTTACAATGTGCCAACACCGGCGCAGACGGTTTTACCGTGGCATACGGCAACCTCAACGCAACGTCGTCGGCCGATGGTTCATTTGCGTTTACAGCGTCACCAATGGGTCAACCCACGGTACTTAAAGCGTCGCGCTCAAACTTCATTACGTCAGTCATTCCGGCCGCTGGCAACATCCTCATCCCGTCTACCAGCAGCGCAGTTTACAATCAATTTCTGCTCGACAACGCTGCGCCTTTGCCGGCCGACCACGGCACCGTCTTCGCGCGTGTGCTGAAAGTTGGCGCGCCGCTTGCGGGCGCAACCGTCGCAAGCCTGCCGGTGGCGCTCAATATCACGCGCTACGGTGGCAGCAATGCGATCGCGTGGGAGACGACCGCTACGAACAACACCGGTATTGTCGCGTTGGCCGGCGTGCCGGCTGGTACTATCAAAATTAACGTTACGCCGGCGGGTGGCACCGCGGTGACGTTTGCCGATATTGCAGTGCAAGGCGAAGCCGTCACGTTTGTCGGCTTGGAAACGTCACCGTAAGCTACCCAAGGTGAGGCGCCAGCCTGCCAGCTTGTCGTCGGTTTCATCGACTTCAGCTTGCGGCGACGAATCAGCAACGATGCCGCCGCCGACGTAAACGTGGAGCGTCTCGGACGTGATGACGGCACAACGAATTCCCATGGCGAGTTCGAGTGCAGGAGCGGCATCGCAGAGCCCAAACCAGCCAATCGCGCCGCAGTATGGCCCACGTGCAAAGGGCTCAAGCTCAGCAATAATCTGCATCGCACGCACTTTGGGCGCGCCGGTGATTGAGCCGCCGGGAAACGTGGCACGCAGTACATCTGCCAACCCGACGTCAGTGCGCAATGTGCCGCGCACCCGCGAAACGCGATGATACAAGTGCGGCAACTCAACCACATAGCCTAAGCCGTCGACATGTACCGAGCCGACATCGCAGATGCGACCAATATCGTTGCGCTCAAGGTCGACGATCATCAAATGCTCCGCCGAATCCTTTTCGGCGACCAGCAGATCGGCGCGCGCCGCGGCATCCTCGACGGCGATACCGTTGCGTCGTCGGGTGCCTTTGATTGGGCGAGTTTCCAACATGTGATTGCGTTGTTGTAGGAACAACTCAGGCGACGCCGAAACCACAGCACCTTCGGCAAACTCGAACAATGCACTGTACGGCGCCGGTGCGCGCTCATGGATCCTGGCCAACAGTGTGAGTGGATCACCAGGCGCAAGCACGGGTGCGCTCCACCGTCGAGCCACGTTTACTTGATAAACATCGCCCGCTGCAATGTAGGCCTGCACCGCTGCAATACGGGCCCGGTGCACTGCAGCATCATCGTCGGGCGCAAGCTCGCCAAGCAGCGGCGGTGGCCGCAAATCAAGACGGTCGTCGCTGGCGTTGCTAGCCTCCAACTGGCGCAAGCGGGCGGCGGCCGCGGCATCGCGGGCCATCAACTGTGGCGTAGTTGCGGCCGGCGCCCAACGCCAGACGGCCGCATACGCTGCTAGCACAACATCGGGTAGCGCCTGCGGCTGCGTTGCAACATGTTCGAGTGCGGCGCCCATTTCGTAGCTGAGATAACCAACCACCGACGGCAACGGGCCATCGTCGGCCGAAGGCCATTGATGGTCAGCCACGAAAGCAGCAATCGCGTCACATGGATCGCCGTCGCCGCGCGCCACGCATCCGCCAGCGGCGTTGATGATCTCAAAGCTGCGACCACGCAAAACAAAGATTGCCGTGGGCAGCGCGCTGACAAACGACCATTGGCCCAATCCGTCGTCGTTGCGCCCTGACAGCAAGACCATGCGCCCACTGCCGGGCGGCAACATGGCCGCCAATGCCAGCGGCATCACCGTCGCGACTCAGCCATGCGCGCAGGCGGCTCGATCAAGATCACGCCTTCGCCACTACATTCGACGGATTGAATGGGGCCAGCCCCCTCGACATTCACGGCGCGCGGCACCACCCGACCGATCCAGCCGGCGAGCCGTGCCACTGGTACCGTGCATGGCGCGGCCGCCGAGAGTTTGATCCGCATCAAGGGCAACGCGGTGTGCAATGCCACCGCACCATCGCCGCGGAATTGCACAACGCCAAACTGGCCACGCATGCCGGGCACATTGCCGTTTTCCCAACGCAACGTGGCTTCGAACGCGTACACGACGTCCTCACGCAAATATAGAATATCGTCGTCGAGCGCAACCGCAGCAAACACCCCATCGCCGGCATCAACGACAAAATACCCCTGGCCGCTGACCGTCATCACGTCGCGGCCCAACGGCGCAAACGGCTCCTGCGATTGTTGGCCGCGAATCCGGCGCGTTGCAGGCTCAAAGGTGATGGCGCCGCCGGTCAACACCATGCCATCGCGCCGCGACCACAAGCGCTGCTCAACCCGCACCACCAATTGCCCGCCGGGCGCAACCGCCAACGCATGCGCCGATTCATCGGGCCGCACCAGCTGCGTGGTTGCATAAACCGACAACGCCACAATGCCGGCCGGCTCGTCGAGCGAGCCTGCGGCAAGCGAACCCGCGTGTGCTGCGAGATCCGTGCGCGCCGCCCCCAACGCCGGCGCCGCTTGCGCCACGGCACGTGAAATTGCCGTTGCGGTCGTCGCAGCTTGCGGTACAGCAACCGCGTTCGAGTCATCATTCGTACGTGGCCGTACAAACCGGACCGATTCGGTTGTCACCAACTCAGCCGTCGGCGCTGCGCCGTCAGCTTCGCCAGGCGCTTGATCCATCGCGTCAAAGGCGGCATCAACCGAAGCATCGTCGGTGGTGTTGGTTGCCGCAGCAGCCGTTGCCACCGCAGCCATCGGCGGTGGCTCGGTGAGGCCAGCACCACCACGGCGTGGCAATTCGTTCGTGATCGCGGTGCGTTGCTCAAGGGTGAGGTCTTGTTCAATCTCAGCAGCCAGATCGTTTTGGCCAGCGAGCAAAAACGCCCGATAGGCTTCTGGAAAGCGCCCCGCTCGCGCATACGCCAACCCCAGATAGCTCACCGCACGCCCCGAGCTTGGGTCAATCGCACGGCTGCTTTCGAGCATGGCGATCGCGGCTTCGGCGTCACCAAGCTTGAGATTGACCAAGCCCAAATTGAGCCGATGTGATGCATCTTGTGGAGCCCGGTTAATAAGCGCTTGATACACCGGGCGCGCTTCCGCGAACTGTCCTGCACGAAAGTGGGCAAGCCCCAACATAGCGAGGATGCGGCCATTGCCGGTGTCGAGATCTAAGGCGTGTTGAAAGTGCAGCGCTGCCATGCCGGGCTGCCCCAGCCGCAGTTGCTCGTTGCCTTGCACTACGGCTTTTTCAAACTCTTCGCGATCGACGTCAGACGGCTCGGATGATTTCATCGACACGGCCTGAGTATACAGAATTCACCGGGTTACCAGCCGCTCGCTGTGCTAACTTCGCTGTGCCAGGTCAACTCACCGGCGGGAGTGACCTCCACCGTAATCGCGCCGAATTCATCAGTCCGCAGCACCTGGGCGCCAACCGCCTGCCAACGTTCCACGACACCAGGATGCGGAAAGCCAAACGTGTTTGCGAAGCCACACGAAATCACGGCTACCAGCGGCGCCGTTGCTCGCACCAGCTCCGCGCTTGATGACGTCCGCGATCCATGATGCGCAACTTTCACCACGTCGACGGGCGGTAGCAGTGGCGCTACGTTCAATTCGCCTTCACGTTCAACGTCACCGAGAAACAGCAAGCGCCGCGAGGCGAATTCGAGGAGCAGCACGGCGGAGTTGTCATTGACGGTACGCACGGGATCGCTCGCGGCAACCAGCGATTGCAGATCGCCGCGATCATAGCTTGGCGCCAACAGGCTGAAGCGTAGCCGCGGCTCGGCGGCCACCAACCCCAACGGCGGTCGACGAATGTCGGTACCGGTCGCCGCCATGATAGCGACAACGTGGCCAAATTCGCTCTGCGGATCGTCGAACCCCACCGGTAACCACATGCGCTGGACCGGCAATTCTTGCGCGATGCTGAGCAATCCCAAGTAGTGATCCGGGTGTGGATGCGAGATCCAAACGTCGTCGATATGATCGATTCCCCGCGCCCGCAACGCGCGCACTACGGCGGCCCCGGTTGCGGATCTTCCAGGGCCGCTGCGATTCGGAAACCCGCCGCTGTCGATGAGCCACACATGATTTTGCGGCGTCTCGACGATCGCCGCGTCACCTTGACCGACATCGAGAAAAGTCACTCGCAGCGACGACGAATCGCGTCGCTCCAGGCCGAACGACCAAGCTGCGAGGACCAGGCACAAGGCCACCACATCGCGCCAGCCACGGGTGCGACGAGGCAAGAGCCACGCCAACCCAGCGACCGCAACCACCAACGCAATGCCGCTACTCAGCCCACTGTATAAAACCGGCGCATGGGCCGCAATGTAGCTTGTCAAGGTATCGGCGATGCCGCCAACACGCACCACCAGCGCCAACATTGCATCACTCACCGTCGGCGACAACGGCGCCAGCACCAAAGCCACCAATGCAATCGGCAGCACCAAGAACTCCACCAACGGCAACACCACCACGTTGGCGACCACACCAGCGACGGCAACCTGCTGAAAGTGAAACGCAGTCAGCGGCGCGGTTAGCAGCGCAACCCACACGCTGGTGCGCATGCTAGCGACCAGCCAGCGCAACCCACGCCGCCAAACTGGTAACGCCGCAACCTCGTTGCCATCGAGGGGCGGCAAACGAATCAACGCATACGTCGCCACAAAAGTTAGTTGAAACGACGGATCAAACATGTCGAGGGGAGCGATGGCCAGCATCGCCAACGCCACCACGCCCCACACCCGTGCACGATCGACGCGTACATGCGCAACGCGTGCCGCGACCACGAGCGCGACCGCCAACAACGAGCGCCAGGTCGCGACTTGCTCACCGGTCAGCAACGTATAGCCAAGCGCCAGCATCAGCGCGGGTCCAGCAACCAAGCGCACTGGATCTCGCCGTTGTGCCCATGGCAGCAAACTTACGATGCGCCGCAGCAACCCGAGCACGCCGAGCGCAACCACTGCGAGATGCAAGCCACTCACACTCAATGCGTGAAACACGCCGGCGTCGCGCCAGCGTTGGTTCATCGGTTCATCAAATTCCCAACGATCGCCAAGCACCACGCCAGCAACGACCGCGCGGCCAGGTTCGGCGGTGGGCGCCGCTCGATCGAGCCTGCCGCGCCATGTGCGATGCCATAAAGCAATGCTGCGCTGCCAACGCCAATGCGTGTCAATCACGGCGAGCCGTGGCGCGGTGCAAACGGCATCAACACCACGCGCTGCACTGGCCCACACCTGCCCAGCGTTACCAGGGTTGCGCAACGCACGCGGCGAGCGCAAGCGACAACTGAATCGCACAACATCGCCGGGCAAAACATCCGTAAGCGTATGCACCACCAAAACCCGCCCGGCATCGGCCAGCTGGGCCCTGAACTGCGGCACGCCGTCGCGATCAGCGATACGCTCAGCGCGCACCACCTCTGCCGTGATGGCGCGAGCCGTTTGCTCAGTGATATTAGGCGGTGCCGCACCGT
>JAKQOD010000961.1 GCA_029565465.1 Deltaproteobacteria bacterium
CGGGACCACTTGATGACATCGCACGTGGTTTGCCGCAATCCGCACCAGGCACGATCTTCGGTATCCCAGTTGCGCGGCTGCGTGACAACGATCTTCAGAAGAAGATCTTGCTCATCGCTGGCATCGCATTGATTGCTTCGATCGTCGTACCGTTTCACTTGAGCCCAACGATCTTTGCCTGGTCCGCTGGGATGCCGAAGTTCGATGTGATGATTTGGCCGATCATCGCCGGTGGCATCTACTTGCTGCTAACCGCCGCGCCAGCCGACATGCGGGCAAAAGTGCCACCACTTGCACTGCACTGGGCACCGTTTGCGGTTGCTTATACAGGGATATTTATTTCGAAGCTCGGCTTCGGCGGTATCATGGGCGGCGCTGGCTTCGGTGGAAGCATGCTGATCTTTGGATACACCACGTTGGTGTTTGGCTTGCTCGCGAAAATTGCGCAGCCGCAAGATATGTATGCTCGCTATATTGTCGCTGCAGGCGCTGCCATGTTGGGCGTGCAACTGCTTTCAGACATCGGCGACTTTTTCCGCTTCAGCCACATCCCGGTACTCATCATTGTTTGGATGCTTCTGTGGTTTGCGGTGTTGCTCATTGGCACGCTTTGCATTGCCATGGTGATTCCACCATCGAAATTGCCGCCAGCCCTGCAGCCCATCGATGGCTTGACGCCGGTAATTGCAGCCGCGCTCATCGTCTGGCTGCCAGCCCAACACGTGCTGTTCGCGGTCGCAATGCTGGTCCATGCGCACGGCGGGATCAGCTCTGTGCTCATGTTAGCCCACGCTGTTTTGCCTTTGATTGCCTACTTCGCAGTTCTTATGATGGCAGCGCCCGCCGCATACGAAGAAGCGAAACGCATGTTCATCAAGGATGGCAGCGGTGGCGGCGGCCCACAACCCCCACAAGGTGGCGGTTATCCACCTCCACAAGGTGGCGGCTATCCACCTCCGCAAGGTGGTGGTTATCCTCCGCAAGGTGGTGGTTACCCTCCCCAAGGTGGCGGCTGGCCGCAGCAATAAGCTAATGTACTAAATTGGCAAAGCCCGGGCTCCTGAACGAGTCCGGGTTTTTTCGTGGCCAACGGCGACTCGCGATGGCTCCAGCGTTTGAGGTACTATGTAATCCATGCGCGAACGCGGCTTAGAGTTTCGAGTCGGTCTACTCATCGTGGTTGCGATGGTGGTGCTCGCCGGCTTTCTTGTAGTGCTTGGGAATTTCTCGCTGCGCTCAGGTTTTTCGTTCTACGTTGATTACGACTTCATTGGCAACCTGCAATCGGGAGCCCCGGTCAAAGTCTCTGGGATCAAGGTTGGTAAAGTCACTGACGTCGAATTCCTCGGCGGCAAAATGGACGAACGTACCAAGCGCCGCGTGCAAGTGCGCTTGACGGTGTGGGTGGAAGATCGCGCCCAAGCCAGCATCCGCAGCGATGCTGAATTTTTCATTAACACCGCTGGCGTGCTGGGTGAGCAGTACTTGGAAATTGTGCCTGGTCACGACTATGCAGGCGCATCCATCGCGGCCGACGAAGTACGTGTGGGTTCAAATCCGCCGCGCACCGATTTGGTGGTGTCGCGCTTATATGAAGTACTTGACGGTGTCTCGCAGGTGCTGCGTGATGACAAAGATGCAATCAAAAATTTGCTCGCCAATAGTTCGAGTGCGGTTGCCGAAGTGAACAAGCTGCTGGTTGATAATCGTGAACAACTCGCGTCGCTGTTGCACAATGCGTCGGGGCTTGCGAGCGAAGCGACCACGACGCTCAAGAAGGTAAACGTCGGTTTGGGTGACCCGCGGACGATCGGTAATTTGTTAAACAATACAGACGCGCTGTTAGTCTCGGCGCGCAGCTCGCTAACCACGCTCACGCCATCCGCGGCAGCGCTGATCCAAGACGCAACGCGAGTCACTGGCATCATTAATCAAGATCGGATCGATCGTGCGATCGCCGTTGCCGACAAAGCAGCGGCTGCGGCCACCCAAGCTGATGGCCTGTTGACTAACGTCAACGGTCTTGTCACCGATCTGCGCGCCGGCAAAGGCACCGCTGGTGGGTTGTTGGCACGCGACGATGTGTATGCTGATTTGCGTGAACTGATTCGCGACTTGAAACGCAATCCGTGGAAGCTGTTCTGGAAAGAATAGTGCGCTGTGGATGAAAGTCGCTATCAAACACGCGTCGGCGCAGCGGTATTACTGACGCTGCTTGCTGCAATTGTATTTACCATCGTGATCTTGCCGCGCATTGAATGGGGGCGTCACGTACGGGTCGGTGTTTATTTTCGCGACCTTGGTGGCTTGCGAGTCGGCGCGCCCGTGGTAGTGGCGGGGCGCGTGGTTGGTGATATCGAATCGGTTGATCGCATCGCTGGCCAAACCATCAAGCTCGACGGTGGCGTGTCGGGGGCTGAGCCGCCTGTGGTTGTCGTGCGCATTGCGCTGCGTGCATCTTATGCAGCCCGCGTCCAGCTCAATAGCGACTACTTTGTGTCGTCGCATGGTCCGCTATCGGAACGTTATTTGGAAATTGCCAATCGCAACGATCTGGCACCCGCGCGGGCACTGCAGAACGGCGATGCGCTGCGCGGCATCGATCCGCCAAGCATGGATCGCGTGCTGCAACGCATGTGGGACAATATGGCGGTGATGCGGCTCTTTCTCGACGACGTTGGGCCTGCTGCGCATGAATTGGCCGTGCAACTGCGTAGCCTTGGCGAGCAACTCGATGGGCTGTCGCCGACGGTGCAAGGTTATCTGCATATCGCCACTGAAGCGGTGGCCTTGTTGGACCAAGTTGAAACGCTGCGCAGGCAAAGTGGTGGCGCAACCACCATCGCGCACGCACAACGGCTGGTGCACCAAGCTTCGCAATTATTGGAGCAAGCGCGCACCAGCCTCGCTGGGATGGAGCAGCAGCTAACGTTGCTGCGCGGGCCTGAGTTCGCGCGGTTGAGCGCTGGGGCGCAGCGGGTGGTGGCTCAAGCCCAAACCGCAATCAGCGCGATGCGCCGCACGTTAGATCAAGTAGCACCGGTGATGGCAAACATCGACGGTGCGGCACAGATGCTGGCCCGCGGCGAAGGCTCACTGATGCGCTTAATGACGGATCCTGAATTTCCCGAAGACACCAAAGAGTTGGGCAAAATTCTCAAGCGCACGCCTTGGCGCATCGTGAGCCGGCCACCTGATGCGAAGTAACCGCGCCTACAGCTGAGGTGCGAGCTTTTTGAGCTGCTGTTCAACTTCAGCGCGCAGCGGCGAATTCATCTTAAGAATGACCGCTGGGCTGCCGGTTTTTTCGAGCAGGCCAGTGCCTTTGCCACGTTCCGGCGTTTGTTCGGCGGTGGCGGCAAGCGCACGCGTCAAGGTTGCAACGATGGCGTCATATTGTGCGGGCGTGAGCGTTTGCGCCCACGGTGAGCCGCCACTGTAGGTGCCAGTTGAGCTTTGCGCTGCCGTGATTGGCCGGTAGACGATATTGTGGCTTTTGCCGTCGAGGATGTAGTCGTTGCCCGCACCGTCGCTGTAGGTGAATGCGGGCGCGGTAATCTTGCTTGGATCGGCAGCCGGATCTGGTTCGGTAAGTACTGGCGGCGGTGGTGGCGGATCTTGCGGGCCCGTCGCTGCATGCGCAGCATCATGGCCTGGCGTCTTGCTTGGTGCTGTGCCATTGCTCAGGCCAGGCCCTTTGGGCGAACAAGCCAATACCGATACCGCAAACACGCCCGTGAGCGCTGGGTGTGCCGTGTAAATACGTTGCATGAGGCAGAGCGTAGCAGAAGCCTGCACTAAAATCCGGGCGTTTCCATCGGGCCGGCTGACTCACCATTGAGAAACTGCTTCACGATGGCATCGCCGTTGACCTTTAAGGCCCCCGGCGCGCCAATGCTATACACGCGGCCTTGATAAAGAAACGCAACGCGGTCGGCGAT
Organism: Deltaproteobacteria bacterium; assembly: GCA_029565465.1. Classification (GTDB taxonomy): domain Bacteria; phylum Myxococcota_A; class Polyangia; order Haliangiales; family Haliangiaceae; genus JABFXX01. The sequence continues at coordinate 3,942 of JAKQOD010000961.1, forward strand.
GCCGAAAATTGAAGGCAAATCGTGGGACACCACCAGCGCGGTAACCCCCATGGTATCGGCGAGCTCACGAATCAACGCGTCGATGCGGCGCGCGCTGATCGGATCTAGGCCAGTGGTTGGTTCATCGAAAAGCATGACTTCGGGTTTGCCTGCTAATGTGCGGGCGATCGCCGCGCGTTTGCGCATGCCGTCGGAAAGTTCGGCAGGATAGCGCAACGCGTAGTCGTGCATGTCGACCCGACGCAATAGGTTGAGTGCTTCGGCGTGCGCTTGGCGGGTGTTGAGGCCGCTATGCTTGCGCAGCGGCAACGCCACGTTGTCGGCTAACGTCAGCGAGTCAAACAGCGTCGAGTTTTGAAACACCATGCCAACCCGTCGCCGAATGCCTTCAAATTGCTGCTCAGTATAACCATCAACACGTTGGCCATCGAACCAAATTTCGCCAGCGTCAACCCGCAGCAAGCCGATGAGATGTTTGATCGTTACCGATTTGCCAACACCCGAAGTGCCGATGATGAAGAAAACTTCACCGCGTTGCACGTCGAGTGACAAGTCGCGCAACACTGGCTTGCCGCCGAAGCCTTTTTGCACGCCGCGAAACTCTATAAACGGCGTGCTCATACGCCTCCTGGCATGACCAACAAGGCCAGCGTTGAAATCACAAAGTCCAACGCGATCACGGCAAACGAACTACCGATGACGGCAGCCGTGGTCGCGCGGCCGACGCCTTCCGAACTGCCATGCGCTGCTAAGCCGCAGTAGCCCGAAACGATCGGGATGGCGATGCCAAAGCTGGCGGCCTTGATGAGCCCCAAGATCACGTGGCTGTTGCGAACGTTGGAAGGGTCAAAAAAAATGTTGAGGTTGACGCCGAAGGAGTAATGCGCCGTCAGCCCACCAGCCCCGTACATGATGCCGCACGCAAGGATCGATAGAACGATGGTAACAACAAACGACGCCACCAAGCGCGGCGAAATCAGAAAGTCGATAGGTGCAACGCCGCACATGCGCAGCGCATCGACTTGTTCGGTGACTTTCATGGAGCCTACTTCGGCTGCGATGCCTGCGCCAACGCGAGTAGCGAGCATGAGCGACGTCAGGGTAGGCGCAAAATCCGAAACCGCCAGCCGAATGAACTGCGGTCCCACTTGGGAATAATCGCCGGTGACGCGGGCGAGCTGCAAACACGATTGATACACCATCACCATGCCGATGAAGCCCAACGTCACGATGAGAAAAACCAGCGATCGATTGCCCATGCTGTGCATCTGCCGCCAGATTTCACCGGGCCGTCGCGATGGATCATTGCGACGCATGGTGCGCAGCACGCCGGCGATGGCGCCGATGAACAGCAACCATAAATCGCGCACAACGGTTACCGCCCCGATAGCTTTGCTGCCGAGGTTGTAAATGCTGCGATGGATGGATTGCCGAATTGCCATGGTTAGCCGGTCAAGTAGGTCAAAAAGAAGTCGAGCAACATGATCGACACCGCAGCAGCGACGACCGCTGCATTCACCGCACGGCCTACGCCGGTCGAGCCACCTTTGACCGAGATGCCGAAGTAGCAACTGGTCAGCGCGATGGCGAAGCCAAAGGCCAGGGATTTATACAGCCCATGCAGTACATCGTACGGCGCGAGATTGTCAGCGAAACTGTAATACATGGTCGCCCATTCAATGCCCATGACCGTGTGCGCGACAATGGCTGCACCTCCAAGTGCAACCAGGTCGCCGAGTACCGTGAGGGCGAAGAGTGCGACAATCATCGCCAGCACGCGTGGCACAATCAAAAATGAAATCGGATCGATCGCCAGTGCCCGCAAGCCATCGAGCTGTTCGGTGACGGTCATGGTGGCAAGTTCGGCGGTGTTGTTGGCACCCACTCGGCCTGAGAACATCAGCGCAATCAAGATGGGGCCGATTTCGCGCAGCACGGCGTAGCCTGCAGCCCAGCCAGCAAGGGCAGTGGCGCCGAATTTTTGCACAAACGGCGCCGACTGCAGGGTCATCAAGCCGCCGGAGAAAAACGCTGTCAAGATAATGATAGGCACCGAGCCGTTGCCCATCTTGAACAGGTTGGTCCACAGCTCACGGCCATCGAGTCGCGGCGGTATGAGCCGACGCAGCACACGCCCGGCCAACACGGCAATGCCGCCAACTTCGTGAGCCACCGCTAAGGCGGAGGTGCCAACCCGAGTCACGGCGGCGGCGGTGGCCGTGACCATGCGCGATATCAGGTTGGCCATTATGCATCCTCCGCAGGCGTTGGCACATGTTGGCTTAGCGGACCATGTTGCTCACCGCGTACAAACTGGCGAACCGCCAGATCGGGAACGTTTTCGATATCGGCAGCCGGGCCAAGGTAACGAATTTTGCCATCGTGCAAAAACGCGATGTCGTCGACGAAACGCGCGAGCGCGAGCACGTCCGATGAGATTGCAATCACGGTGCCACCGGTTTGCGCATGGTCGCTGGCGAGCAAGTCGTACACTTTTTGGGTGGTTACTGGATCGAGCCCAGCGGTCGGCTCATCGTAAATGACCAGCTCGGGCTTAGCCACCGTGGCTCGCGCAATGCCAACGCGCTTTTTCATGCCGCCCGAAAGTTGCGACGGAAATTTGTGTTCACTGCCAGCAAGCCCGACCGCACGCAGCCGCGCGGCTGCACGATCTTGGATTTCGTCGGCGGGGATATCGCCACGGCGCTGTAGGGCAAACGTCACATTGTCGAGCACCGATAGAAAATCGAACAACGCATAGTTTTGAAACAGCATGCCAATACGCGCGCGCTGCTGGCTCGCGGCGAGTTCAGGCAGCGTCGATAGCCGGTGCCCTAACGTGAAAACGTCGCCGGACGTTGGTCGTTCGAGGCCACACCACAACTTGGCAATCACGCTTTTGCCAGACGCGGCCGGGCCGATGATGCCGAGCCGGCGCCCTGGCAACGCTTTGAGCGAAACGTTGCGCAAGACCTGGCGTCCGCCAAACCGTTTGTCGACGTTGCGCAGCTCGGTGCCGGCTACTTCTGACACGTAGGCACCTCGTTGCTGCGCTTGAGATATTTGGAATCAGGAAAATCGTGTTGCAAGCGTGCCCACGCTGCACAGCCGCGCCGTTGGGTTTCAGCATCGGCAGCGGTGCTTTGGGTCAAGGCCAATTCAAACAACGCATCGTCGCGCAAGATCGACGCCGGGTAGTCTTTGAGCAGTTGCGCAAATGCTTCCGCGGCTGCCTTGGGTTGGTGCAAGTCATCGCGCAAAACGCGGCCCAGTTCGAGCTGCGCGTTGTCGAGCCAAATGGAAAAATAAGAGCCCGTGCCAAACGCCACTTCACGAGTCGCCAACAAGCCACGCAAGCGTTGTGCTGCGCCTGCTGCATCGCCGAGCCCTCGCGATATCCGCGCGGCATGCCAGCGTGCATCATCGCGCATCCCACTTTGCGGATGATCTTGGTAAATGCGATCGTAGTAGCTACGTGCCAAGGTTGCATCATTGCGTTCGTGCTCAGCCACGTCGGCAAGCCACCACAACAGGTTATCGGCGATCGCGGTTTCGGCCAGCGGCGTCAGCAGGGCAGACAAGTGGGTTGTTAGTTCAGCCGCGTTGCGCAAGCGCGCGTCCCGTACCAACGCTGTGAGCGCATCGCCTGCCGTGGGCTCGTTGGGGAGCGCGGTGACCACACGCCACCAAGCTGTATATGCTGCGGGGGCATCATTTGTTTCAAGCAGCAACGCGCCCAAGCGATAACCTGCGCGTGCCCATAGCCCAGCATCTGGATCGCCCGGCGGCGGCAATGCAGTCGGGTCATCTGATGCCGCCGCTGCGGGTGATTCGGCGATCTTGCGGTATGCAACGATTGCCGCTGCGCGGTTGCCATCTTGATCGAGCAACTCGGCTTCGTTGAGGGTCGCTTGCGCGCACGCAATGTCTCGGCGGCGCTTCGGTGTCAGCCTTCGGCAAGTTTGCTGCGCCGCACGATATTGCTGCAACGCCACATCGTGATGGCCGCTGCGCTCAGCTTGTTCACCAGCTTGCAACTCGCGCAGCGTTGCAGGCGCCGAACAATGCAGTTGCAACCCAGCGGTTGCCGCAATTGCAAACATCCATGCCGAACGCGCTTGCATGCACTACTCGGGACGCACAACCGGCGCTTCGGCTAACACGGCAAGTAGTTGATCCGCGGCCCATTGAACTTGCTCGCTTGAAACATCAAGGTGCGTTACCACGCGAATGCGCCGTGCATGCACGCTGCCCAGCACCACGCCACGGGTCTTGGCAACTTTGACCACACTGCTTGCATCGGCGTCGACAAGATCAATCATCACGATGTTGGTTTGCACGTTGTTCATGTTGATGCTGACGCGCGGCGAGCTTGCTAGTCGGGCTGCCAGGGTTTGGGCGTTGGCATGATCATCGCCGAGCCGACTGCGATGATTGCGGAGGGCAAATAAACCGCCGGCGGCTAGGATCCCGGCTTGTCGCAGGCCGCCTCCGTACATTTTGCGAAATCGCACGCACCGTTTGATCAAGTCACGGGGCCCGGCCAGCACCGAGCCGGCCGGTGCGCCGAGGCCTTTCGATAGACAAACGCTAATGGTGTCGAAGCCGCGCACCAGCTCGCGCTCGTCGACGCCCAATGCCGCGGCCGCATTCCACAGCCGTGCGCCGTCGAGATGACACGCTAAGCCGAGCTGTTTGGCGGCGGCGAGAACATCTTGCAACTGGGCTTGCGGCCACACCAGTCCGCCGGCCATGTTGTGGGTGTTTTCGACGGCGAGCACCCGGCTAGGCGCAACGAAAGCATCGTAGGGTTTAAACGCTGCGCGGACCGCAGCGGCGGTAAAGCGACCATCGCCGGGGAGCTCGGTGGTTTGGGCACCCGCCAATGCTGCCAACGCGCCGGATTCGAAACGCCAACAATGGGCATCTTTGCCGATGAGCACTTCTTCGCCAGGCTGCGTTAACGCGCGCAGGGCTAGCTGATTGGCCATGGTGCCTGTCGGCGTCCATAGTGCGTCCTCGGTACCAAGGCGCTCCGCAATCTCGCGCTGCAACTCGTTGACGGTAGGATCTTCACCGTACACATCATCGCCGACCTCAGCGTTGGCCATCGCTTGGCGCATCGCGGCGGTGGGGCGGGTTACTGTGTCCGAGCGCAGGTCGACTACCATGCGCCGACATTACACCGGTTAGGGCTGCAAATGCAGCGGTGCACCGGCACGCAAAACCGCCCACGGTTATTCAATCGCGCCGCAAGACCAGCTACCATAAACCCTCCATGGCCGGCACCACGCCTCCCAAGACGCTCCCCGCGCAACCGCGGTCGCCAACCCGGCCACCGATTCGGGCGTCAACGCGTCCGCCTGTGCTGCAGCATAACGGTGTGCGCGGCGTGCGGTCAGTCATGGTCGGCCGTGCAAGCCAGTTGGCCGCATTGCGCGAAGCCGTTAGCAAAGCCACCGACTTTGCTGC
>JAKQOD010000967.1 GCA_029565465.1 Deltaproteobacteria bacterium
TGTTACAATTTCGTCTTAGGGGGAAAACACATGGTCTTTAAGCTACGGCAATGGGCAACAATTTTCGCAGTCGCTACCGTGACGCTCGGTGCGGCCAACAATGCGTACGCCATCTGCGGCGACGGCACCAAAGAGGCCGGCACTGAAGCGTGCGACGACGGCAATAGTGTTAGCGGCGACGGCTGCAGCGCGACCTGCACATTGGAGTCGGGCTTCACGTGCCAAGATTTCGATCCGCTGGCAACGCTGAACCCGAGTTTTGAAGCGGGCCAGGCCATCCCGCAGTGGGAAGTCTTGGCGGGCGGCGTTGACTGGGTTAGTGGCACCGCCGACAACAACTGCCTGCCCGCGGGCCAGGGCTCTTACTCGATTGACTTGAACCAATTCCAGCAAGGGCTAATTGCGCAAAAATTCACAACCGTCCCAGGCCGCAAGTACGGCGTGCTGTTTTTGGCGAGCGCGAACTGCATCTCGGTATCGGGCCAGCCTTGCAATTCGAGCTGCTTACGCACGATGGCGATGGGTGCGGCCCGCGACACCAGTGCAGATACGCTGACCGATATCAGCCAACCGATAAAAACGGTTCAGTACACCGTGTCGGGCAGCCCGCAATCGGCCGGCTGGCAGCGGCTGCGCTTTGAGTTCACGGCACAGTCGACCTCGACGATTCTCTATTTCTGGGGCAGTGACACAGCCGCAGCGGGCCCGATGCTCGATGACATCAGCATCCCAACCTCGTTTTGCTTGCCCAACACCTGCGGCAACGGCGTGATCGATGCTGCCGCACAGGAAGCTTGTGATGATGGCAACGCCGTAGGCAGCGACGGCTGCAGCAACGATTGTCGTGAGATCGAAGTTGGTTACACCTGTGCTACGGCGGGCGCGCCATGCTCTGCAGTGTGCGGCGATGCCGTGCGCCAATCGGGGGAAGGCTGCGACGACGGCGGTGTCACCCCCGGCGACGGCTGCTCCGCCACTTGTACGGTCGAAACTGGTTGGTCTTGCGTTGAGCGCCCGCCTGCACAGATCAGTACATGTACCGATATCGACCTATGCGCCACCGCATCTTGTGGCATGGGCACCTGTGTGGAAATCGCCGATGGCTTTACGTGCCAGTGCAATGCCGGATACCAATTCGACACTGCGATGCAAACCTGTGTCGTCATCCCCGATGTTGATTACTGCGCCGGTGTGAATTGTGGCCCCGGGACCTGTAAGGAAGTTGGAAACGCCTTCACCTGCACGTGCAACACTGGCTATCGGTTCGATATGGCGATGGGCAACTGTGTAGATATCGATGAGTGCGCCGAAGGGCCGATAGTGGCTTGTGGTAGTGCGGATGCTACGTGCACGAACACAACCGGGGGCCACGAATGTACCCAAATGCCTACAATATCCCCGGATAGCGGAGCTTGCAGCAGCTCAGGTCATTTGCCACCGACCGCGCTGTTTGGCTTCGCCTTAACATTCTTTCTCATCGTTCCTCCGCGCCGCCGCCGCTAACTGTGGTTGGCTCCGGCAACGAAGCGAACTCGCCGAGCGTCTTTCATGCCACCACAAACAGGCCGAAGCCAGACTGTCGGAGCCAGCCCGGTTTCGTGTTGTTCTTCTTGTTCTTCCGTTCACGGAAAAGTGGCTCACGGGACCCTATTGGGTTCTTCAATGATGCTCACCCGCGTTTCAAAGGCACCTTCGCGATGCCCGGGTGATTCGTCCTGACGAAGAGGTGGGTCGCGTTGATGGCGACGACCTGGAACCAAAAAGGGAGCACCAGGACCAAGCTGGG
>JAKQOD010000208.1 GCA_029565465.1 Deltaproteobacteria bacterium
GCTTTTTGCCCGAGCCACGGCGCACTGCTTGGCACGAGCCGTATTTGTACCGGCGTGACCTTCGAGTATGGGCCGCGCGGTAACGGCGGATTTTGCGTCGCGCGGTGCGATGGAAAAGCGACGGCTAGCTGGCACCTTGGCCATTGAGCCCGACACCGAAGTCGTCGCCGTAATGGTGCGCGACCACGTTACCAACGTCACCGGTGTGCTGCGCGTCTGCCACGGAGTCGACGGCGTTGTGAATACTGCCGAACCAATTCGCACCACTGGGTACTCCGCGTACGACCAGCGCCTCGCCGACGAAATCAAGCGCACCTGGAAATTCTCGTCCTTCCTCGTCAGCGGCTCCCCCGCCCCAATGTGCTCCCCCGTCACCTTTGTGTACTCGGTCCCACCGGCCCAAACCTAGCCACGGTCACGAACACGGTCACGAACACGAACACCGCCTCACCGGCGGTTAACGGTCACGGCCACGTGCGAGCAGTGCCGCTCAGGTCAGGCAAAAAGCCCGAGGCGCACAGCCAGGAAGGCGGCGCGAGAACCGGACCGGAGCGTACTCGGGGTACGCGAGGACCGGAAGCGCAGCGCCAACGAACCTGGCTGTGATGGATCGGGCTTTCATGTTCCAAGCAGCGGATCCATCGGCGGACAGCTACACATCAAATTCCGGTCCCCATACGCATTGTCAACCCGCGCCACCGTTGGCCAGTACTTGTGAACGCGCAGCCACGCGGCTGGGAACGCCGCTTGCTCGCGGCTGTATGGCCGATCCCACTCGGTGCCAGTAACGGCAGCTGCCGTATGCGGCGCATTCTTCAGTGGATTATTGGCCTTGTCCATTTTGCCGGTTTCGATCGCCGTGATTTCGTTGCGAATCGAAATCATGGCGTCGCAGAACCGATCGAGCTCGGCTTTCGATTCGCTTTCGGTAGGCTCAATCATGAGCGTACCGGGCACCGGGAACGACATCGTCGGCGCATGGAACCCATAGTCCATCAAGCGCTTGGCGATATCTTCGGCTTCAACGCCGGACACTTTTTTGAAGCCACGAATGTCGATGATCAACTCGTGCGCGACCCGACCGTTTTTGCCGGTGTACAGGACGGGATAATGCGCGGCCAAACGCGAAGCAATGTAGTTCGCGCCCAAGATGGCAGCTTGCGTTGCCTGCCGCAGACCTGCTTCGCCCATCATCGCAATGTACGCGAACGAAATGGGCAGAATCGAAGCCGAGCCATGTGGCGCTGCCGATACTGGGCCAACTGGTTGAGTGCCCGTCTTGGCAAGTGGATGGCCTGGCAAGTATGGCGCGAGATGCGCGGCAACGCCGATTGGCCCCATGCCGGGACCGCCGCCGCCGTGCGGAATGCAAAACGTCTTGTGCAGATTCAAGTGACACACGTCGGCGCCGATGTGGCCCGGGCTGGTGAGCCCAACCTGCGCATTCATGTTAGCGCCGTCCATGTACACCTGACCGCCGTGTTCGTGGATGGTTTTACAGATTTCGATGATGGCATCTTCGAACACGCCATGCGTCGACGGATAGGTAACCATCAGCGCGCCAAGATTCTTCGCATGCAACGCCGCTTTGGCTTTTAGATCGGTCACATCGATGCTGCCGTCGGCAGTTGCGGCAACCGGTACCACCGAGAAGCCTGCCATCACGGCGCTCGCCGGATTGGTGCCGTGCGCCGATGTCGGAATCAAACAGACCGTACGATGCTTGTCACCGCGCGCAATGTGGTAGCCACGGATTGCAAGCAAGCCTGCATATTCGCCTTGCGCGCCTGAGTTCGGTTGCAATGACACGGCGGCAAAGCCGGTGATTTCAGCCAGCCAGGCTTCGAGTTGCGTGAACATGGCTTTGTAGCCACCGGTTTGTTCGGCCGGTGCAAATGGATGCATGCGGCCAAATTCTGGCCATGTCACTGGCAGCATTTCGGTGGTTGCGTTGAGCTTCATCGTGCATGAGCCGAGCGGAATCATCGACGTGGTCAGCGACAAGTCTTTGGCCGACAAGCGATGCAAGTAGCGCAACATTTCGTGCTCAGCATGGAACGAATTGAAGTGCGGGTGCGTCAAGAATGCGCTGGTCCGAGCCAACCCAACCGGCAATGCTGGCACGGCGGCTTCGGCGATCAACCCATCCATGGTGAATGGCAACTCGTCGCTGCCCGGTGGCAAGAAGGCTTCGAGTAACAAGCCAATGTCTTCAACACTGGTGGTTTCGTCACAGGACAACCCAACACCATCATCGTAGCGGCGCAGGTTAATCCCGCGCTCAACGGCACGAGCCATGATTTGCGCTGCGCGATTGGCTTCAACATCGAAGCGCAATGTATCGAAGAACTCACCGCCGCGCGCTGCAAAGCCCAACTTGGCGATGCCGGCCTTTGCCAGTGCAGCAAAGGCGCGCACGCGGTTCGCAATAGCAGTGAGGCCCTTGGGTCCGTGGTAGACCGCGTACATCGACGACATCACCGCCAGAAGCACCTGCGAAGTACAGATGTTCGACGTCGCTTTTTCGCGACGGATGTGTTGTTCGCGGGTTTGCAACGCGAGCCGATAGGCCATCTTGCCTTTGGCATCGCGCGAAACACCGATAATGCGGCCGGGCATTTGCCGACGAAAATCGTCTTTGCATGCCATGAACGCAGCATGCGGACCGCCAAAGCCCATCGGCACGCCAAAGCGTTGCGCTGAGCCGACGGCAAC
>JAKQOD010000209.1 GCA_029565465.1 Deltaproteobacteria bacterium
ACCAGCGGCACCATGGATCGCGTCGGGCTAGTCAAGCTCACACCCGGTATGCTGTGGTACGTGGCCACCCACGGCAACAATCTGCGGCTAGCTCAGGTGCCGTTTGTTGGACGCGTTGCTGGCACCGCGATGTACTCGGACGGCGTGCCAACCAACGGAATTTTGCCGACATGGGAAGCACCCGACGACGATCTGTCACGCGTACCCCGGTCTGCGTTTATTTCAGATCAGCGGCCAGTAGTCAGTGATGTTTTGTTTGGTGGTGGCGGTTCGATCATGCGTGCGCAGATTTCGAACGATGTAATCACCCAGATCGCGAGTCCAGTTACGGTGACTGATACCGAAAGCGGTGCAGCATATTTCGCGCTCATCAAGATCACTGGGCAGCGGGTGTTAGCCGTCAGTGGCCGGCATTCACACAACGTTATGCGCACTGATGCGCAGACCGGATTCACCTTCAATAGCAGCAGCCGCTTGTCAAATGGTGATGGCGATCCGGAAGGCACCGTCTTTGCTGTGAGGGATTACTTCTACGCGGACAATAACGTTGTCGCCGGGGCGCGGTTCCCGCAATGGAACACCGGTGAGCATCCTGCACGCCCGACATTTCAGACGGTGCGAAATAACGGAGAGGCCAAGACCTGCTACTTCGATCTCGACACTACCAACGACCTCACGGACGGCACGGTCGTCCCGGGCTTCGGCCAACTCAACACAACGTTCGCAGGTGTCTTAACCGCGAATCCGAGCGGGAACATGCCAACCAACCGACTGCTGGTCGTGCAAAACTGGAATTCGGATTCTTGTGACACCGGCAACGGTTCACCGCGGTTGTATCAATTGCGCGCTGGTACCAAGGCGGACACGGAGCCACTCATTATTGGCGGCAAATTCCAAAATGGTCGCAAGCAACTTTTGTTGTTCTATCAAGAGTCGCCAACTGATGGTGAATGTTTCGAGGAGCTCATCGGGAACCCTCAGCACTGCTTAGCTCATTGCGGAGAACAGACTTGCGCGCTGTAACCTTGCCCGCGCGCAACGAAGGTGAACTATGGGGCTAAAGGAATCACACATGAAATCGTGGACTGTTCTGTTTGTCGCCTCGTTCGGTCTCGTTGGTTGCTTCAGCAAGCCTTCGTTTCAAGGTGGGCAAGATGGCGGGGTCGACGCGCCGATCAACCCTGACACCTTCATCGATCCACGCGGGCCGCAGCGTTTGGCCGCCGGTAACGATCACGCTTGCGCGATCACGAACAGTGGTCAGTTGCGTTGTTGGGGCGATAATTCGCACGGCCAGCTAGGGGTCGAAAGCACCGCACATGTTGAGGTCCCGAGCGAAGTTGGCTCGGTAGCTGGCTGGACCGCAATTTCTGCGGGGAGTGTGCACACCTGCGGCGTGCGTGCTGGGGTTGCATACTGTTGGGGTGGCAACGACGATGCTGAGGTCGGTGGGACTGGCCAGGTGGTTACGGCGCCGCAACAAGTGCCATTTGGTTTTAGCGACTTCACGGTGGAGAATATTTCTGCGTTGGACCGAGCGACGTGCGCTGTTGGCAAACGTGGTGGCGTCGATCAGCTGTACTGCTGGGGCGTGGTCGACGCAACCGAAGTGAACGTTGATGGTTTACAAACACCAACACTCATTGGTGCCAATCCTGCAAATACGAAATGGACCAAGGTCGTTGGTGCAGGTGGCCATCGCTGCGCTCTGCGCGACGACGGTGCCGTGTTTTGCTGGGGTGTTAACGCGTTGGGGCAAACCGGCCAGCCCAAAAGCGCGACAGTCTCACTGGCAAGCGCCACCCGCTTTGGTTCACAGGTCTATATTGATATTGCAGCTGGGCAACGTTCGACGTGTGGGGTAACCGCAACGAACCGCCTGTTTTGCTGGGGCGCTGATGGCGAGAACATCGCGCCACCCGCCGAGGACGGAAAGGAACACGAGCCGCGCGAGGTATTACCTGCCGGCGGGGCAGCGCCACAGTTTCGAACCATCGCAATCGGCTTCAACCATGCTTGCACGACGGACCTGGCAGGCGCAGTGGCATGCTTCGGCCAAGACGATACCGGCGCCATGGGGTACCAAACCGCGCTGCGCGAAGGCTTTGAGCAAGACTCCGCCACGCCGCGGCCGGTGACACTGGTGGCGTCGGGCACGGCACCGGCGGCGGTATCGTTGGTGACGGGCACATATTTTTCGTGCATGCGCACAACAACCGGTGCGCCAGTATTGTGTTGGGGTTCCCAAAGCCGCGGTCAATTGGGGATTGGCAATCATGCTCGCACCGAGCTGCCATCAGCGCGCGCATTGGACCTGCCAGCAAGCATGTCGATTGTGAGCATTAGCGCTGGGCGTGATCACACGTGTGTTGGCATTCGGCGTCCTAATACCCAGATCGAAAACTCATGTTGGGGTAAGAATTTTGATTCGCAGGTCACGGGGATGCCGAATGACAACACCTCGGCGCTAATCGACCGCGCCGTTGATCCGAGTGGCTATTTCTCGACGAGCTTGGTCGCTGGCGCGCACAATTCATGCAGCATCGTGCCAGGTGAAAACAATGTGGCTTGTTGGGGCAATAATCAACAAGCGCAACTTGGCATTGCGACTCCAACTGCTACCAACCATACGGTGCCCGTTGTGGTCACAAACTCCCGGTGGACCTTTGTTGCTACCGGCGGGGATGCCGCTTGTGGTGTTGAACGCAACATGCCTGGAACCACCGAGACATTGCGTTGCTGGGGCATGCGCTTTGGTCAAACGTCAGGTGATCGCATCATGTACACGCCAGATGTCGGCGCTCAAACGCCGTTCTATGAGGGGCTTGCGATGGGCAACGGGTTTGGCGTGGCGGTCGTGCGGCCCATCGCAACACCAGGCAATCGGGTCTTCATGACGTGGGGAGAAGGTCGTGACGGCCAATTGGCTCCGGGTGCGATGCTTAATCGTGGCGATTTGCAGACGGCGATAACGATTCCCGATACTGCAACCAACATCTCATTGGCACCAGCTGGTGCCGATGGTGCGCATACTTGTGTTGGCTGGATGAGCAGCGGTACCGGCACGGTGCAATGCTGGGGCTCAAACTCTGCCGGTCAACTAGGTGTCAATCAGTTCGGCATTGGCCGTCCAGCGTTTGAAGCCGGCTTCGAGCCCACCAAGGTTGTGACCGCCGAGAACCACTCGTGCGCGTTGAGCACCGATGGCCGTATTTTCTGTTGGGGCAATGGCAACGAGCTCGGTAGTGACAACGAGCTAGGCGCTACCCCTCGGCAGTTCGGCGGCACCAATCAGCAATGGGCCGACCTTGCTACCGGCCGGCATCACACGTGCGCCATCACGATGGATCGCCACGCAGTGCAATGCTGGGGCACATCTGAGTTTGGCCAGTTTGGCAATGGCAGCAGGTTTCACCCAGACCCAGTTGCCGCCTTGGTGCCGCGTTGAGCGCGAACCTCCAGATCCAAGCCGTGGCTGCAGTGACGCTCCTTGCAGGCTGCTTCACCAAGCCTGCGGCGCCCGTGGCAGATGATGCTCCGGTGCTTGATGGTAACAGCGACGCTGCCGAACAACCGCGGGCTTGTACACCGCTACCGATTGGTGCTGAATTCGCAAGCTATCGCAACGGCGCGGTTGGCCGGCTCGACGGTGATGCACTCGACGATATGGCGGTGTTTGGAACCGTGCCGTCGGGTGGCAAGCGTCTGCCACACGTTTGGGTCTATCATGGCTCGCCGCGTGGCTTTGATTTGCAATGTCCTCACGAAGACTTCGCGTTTGAAAGCTGGACGTTGGTTGGTGCCGTCGATATCGCGCCGTTTCCAAATCGCGATGGCTTGTTAATCGTTGCTGGGATCAGTGGCGATCCGGCGATGCCCGATAGCCGTGCGATGGAGTACTCAGTCACGGATTATTTGAACGGTGTCAAAAAGTCTGAATCGCATATGACGTGGCCGGCGCCCAACGCCGTGCCAGTGTGGAAGCCGAACAGTCTGAACGTCGCTTCATTTATTGCGAGCCGCACGACGGATGATGGCGGCGAACAGCAGATTCTGCTTGGCGGTGGTGATCGGGTTTTTGGCATCACCTGGCTAGGCGCCGACGGTGCACTTAGCAATGCAGGCTTCACGCTTACAACCAATATGGGCCTGTATCAAGCATTGTATTTGCCGAGTGGCATGTTTTACGGAGCTACTTCTAAAGCCGGCGCTGGTGCTTACGTGTACGAGTTGCGTACCGACGCCACAAAAACGTCTGATCAACTCAACCTAGCCGTTGACCCAATCGCGGGCCGCGGTGGGACTGGTAACATCGGCGCGGCGCGGCGCACGTTTGATGGTGTGCTCTTGCGTTCGCCGTTGTTGCCAATAACAGATGACCAGGTAATTGAAATACGTCAGCCGGCCCTTGCGGCACCGTTGGTGACATTGACGATACCGAAGTCAGCGGCGCCCGATTTGAACGTCCAAGAAGTTGCAACACGGGATGTTACACAGGCTACGCCTTTGTGGGTTTTGATGGGAGAAGTCTTTAAACCGCAAAACCCACACAAGTTGATGATTTTTTCGAACCTCGTAAAAGAACAGAGCGACGAGTTACGCATTACCAGCAAAAACTCAGTCGACATTGCAACGGACAATATCGAGAGGTTCGGTGAGCCGACACCGATGCTCATTACGGGGCGCTTTAACGGTGCCCATGAAACCGCACGTGTCATGTGGCAAACGCCCACCGGCATGACCAGCAAGTGTTTTGAGGTCGATGGCTCGGACGCATTGGCGGCAGTGCCGTGTAAGTTGTAAGCAGGTGTGCCGCGGGATCGCTTTGTCGAGTATGATTCACGCTTGATGATGGCCCGCAGTTCGTTGCTATTCGTTTCCGGCCTGCTTTCGTTAGCTGGGTGCTTTTCGAAGCCGCGGTTCAACGGCGATGCGAATACCAACAGCGATGGTGTATTGAATGACGGCGAACGGGTGGATGCGGGTCCATGTGCACGCCCGCCGATCTCACCGGGGTTTCAATTTGCGCAACTTCGCAACGGTGCTGTGCTCGATGTTGACGGCGATACGCGAGACGATTTTGTAGTGTATGGCGATGTTGGAGGTATGCCACATTGGTGGTTGTACAAGGGCTCGATCTACGGGCAAGACTTGAAATGCCCAGATGAGCAAGTCGCGTTGCCGGCGTATAAAAGTATTGGCGCAGTGCTGCTCGACAGGTTTGGGGCGGCATCAGGTCACTACGCTGACCTGGTGTTGGCTGGCGAAAAGAACGATCGCAAGGATGATCAAGGTCTCGAATGGCGCAGCTTTGATAACAATCCGGTCACGCGCTCGATCGCCATCCAATCGACGGCCAACCCGTCGTGGGGTGACGATGCAAATCATACGGGCTTTCTGACGATGCTCCGCAACTCGCCACGGTATCCCACCAGTGAAGTGGAACTGTATTGGTCGACCGGCATGGAAGTCTATTCTCGCCGCGTCTCGACCGAAGTTGGTGATACAGGCGATGGCTCAAAAACCGTGCTTGGCCAACGGTTTGCGGCTGCCAATCCCGAGCCCGAAAGCTCAACTCTGACGTTGATCGCAGCTAGCTCCTCATCGATTGGCAAAACATTCTTCACTACGCCGCGAGCTGCGACCGACACCGACGTGCCGGTAGTGCCAGGTACTGCCAACGCGTGGGATCCGCCAAGTGAGACCATATTCGTCCGTCGCGTTGGCAATAGTGGCGTGACGGTACGTGGCTACATCGACGCCTCGGCCACGGCGAGCATCGGGACTCTGGGTGTTCAGCTCATCACGGGGCCCACCATCGTCGGTTTTAGCAGCCCACTGCCCGCTGCGGACTCGGTCTGGCGCGATGGCTACGCACAAACAGTTGCAGCAAAAGTCAATTTGCTACTGTTGCGGCAAGCGCGATCGGTTGGCTTTCGCTCCGCGTCGCTGGAAGTGTATCAGCCGGCTGGTATGCCTGGCATGACGATGGCACTCGGCCAGACGCTCAACAAACTCGAATTCGACTTACCGTCGGACGCTATGGACTCACCAATCTTTATGGTGGTTGGCAACTTTGTGAGCCTGCCGGCCGTCGGCAAATTGGCGGTACGAGTGTTTTACCGAACCAATGTGGGCTCGACCAACATGCTGTGTTTTACGTGGGCGACGGTTTCGGCCGCGTTGACCGCAAACCCTTGCACGCAATAGCTGGCTACGCGCCAGGAATTTGCTGCCGCAGCTTTACGGCTTTGGCATTGCGTCGCAAATTGAGCATCTCGACGCTCAGCGAAAACGCCATGGCGAAGTAGATGTAGCCCTTCGGAATGTGTTGGCCGAGGCTTTCGCCGACGAGCATCATGCCGATGAGCAACAGGAATGAAAGCGCCAAGATTTTGATCGATGGGTGCTTTTCCACAAAGCTGCCGATGGCGCCAGCAAATGCCAACATGACGGCAACAGAGATGAGCATTGCCGTGATCATGACCCAAAGTTGGTCGGCCATGCCGACGGCGGTGATCACGGAGTCGAGCGAAAAGACGATGTCGACGACGGCGATCTGCAGCACCACTGCAGTGACCGATTTCATGCCGGTTGCAGCGCCGGATTCTTCGGCACCTTCGAGTTTGTGATGGATCTCCATCGTTGCTTTGAAAATCAGAAACAAGCCGCCGCCAAGCAAGATGAGATCACGGCCTGACAGGCTGTGGCTCGCTACCGTGAACAGCGGCTTGGTGAGCTTCATGATCCACGACAGGGTGAACAACAAGCCTAAGCGCGAGCCCAACGCCATCGCGATGCCAAGCCGGCGAGCGAACGCGCGTTTGTCTTCCGCAACGCGGCCGACCAAGATCGTGATGAACACGATATTGTCGATGCCGAGGACGATTTCCATCGCGGCAAGCGAGAGCAGGGATATCCAGACGTCGGCATTGGCGAGCTGATCCATGGGCTCGCAAAATTAGCACGGGATCGCACAAAGCCCAGCTAGGCGAGGTGCTTAGTGTGGGCTACGCGGGCTGCAAGCGGCCGGGCGGAAACCGCAACGGCATCGGCACAATTGGGCTGCCTGGCGGCGAGGACGTACCGTACTTGGAACGATGGTTGGCGTCGGCGGCCGCAAGCAAGAAATCTTCGGATTCGTGGTAGCGCTCGGGGGTTGAGTGCTCGGCGAAATAGCCCGTGGTGGCGGTTGGCTCGTGCACCCAGGCGCCAACGCGAGCGCCGGCTTTGAGCCAAGGCAAGTAGCCCTGCCGAATCATGCAGGCTTCGCCGTCGGGCAGCCGTGCGACTACAGATGGGCGAGTAATGTGCACGCCGCAGAACATGTGGGCACCGTCGCCCAAGACGTTGGTAACCCATCCCGTTCCACTCACATCGTCCGGAAACCGGACATCAACCGCGCCCCAAGCAACCGCATCGGGCACCGCACGCACGACCATCATGCCTAACAACGGGCCGCTGGGGCCTTCGTATTGCTTGGCCGGTGTTGCAGCAGCAGCTTCGGCTGCGAGATACGCAGCTGTCAGTGCCGACAGGTCAACGTCGAAGATCAGCTTGCCATTGAGCGAGATGAAAGGCTCGTCGGTGCCGTCGGGGTCGAGCAAATGCAGTGCGTTTTTGAGCCCGCCGCCAGTGCCAAGCAAGGTGTCTTCGTGGATGTATTGGATGCGCGCACCGAGTTGACGGCCATCGCCGATTTCGTTGCGGATAACATCGCCAAGGTGGTGAGTGTTGATCACCAAGTCGCGAATGCCATGGCCAACCAGGTTGGCGATGCCAAACTCCAAGATCGAATGGCGCCCGATCTTCAACATCGGTTTGGGGCGGGTTGCGCCTAGTTCGCCGAGCCGAGTGCCAAGCCCTGCACATAACAACATCGCGCGCATTACGATTCCTCCGCGGTAAATTCACGTTTCATGGGCACAAACATGCGGCGGCCAATGATGCCGCACGACTTTTGATAAAACGGTTCAGGGCCGATCCATGCGATTTCGCAGGTTGCTTGTTGCCGCGCAACATCGAGTAAACAAGCAAGCAACACAGCTTCGCCTAGGCGCTGGCCTCGATGGGCAGGCCAGGTGCCGGCTGGGCCAAACCAGCCAAGGCCGCTGTTGTTGCCGTTGTGCGCTGCGAAGGCGCAATAGTCGTCGCCGCGCACGGCAACATGGACTGCACCGGTGAGCTCGCCATCGCGCCACTGCAACGCGCGTTCAACTTCGAATGGCCACGCGCCGCCGAATTCGGCGCCGATCGCGGCGAGTAACCGGGTTTCGTCGGGACGTGCCCGGCGAATTTCGTAGCCGCGGGTCGACGCTTCGACGGACAGATCGTGTGCGCGCGCTGGTGTCACCAACGGATTGTCATGTACAGCAACAATCAAATTGGTCCGGATATCGGACGATTCGCGCCAATGCCGCCGACGCAGCCAACCGATGGTGGCTTGGTCTTGCGCGTCGATGCCGGGCGCGAGGTAGTTGCCGGCTTGGCCCAAGGCCCAGATGCGAGGGTGGCCATGGGTGCGGGCCGCGTGCTCACACCAGGCTAGCAGCTGCGCGCCAATGCCACGCTCGCGATACGTTGGTGCTACCGCGAGAACCCGGATCCGGTTGCCGTCAATCGAGGCGATGCCTGCGAGCTCGCCGTCAACGTCGACGCCGATCGTGCTCGGTCCGTCGCTGTTGGGCGCTGCGCCAAACAACTTTTCCGCAGCCACATCACCGGCTCGATAGTAGGGCGACGCAATGCCCAACAAGCGCGTCGCGGCTGGCAAGTCGGTGGCGGTAAGTGGGCGTAACAACAAGGCTCCACGCTACCACTGCTAGCGACAAACGCTACTTTTTGGCCGTAGCCTACGCAATGCGTAGCAGCAGCAGATACTCAATGTTGCCGGCCGGGCCGGTGATGGGCGAAGTGACGTGCGGACCAACCGTGAAGCCATTGCTACGCGCCCAGGTCGCTACTTTGTCGATCGCGCCGAGGCGAAACGCTTCTTCGCGCACCACGCCACCGTCGGCAACTTGGTCGCGTGGCACTTCGAATTGTGGTTTCACCAAGGCAATGATCGGCTTGCCCGCGGTTACGTCTGGCGCCGTCATCAGCGCTGCGATGCTAGGCAAAACACTGGTGAGAGAAATGAATGATACGTCGATAACCGCAATGTCGGCGATATCGGGGACCAGCGCGCGGTCGAGCGTTTTAACGTTTTGTCGCTCAAGCACGACGACGCGCGGATCTTGGCGCAGCGACCACGCAAGTTGGCCGTAGCCAACATCGATGGCGTACACCCGGCTAGCGCCGCGGCGCAGCAACACGTCAGTAAAGCCGCCCGTCGATGCGCCGATGTCCAAGGCAACCATGCCACGTGGGTCGATGCCAAACGCATCGAGGCCGGCGAGCAATTTATGAGCGCCACGCGAAACGTATTCGTCGTCTGCGTCCGGCGCCCGGACAACGATGCCAACGTTGAGATCAACTTGTGCCGCTGGGCTTTTGGCTGGCATGCCAGCTACGGTGACAGCACCAGCACTCACCAGCTCGGCGGCGTGCTCAACCGACGTGGCCAACCCACGCGCGACCAGCAATTTGTCGAGGCGCTTGCGGTTGGCCATGCAGCAGCGAACCTAGCAGAACCGCCGATGTGATGGCTACGGGGCCGCTAGTTGTTCGTTGCGTGCATGCCACGCGCTGGCACTTTGGGCACTTTGCATTGGCCATCGGGCTCGCACCGCCCAGTGAACCGTAGGCGGTTTTTGGCGAAGATCGTGTAGCCGAGCCCAAGCAATTGCGCGATGCCGGGTGCACGCGAGACTGCGACAAGCTTGCGGAAGCCAATGGCTGCATACAGGTGGCGAAATACTTCAACGCCTTCGATCCACGTGCCGTCGGGCAGCCGGCCTTGGATCTTCTTCATTAGATCTGGATAGGTGCGGCCGTAGTCCGCTGCGTTGAAATCGGCCGCCGCGATGTTGGTAAACCGGATGTTGTTATTACTGCGATCGCGCCGCATCAGCATGCGGATTTCTTTCATGCACAACGGGCAGTCGCCATCGTAAAAAACTTCAACTTGATCGGCCATGGCAATTGGACGCCGTCTGCAATCCTGAGGTTACGGTGCGCGTTACCAGCGACGGTTCAAGGCGGTTTCGTTCACCTTGGTTGATTCCCTCGGTGGTAGGTTGCGGGAGACGCCGTGGGCCGCGAGGGTCATTTCACCGCAACGGCTGGTTCAAGCCTGGGACGTCCAAACTAGAAACGATCGGGATGAGGTCGAAACGTTAGGGAATACTTCGGTGGTTGGGAAAGTTGACAGGTGACGGCATGCGAAAAAGCTCGGAAGCTGTCGAGTGCGTCTGGAGTTTGAGCGCGCGCCGATTTGTTTGCGATTCGGTTCGCACAGGGTGTTCTGATTGCGCGTTTAACACTTCGGCTTCGCCCGAGATCGTTGACCGCACTAGAGCCGAAATAGACATCAACCTCGTCGATCTAGCCTGAAGGTCAGCGAGTTGATTTTGTTGTGACACGACTCGTAGGTACGTTAGGATTGGGTCATGAATGTAAAGGAAGCAGTTACGGCGGCAAAAAGTTACATACTCGAGATCTTCGCGGGCGAGCAAGTTACAAATCTTGGGCTTGAGGAGGTGGAATTCGACGAACATCGCAACGTTTGGCTTGTAACGATCGGATTTTCTCGACCGTGGGATGCTCCCCCAAATTTGCTGGGCATGGTTGCGTCAAATCCTAAGCGCACTTACAAAACAGTGCAGATCTCCGGTGAAAGCGGCGCCCATTTCTCGATAAAGAATCGAGAAGTAGCCACGTGACCAACCGCGCGTTGCTGCTCGACACTAACCTGTTGGTGCTTTTTGTGGTTGGAAACGCGTCTCGAGAATTCGTTGCGAAACATAAACGCACTACCAACTTCGCAGCCGAGGACTTCGACCTACTGACCGAAATGGCGAATCAAGTGAACTCGTTGATCGTCTTGCCAAACACGCTCGCCGAAACATCGAATCTACTTGCGCATGCCGGTAATGAACGGATGAAAGAACAAGTCTTTGACGTTTTTCGACGTCTCATCCCAAAATTGTTCGAGATATTTGTTCCTAGTACTGACGCTTGCTCGATAAAGGAATTTCAGCGTTTGGGATTAACCGATGCCGCAATTCTCCACTGCCTTAGAGAAGGCGGCCGACACCTGCTGACAGCTGATTTGCCGTTGTGGCATGCCGCGACGAGCCTCGGTTTTAGCGCGACCAATTTTAATCACCTTCGCAACTATTAGGTGGCATGAAGGGAACCCGCCGACCGGACAGGCCATCGGGCGGATTTGTCGCCCCGCACGTTGTTACGATCAGCGTCACTGCGCCAGGCGTCCGTTCACGATGGTTGAATCTTCCGATGCCTGCATCGCTGAATCGCGCTACGCTTGCATCATGGAGGATTCTAAGCTGGTTCGCTGCCCCTATTGCCGTGAGCAAGTGTCGCTGTACGTGGACCCTGACACCACCGGCGTTTTGGTTGAAGACTGCGAAGTGTGCTGCCGGCCGTGGCACGTTGAAATTGAGCGCAGCGGTGGCAAATTGCGTGTTCGCGTGAATCGCGCGCAGTAGTTGTGGCTCAGCGCAAGCGCGCAAAGAACTCGCGTGCGACGGCGCTCTGCGGATCTTTCACCACTTGGGCGGGTGGGCCATCCTCGGCGATAGTGCCTTGATCGATGACCCACACGCGGCTGGCGATATCAGTCGCAAATTGCATTTCGTGAGTGACCACCAACATGGTCATGCCGCCGGCAGCGAGGTCGCGAATCACGTGCATCACGTCGTCGCGCATTTCGGGATCGAGCGCTGAAGTCGGCTCGTCGAACAACATAACTTTGGGCGCTTTGGCGAGCGCACGCGCAATCGCAACACGTTGCTGTTGGCCGCCGGACAATTCATGCGGATATGCACTAGCGCGATCAGCCAGGCCCACCTGCGTGAGCAATTTGTGCGCGGTTGCTTCCGCTTCGGCGCGTGGCACTGCTTGATTGCCGACGCCGACGACGCGTGGCGCCAGCGTGATGTTGTCGAGCACCGACAGATGCGGAAACAAGTTGAACTGCTGAAACACCATGCCGACCGACTGCCGCATTGAACGCAGCAGCGGATCGTTGCTGCGCAATTTCGCGCGCAAGGTGAAACCCGCAATGGTTATTTCGCCGCTGTCGAACGTTTCGAGATAATTCAAACAGCGCAGCAGGGTGCTTTTGCCACCGCCCGAAGGGCCGACGATGGCAATGGTTTCGCCTGCGGTCACCGACGCGGTGACATTGCGCAGGACCTTGCGTTCGCCATGCGATTTACAGAGTTGTTGGACGTTGATCACGTGACAACCTCCTTTCGAGCCGCCGCGCCAGCTCGGAAAGCGGCACGCTTAGGGCCAAGTAAAACGCAGCGCAAGCCAAGCCGGGCACCAACCAACCGCGCAGATCGACGGCTGCGATTGTCATGCGTTTGGTCAATTCGATCACTGTGATCACGCTAACTAGCGACGAGTCTTTGAGCAGCGAAACAAAATCGTTGGTCATCGGTGGCAGCGCCAAGCGCAGTGCTTGTGGCACCAACACATGGCGCAGCGTCTGCACGGGGCTAAGCCCCAAGGCTTTGGCCGCTTCGGTTTGGCCACGTGGCAACGCTAGCAGCGCGCCGCGATACACTTCGGCTTCGTAGGCGCCGTAGTTGCAACCCAAGCCGATGATCGCCGCTTGCATCGGCGACAAATTCACATACGGAGCCAGCCCGTAATACAGCACAAACAATTGCAACAACACCGGCGTGCCGCGGAACAACTCGATGTAGACCCGTGCTGCCGTGCGGGCGATCGGCCCGCCGTAGACGCGGCAGATGGCAAGCAACACGCCAAGCGGTACCGCAAGCAAAAACGCAGCGATGGAGATCGCCAGCGTTACCAAGGTAGCGGACATGAACAAGCGCATCTGTTGGCCGTCGAAGTGTCGCGCTGCCGTGACTTGCCCGCCGGCGGCCACCTGCGCTGTAGCGGCGACCGAGGCTGGAGCCTGCCGGTCGTCCCACAATTTGGCTTTACGCAAGATGCGCTCCAGCTCGCCGTCTTGCCGCATGGCGGCCAATGCGTCGTCGATCGCTGCTTTGAGCTCGGGGTCGTTTTTACGGATGCCAGCAACGTAGACACCGCGTGCAATCTCCGTTGGCACGCAGGTAACGCCAGCGCGATTGCAGCCGTAGCGGTCAGCAATGACGTTGTCCATCAACACACCGTCGACGCGGCCGTTTACCAAGTCTACGTACGGCTCTTCGTTGCCTTCGTACAGCACAGCTTCGAGCGGTTGCGCTTTAAGCAGATCGTGCGCATAGGTTTGATTGAGCGTGCCGACGCGCTTACCGCGCAGGTCAGCGAGTGTCCGAAAAGCGGACCCTTGCTTCACCGCGAGCGTCTCGGCATACACAAAATATGGCGCGCTCAGCGAAATCTGCGCGGCGCGGTTGGGCGTCGCTTCCAGGCCGTTAAATACAATGTCGAAATCGCCGCGTTGCAGTGACTGCACCAAGTTCGACCAGTTGTAGTGGACCATCCGCGCTTTGACGCCGAGCCGGCGCGCTAACGCATCCATGATATCCACTTCAAACCCGACGATCTTCGACGGATCGTTGGGGTCTTCCCACAGATACGGCTCGCCACCCTGCAAGTCGGCGCCCCACGTGATTTCGCCGCGGGCTTGGATCGCCGCCAGCGTGCCACCGCTTGGTTCGCTGCGGCGGCACGCACTGATAGCCATCAAGAGCGTTAGCAAGGCCAACGCAATCCACCGCCTCGTCGACGATCTAGCGGCAGCGCTATAACGCAAGCTCGCCTCGCCCCAGTTCGATTACGTCGCCGCTGACAAAGATCGCGCCTTCACTATCGATATCCAAGTGCAGCGTCGATTGCCTACCGATGCTGTCGCCTTGTGAAACTTCAACGTGGCGGGCCGCGCCGCTCCATTCACCGGTGTGGCGTAGCCAGCCGCCGAGATTCGCGCAGGCCGAACCCGTAGCAGGATCTTCGATCACTGCACCATGCGCCATGAAGAACGTGCGCGCAACGACCTGCGTTTGCGCAGCGTCGGCCCATGCCCACACATATGCAATTGGCTCGGTGCGCTTGGCCGAGCGGCCGTGACGCGCCAGCAACTCGGGCACTGCAGCAGCAGCAGCAACGTCGGCCGGCGAGGCCACCGGTATGATCAACTGATCCGAGCCCGTGTTGATCCAGCTGGCGCGCGCATCCACGGCCGTCGTCGGCAGTTGCAGCATCGCGGCAAGTTCTGCCGTGCTCGCTGCTGGCACCGTTGCAAGCAAGCCGCCAGCCGTGCGCAGTTGCCACTGGCCCGGTGCAGTCGAGCGCACCACGATATCGCCGGCATGCATTTCCAACGTCATGGTCGACATCGCGCCAAGGGCATGCACCACATGCGCAGTGCCCAACGTTGGGTGTCCCGCAAACGGCATTTCAAACGCAGGCGTATAGATGCGCACCACTGCATCGACCCGGCTCGAAGGGAAAATGAACGTTGTCTCCGACAGATTCATTTGCTGCGCCAGCGCCTGCATATGCGCTGCGTCCAGGCCACGCGCATCTTCAAATACGCACAGCGGATTCCCCGAAAGTGCGGCACCATGGCGGGTAAACACATTTACGATGCGAAATGCCAGCTTGAGATCGAGCCGGTTGCCTATGGAGCCCATGCCGCGACGATAGCAGCAGCTTCGGCACGCGATTCGGCTAGGCGGCGGCAAACCCACGCGTTAGTACATGAAATTACCTAGCCAGCGGCTCGGTTAGCCGCGGCTCATTGAGTTGCCAGCACGCAAAGGCCTTAAGCTGTTGGTTTGACCAAAAAACGCTGCCAGAACGCGTTTTGAGCGGTTCGAGCCACCGCCATCGTGCAAATTGGAATGCTGGGAGCTTGGCACACCAGTTGCTCTTGCCTGTAAGCATGAAACGCATCAACGCCCTCGCCATGTTTTCGTCGCTTGCACTCGCTCTTGCGGTCCCAACCATGACGGCTTGCACCGACATGGCTGAAGACGACATTGAATATGCCGAACCAACGGATGAAGTCGAAGCTGAAAAAGCCGACGAAGCAACGTTGGCGCTAACGGCGCTTGATGTCGACTCGCCTCTTGATGCGTCTACTGAACGCGTCGCGATCATCAAAACCAAAACCCGCTGGCGCGAAATTTTCGGCACCGCAGCGCCGGCGTCGGTGAACTTCAGCAAACAATGGGTTGCCGTATACACCGCGGGTCCACGCACCTCTGGCGGTTATGCAGCGTCGGTTACCAAGGTACGCTTGTCGGCATCGGGCAAAACGATGACGGTAGTCACCAACGTCGACCGCCCAGGTGCAGGTTGTATGGTAACCCGCGCTATTACGTTCCCATACGCTGTCGTGGCGTTCAAAAAACCAGCTACTGCGCCAACCTCGACGCGCTCAAGCAAACAAACCAGCACGTACACGTGTGAAGCCGAACCAACGTGCAGCTCGGTTGACACCGTTACGTCGTACATTCCGTCGACGGATGACCGCGAATGTGCAATCGAAACCGAAGTCTGCGTGACTGCAAACCATGGAAGCTGCCCACAGATCAGCCCACTGCCTCCAACCTTCTGCCAAGGCGGCCGCATCGAAACCGAGGCAAACTACGTTGATTCGGCCGACGGCGATGGCAGCAAATGTTACTTGCCACGCATCCACTGCATCACCAACGACGCCTCAGCTTGTCCACAAATCAGCCCGCTGCCACCAACGTTCTGCACCGGTGGCACGGTCAAAGCTGGCCGTCGCTATGTTAGCTCGGCCGACGGCAAAGAGTGCTCGCTGCCTGCTGTGCACTGCGTGACGAACAATCCTACCGCTTGCCCATTCTGATATTGCGGTACCCATGATCGCTGCCCACGCCCGCAAGGCGTGGGTTTTTGCGTTGGGCGTACGATCAATTGTGATTGTGGCCGGTGTGGTCTTCCGGTGGCGGCGGCGCAGCTTGCGGCGGTTGTTGCCCGGTTGCACCAGCGGCGGCGGCTTCGGGCTTGAGCTCCGCCGTTTTCATTGGATAGCCTTTTTGCTTCCATACCAAGATGCCTTCGTCGATGACGGCGGTGTTTTTGAAGCCGCGATTGCGCAACTCGTCGATGACCATGCCAGATGCGTGGTGCGGGCACGCGCAATATGCGAGCACCCAGGTTCCGTCGTTTGGTAGCCGATCAAATTCTTTGGCTGCGTAGTACGGAATCGCCAGCGCTCCAGGGATGTGGCCCAAGCTCCAATCCGAGGGTGCGCGTGCATCGATGATGATCATTTTTTGTTTCGCTTTGAGCGCTGCATTCACGGCATCAACCGAAACGAACCGGCCCTCGCGCAACGTGAACTTGGGTGTTTTGCCTTTGGGGTTGATCACAACAGGCTCGCTGCCGGTTGGCGATTGAAATACGGCTGGCGGATCGCCGGGTTTGGTTTGCCAGCTGCGAATGAATGCGATCACGTCGTTTTGCTGTTGTGCCGTGAGTTTGTCGGCGAACGCTTCCATCGGGGTGCCTGGCCGACCGCTGCGCAGCGCATAGAGTAAAAAGGCATCGCTGGCGTGGGCTAAAAACGAATTGTTCGCCAAGTGCACAGCGGTGCTGCGCTGTTTGGTGTCGCCATGGCACTTTTGGCAGTTGTCTGCGTAAATCTTAGCGCCGGCCGCGGCATTGCCCACCCCAGCGGGTGGTAGTGCCTGCAGTGGTGGATTGCCGCCCAACGTGCGGATGTATTGGATCAAACCTGCCACTTCCTCGTCGGAGAGTGGCCCACCTTGCGGCTTGCCATACGGTGCCATGGCAGTGCCGGGGCGGCCAAACACGATGCTGTTCTTGAGGAAGCCGTCGTCGGCGCTGGCCAAGAACGTCGCGGTGACCATCGATGGTGCGTTGTCGGCGGCATAACCTTTGGCTTCGGCGCCGTGGCACAGCGCGCAGTACTTAAGCCATGTCGCTTTGCCGCTGGCGGCAACTACCGGCGCATTGCTTCCACCAGTGCTGCTCCGGGGCGCGTTGCTGCCGGCGTTGCTGCCAGCATTGCTGCCTTGGGCCCCGCCTTGCGACGCACTCGAATTGCCACAACTGGCCACGCTCAACACCGCGGAAACAAAGATCAAAGTTTTCACCGCGCCATTCTGCAATGAAACGGCGCAGCGTCAAGCAAAACGGGCCATTGCTGGCGTGGGGTGTGGGGCGTGGCGTGGGGCGTGGCAGTGAACGCGTCTGTGCCCATGCTTGTGCCCGTGCCCGTGCCCGTGCCCGTGCCCGTGCCCGTGCGGCCGTGGCCGTGGCGTTAGCGATGGTCGCGAACGTCTGGGCCGTTGCCGTTGCCGCGGTTGCCGCCGCCGGTGTGAATGATCCAGCGCCCTTCGACCCAAACATGGCCGTTGTTGCGGCGTTCCCAGCGCCCTTGTTCCCAGCGATGGTTGGCACGTTCACGTTCCCAGTGTCCATCCATCCATTCCCAACGGTTACCACGCCGGTCCCAACGGCCTTGGACCCAGATATAACCGGGGCGGTTTTCAGGTACATAGACCCGTGGTGGTGGTGGATCGTCGTTTACGACAACCACACCAGGCCGCACCCGCAAGGCACCGTGGGCGCGCACGACGCACCCCGTGCTAGCGACGAGCGACAGGACCAAAGCAGCCACAGATGCACGAGCAATCGAAACCATAGGTAATCCTCCCGAGTTGCTACGACGGACGACGAGCCGTAGAAGTTAAATTTTAGCCGCACCCTGGCCTTGCTCACAATACAACGCTGGTCAGCAATTCACTGGTTCGTGACATATGCAGGGACCGCCGAACTAAACTGCACATTGCAGGGCTGTTGCTGTACGCTACCCTCATGTCGGTTGGGTACCAGGCACGTTATGGCGTGCGCACCGTCGCGTTTTCGGCGCTGGCTTTGCTGGCAGTGCCTGGCTGTGGGGTGAAACTGACAGCTGCGACGGCTCCGATGCAACCGCGCGCTCCGACGATGCCAGCGTTGATCTCAGCGATGCTGCCCCTGATGCGTCCACCATCGACGCAATGCTTGGTGCATGGTCAGCGCCACAAAAGATCATGCCGATCGCAACGACCGCCAACGAAGACGACGCATCAATGTCGCCTGACCTGCTGGAAATCACGTTTGCGATCGTCGTGAATGGCAATAAGCAGTTGTCTCGTGTGACCCGCGCCACAACTGCTTCACCTTGGAGCACGGTTAGGTCACTCAACATTCAACTTGCCAATGTGACCGACCACACCCCGCGTTACTCCAAGGATGGGTTGACGCTGTATTTTGGCTCGACTCGCAACGCTGGCAACGAAGACATCTATATGATGACGCGGGCCACCACGACGGGGCCATGGGGGCCTCCTACGGCGTTACCTGCACCGATCAACAGTGGATCGAAGGAACGCTGGTTTGCACCCTGCGAAGATGGCCGATACTTGATGGTGTCTGATCGCCAAACTGCTGATAATCTTGATGTTTATGAAGGAACGATCGGTGGTGCAGCGCCGGTCCGAGTGGCTGCGCTAAGCACCACCAACTCGGAAACCGGCACGTTTTTGAGCGCCAACTGCAAACACGCGTTCTATACGACCACAATTGGCGCCAAGTTCGGCGTCATGGAAACGTTCCGCAACGGTGCCGGTTGGACCACTCCGACGCCGGTAACCGAAGTCAATACGGCAGCAGCAAATGTGCAAGACCCATGGTTGTCAACCGACGCCAAGCTCATGCTCTTCGTATCTGACGCGTCGGGCAGCAATGACTTGTACATGATCACCCGGATGTAGGCGATTGTGATTGATCCTAGGCGACAGTTAGTGAAAAGTGCGCGCATGAACTCGTCGCGGCGCGGCTTCGTTAGCCTATGCAATATTTCTGGTGTTTTGAGCCTCGCAGTGGCGTGTGTTAGCTGCGCTACCGCAACGAATCCGGTAGGGCTCGACGACAAGCCTGATGCAGCAAAGCCTGACGCCAAGGTAATTGACGCTCGGGAGATCGATGCGCGCGACATCGACGCTCGCATGATCGACGCGCAGCCGATCGACGCTCGCATGATTGACGCGCAGCCGATCGACGCTCCGCCGCCCGATGCTTGTGTGCCGGTTGCTCGCCAGCTCATCGTCAATAGTGATCTTGAATCTGCGACCGGCTGGCGCCAAGTGCCAAACGATCCGGCGTTCGACTTGATCACCGAAGCGGCCAGCGGTTCACCGGCGTTTAGCGGCACCCACATGGCGTGGTTCGGTGGTGCCTTGAGCTCCGTCGACGAACTGTCACAGGATATCGCGGTACCAGCGACAACAACGTCGTTTAGCGTCACCGCCAAAATCGCAATTGCAACCGAAGAAACCACCACGCTTACGCAGTACGACAAAATGGTTGTTACCGTGCGTACGACGGCTGGCGTTGTGCTGACAACGCTGGCCACGCTCAGCAACCTCGACGAGAACGGCGCGTACGCAACCTTTACGTTCCCGGCTGCGATGACGTTTGCCGGTCAAACCGTACGCTTGGTATTCCGCGCCACCACCGATAGCTCAAACAATACCAACTTCTTCGTCGACGATATCGCAGTTAACGTTATGGCTTGTCCATAACTCGGTAGCAACCTCGATGGCCAAAACCGCAAGCCCGAATTCCGACACCGCTGGTTTCATTCTCGACGCAACCGAGCGTTTGCGTTCAAATGGCGGCGTCGCAGCGGTCAACATCAAAGCTGTAGCAGAGCTTGCTGGCGTCGGCGTTGGTACGGTGTATCACTACTTCGCCAGCCGCGAAGCGCTGCTCAAAGCCAGCGAGCAACGTGGCTGGATGCGTGAGATCAACACGCTGTTGTTGCGAATGGGCACACCCGATACTAACGGCTTCGCCGACTATCTGGCGAAGCTTATCGGCGGTGCGATCGAAAGCGCGGTTCGGCGATTTGATGCATTAGGCTTTCCAATCGAAATCGATGAAATGCGCGACATGATGTTCGATTTCTACGAACAAGTCGGCACCATCATGTTTCAGTTGGCCCAATCGCTCAAGTTGCCGCTACGTGTGACGTCGCAGAAACAAGTTGTGTTGGCGGTTGAGGCGGTTGCCATGCTCGCATGGGTGGCAGCATTGCGGCACCGCGACATGCTGGCCACTGGCGAATTACAACGAGAAGTAGCGCAACTGGCGATTCGCTACTTGATCGATCCGTCGCAATTGGCCGACTGATTCATTTCACCACCGCGCTAGCGATGATTGTTTTGCTGGCCAGCTTGTTCGCCATCGCCTTGCAAAATACGAAGGGTCTTTTGAACCATATCGTTGCCAAAGCTTTTGGCGACCATTAGTAGGAATTTCTCGCGGACCGCACCAGTCAGCGGCTTTGCCTGTTGTGCGAACCGCTCCCATGGAGCGAGTTCAGTGCCAGAAACGCTGTGTTTGCCGGCTTCCCACAAGCTGTGCTCGGTCGTGACGATTTCCTGGAGGTATTCGAGTTGGTAACCCGCGTCTTTGTCCTGGCTCGCTTGCTTCATGACTCAAGGTTAACACCAGGTCAAAAAGCCGCGAAAGCTAAATTGTTCAAACCGTTTGCGGCAATTGGCTGGACCTTTAGCGCGAAGTCAGCAAGTTAACCCACACCTATCCCACCTCTGCCCTACACGTACGCCGACCGAGGCGTTAGGCCCACGTAATCTGGTGCCGTGCGTTACAAAATTTTCACCGGCATACTTCTTTCTGCTGCGGCTCTACCCACGCTTGCACATGCCCAAGCGCGCAAAGAGCTGCCCAATGGGACGGGCGACGGGTTTGCTAGGTTCTTCACCGACGGATTCGGTCAATCCACCAAGGACTCGAACGTTCCGGAAGGGACAATTTTCGATCCGCTTGGTGCAACGTTTGGTCCGGTTGAAGCGCAGTGGCGACGCGAAGTCGTGTTGCGTGATCAAGGTACCAATCAAGCCCAAGTGTTGGGCAGCTTGTCGGGCTGCGATTTGCCGACGGGCAAGTCACCGACGCTGACCGCGGTGACCTCTGATACATTTGTTGGCCCCGATAACCGCGTACGCCGCACCAGTTTCGAAAGCGGTTTGCCAGGCATCAAAGTTGAGTTGGATCAGTTCGCAAGCTGCGCCAAGCTCACCCAGCGTTATCGCTTGATCAACACAAGCGGCGCAGCGAAAACCATCCGCGCATTTGCATTCGACGACGTCGATCTGAACTTCGCCAATCCACTGACGGCGGACTTTGGTTTTTTCCAAGGCGAGACTGCAGCGATCGGTGAAAGCGCTGAACCCGGCGCTGTTCGCTCGACGATTTCGCTCACTGGCGGCACTCGCATCGGCCGCCGCACGTTTGCCGTTGGTGGCAACGGTGGTGCAGCGCTCGACTCGGGCGGCTTTATCAGCACACCAGGCGGTTACAGCGCGGCCAACATGGGCATGTTTATCTACAGTGGCAACGGCACGATCCAAGACCCAGCGAATCATGCTGCCAACGATGCCAACAACAACAACGCGTCGGATATGGCGGCCGACACCGCCAGTTCGATTCTGCAAGAATTCGTGATTGCCGGCGGTGCGTCGGCGGAATTTACGCTGGAACAAGCGCTGACGCCGTCGTCGTGCGACTTGGTTGCCAACGCTGGCATGGATATCAATAGTTGCCGCAGCGACATCATCTTGTCGGCTGCAGGCAGCGTCGCGCCAGCGAATGCAACGTACACCTGGTACGAAGGTGCCACCCAAATTGGCACCGGCATGATGGCCAGTGTCAACTTGGCGATGGGCACGCATGAAATCTTCTTGAAGGTTTGCGTTGGCAACGGCTGCGCGGTTGATACGTTGACCGTAAAGGTTGCCGGCCCGTGCGCTGACTCCGATATGGACGGCTTGACCGACGATGTTGAAGATCAACTCGGCACCGATCCGAATAACCCTGACACCGACGGTGACGGCCTCAAAGATGGCGAAGAAGACGCCAATCACAACGGTCGCGTTGATGCCAACGAAACCAATCCGCTCGACTCCGATAGTGATGATGACGGGCTCAAAGATGGCATCGAAGTGAAAGGTGGCAATCCAACCAACCCACTCGATCCAGATAGCGACAACGACGGACTGCTCGACGGTGTTGAAGACCGCGATCACGACGGCGTGGTTGATCCAACGGAAACCAATCCGAACGATCCTGACACCGACGACGGTGGCGTGAACGATGGAATCGAAGTTGCCAATGGCACCAACCCGCTCAATCCGAACGACGACCAAAGCGTGACGGACACCGACGGTGATGGCTTGTCGGACGCAGCGGAAGGCACGCTTGGCACTGACCCGAATAACCCCGACACCGACGGTGACGGACTTAAAGACGGCGTCGAAGTTGCGATTGGCACCAATCCCCTGAACCCCGACACCGACGGTGATGGCATCAAGGATGGGGTCGAAGTAACCGGCACCAACCCAACTGATCCACGTGACCCAGACAGCGACAACGACGGCCTCAAGGATGGCGTTGAAGACGCCAACCAAAACGGCATGGTCGACGCTGGCGAAACTAACCCGAACGATCCCGACACTGACGATGGTGGCGTGAACGACGGCGTGGAAGTAGCCAACGGCACCAACCCACTCAATCCGAGCGACGACCGCAACGGCACCGACAGCGACAACGATGGCCTCACGGACGCCGCTGAAATGATGCTTGGCACTGATCCAAACGATGCCGACAGCGATGACGATGGCGTGATCGATGGCGCTGAGCCAGGCCTCCGCAGCGACGACGATGGCGACGGCAAAACCGGTGCGCTTGACCCAGACAGCGACGGTGACGGCATCAAAGACGGCACCGAAATGGGCATCACCATGCCAAACGAAGACACCGACACCAGCGCTGGCAACTACGTGCCGGATGCAGATCCAACCTCGCAAACCGATCCGCTCGACCCAGATAGCGATCATGGCAGCGTGCCCGATGGCACTGAAGACGCGAACCACAACGGCCGCGTTGACGCTGGCGAAAAAGATCCACAAGATCCAAGCGACGACAAAGACAAATCGGATAACCCTGGGACCGGCGACGGCTTCACGGTAACCGGTGGCGCGTGCCAGTCGAGCGGCCAAGGCGGCAGCTTGTCGATGTTGTTTGTGATCGGCGCAGTTGCAGTCGCGGCTCGCCGTCGTCGTCGGCGCGCAATGCTTGCGACGGTTGTCGCTGGCGCTGCGGTTGGCACGGCTTCGTCGGCGCTGCAAAGCCAAGAAGCTGCAGCGCAAGCCGCTACTGAGAAACAGTTCTCGGTTGAACGGTTTCGGATTTCCAACGACCGCTTGGGTTTGCTCGACGTTGAATGGGGCAACGTGCCCAAAAAATGGAGCTGGGAACTTGGCGTGTGGATGGGCGTTGCCGACGACCCGTTGGTGCTGCGCAACGCTGACGGCTCCCAAGTCTCGGGGTTGGTTACCCGCCGCGTCGGTGGCGAACTTGGTGGTTCCCTCTCGCTGGCCAACTGGCTGTCGGTCGCCGTGCGAGCGCCGCTGATCGCTTCGCAATCGGGCCAATCGTCGTCGCTGAATATGGCGACGCTGGATTCGTTTGGCCTTGGCAATGTGCGTGCCGCTTTCAAGATTCGGCTGATGCGCGGCGTTGCGCTGATTCCCGCAGCCGAATTTCCAACCAGCACATCGAAAGATTTCTTTGGCTCGTCGGGCATTGTGTGGCAGCCCGAACTCGCGTTGTCGACGCATCTGGGTTCGGTGCGCTTGGCCGCCAACGCAGGTGTGAAGCTGCGTGATGAAGTGATGTTTGCCGACATCGTGGTGGGCAACGAGGCATTTGCACGCGCTGGCATCGGCATTCCGCTGGGCCGCAAGGTTGAGTTTGGCATTACTGGCTCAGCTTCGACGGCGCTCGACAATTTGTTTGGTCGCAAAAACACCAACGCGGTCGAAGCGATGGGCGGCTTGCAAGCCAAGCTTGGCAACCACGCCATGTTATTTGCGGCTGGTGGTGCCGGGTTACGTCGTGGCTACGGCACGCCGGATTGGCGCGCCCTCGGTGGCGTGCGGTTTTGGATCGGTGATTCTGAAACTGCGCGCATACAGCGGTTGGAGCAAAAACGCGACGAAGATCTCGACGGCGACGGCTTGATCGGTGCGGCTGACAAGTGCCCAACGGAACCTGAAAACATCAATCAATTCGAAGATGATGACGGTTGCCCGGACGACAAAGACAGCGACAACGACGGTTTGGTTGATGCGAAAGACAAATGTCCTGACCAAGCCGAAGACGCTGATGCGTTCAAAGACAACGACGGCTGCCCAGATCCAGACAATGACAGCGATGGTGTGCTCGACGCCTCGGACCGTTGTATCAACGAACCTGGCGTACCGGAAAATCGGGGTTGTCCAGATCCGGATCGCGACGGCGATACCGTGGTTGACCGCCTCGACAACTGCCCAGATGAAAAAGGCGACCCTGCGCGTGCAGGCTGCAAGGCCAAGCAGATGGTGTCGATTACCGACGGGAAGCTCGACATTCTCGACAAGGTGTACTTCCAAACCAACAAAGCTATCATCTTGGGCAAGTCGTTCCCGTTGTTGAACAACGTGGCGGATGTGATCAAGTCACATCCTGATATCACCAAGGTGCAAGTTGAAGGTCACACGGATAGTCGTGGTAATGACAACGCGAACCAATCGCTGTCGGAACGCCGCGCGCAATCGGTGGTGAAGTACTTGATCAGCCGCGGTGTCGCAGCTGATCGGTTGACGGCGGTTGGCTTTGGCGAAAGCAAACCAATTGCCGACAACAACACCAACGCCGGCCGCAGCACCAACCGCCGGGTGGAATTTGTGATCATCGGTAATGCGACGGGCATTGAGAACAAGAACTCGGGGCCAGGTAGCGAGACGATGGATTCCAAATAGGTTGTCGATGGAGCTGACCCGCGCGTCGGGGCAGTTTCGCGCCGACGTATCACGCCGCACCGTTTATTTGGGTGCGGCGTTTTGCGTTTCGGAGCACCCGTTTGCGCCCCGATTCGCCGAACGACTCGCCGAACGGTTGGGCGGTGGCGGTGGCGGCGGCCTTTCCGTGGTACAGGCTCAGGACATCCCTGACACATTTAGGCTCAAGACATCCCTGACAGGTGCGGTCGTAATCAACACGTGCCCTGGAAGGAAAGTCCCGTCATGAGTTTAAAGATCGAATTTGTAGACCGCGCAAAACAACGCAACGCAAACATCTCCGCGCTGTGTCGCGAATATGAAATTTCGCGGGACACGGGCCATAGGTGGCTCAAGCGATTTCTGGATGTGGGCTATGCAGGCCTAGAAGAAAAGTCGCGTCGGCCGCGCAGCGCGCCGTTAAGCACGGCGGAAGACATCGTGGCCGAAGTACTCGCGTTGCGTGAAGCGCATCCAACGTGGGGGCCCACGAAATTGCTGGCGCTGCTGGAAGCCAAATTCAAAGCGGCGGCGCCGAGCCGTGCCACGGTCACGCGCATTCTGCAGCGCTTCGCACTCGTGCGGCGGCGCCGCCGCCGCTTGCCGCGGACGGTCGCAACCAACGCGCCCACCGTGTTCGCCAAGAAGAGTAACGACGTGTGGACGATGGATTTCAAAGGCTGGTGGCGCACGGGCGATGGCGCACGCTGTGATCCGTTTACGGTGCGCGATGCGTGGAGTCGCTACGTGCTGAGCGTGCGCATTATGGAGCCCACGGCCGCGGCGGTGCGCGCCGAATGTTTGCGACTTTTCCGACGGTACGGCCGGCCCGCAGTGATTCAAACTGACAACGGTGAACCGTTTTGCAGCGTGCAAAGTCGCGGCGGTTTGACGCGGCTTTCGGCGTGGTGGGTGGCGCTCGGAATTCGCGTGGTGCGCTCGCGCGTGGGCAAGCCCCAAGATAACGGCGCGCATGAACGCATGCACCGCGACATGAAGGCGGAAGTGCAAAGCGCGCCGCAAGCCAACCTGCGGGCCGAACAGCGCGCGCTCGATCGCTGGCGCCAGACCTTCAATCATGTGCGGCCGCACGAAGCGCTGGGTGGCAAAACACCCGCCGCGTTGTATCGGCCCAAGGCGTCTCACGTATTGCTCGAACGTCGGCCGAGCTACCCGGACACGTGGTTGGTGAAGCGCGCGCACAATCACGGGCGCCTCAGTTTATGGGGCAACGTGATTCACGTCGGCCGCGCATTTGAGGGCCACCTGATTGGTATCGAACCTTGTGGTGAGTGCCACGTACGCCTGTGGTTTCACGATATCGATCTCGGGGAGGCGAAAGTCACGCCACCAACTGCAGCTTTGGATGCGGCTACGCAAAAGTTTTGGATGCGCCAGACCTCGCCAAAGCGCGCCAAATCACGCTAAGTTTTTTATGCACCTGTCAGCTAAAAAGTGTCAGGGATGTCCTGAGCCACTCACGGCGACCTTTCCGTGAACGTGAACGTGAACGTGCGTGTGATCGTGGTCGTGGCCGTATTCGTGATTGTGTCCGTGTCCGTGGCCGTATTCGTGATTGTGTCCGTGTCCATGTCCGTGTCCGTGATTGTGTCCGTGGCCGTGTTCGTGCGCGTGATCGTGTCCATGTCCGTGATTGTGTCCGTGTCCGTGTCCGTGGCCGTGGTCGAGCGTGTGGCCGTGGTCGTGCCTGTGATCTTGATCGTGCCTGTGTCGAATGAAAACGATCCGGTGATGCTGACGACGCGGTGGTGACCTGAGGCCAGCGTCGCTCGCCTACCCGCGGCGGTAGGCAGTGACCGCTCCATCTCGTCGCTCGTGCCACCCGAGCTTGCGGCGGTGCGCTCGGCGCGGCGGCCCGGATCCCCAACCGGGGGCCTTCGAAGTGGGCACTCTCGAAGTTCCCTCGCAGTCACGTGCCTACCTTGCGGGTGGCCGGCTCGCTTACGCTTTTCTGCTCGCACCACTACTACAGAAATCGGATTCCGTGATTTGTGCATTTGGTCGCGAAGGTGACGGGGCCGGTGTTTGTGGTCCTGTTTATGATCCACTCATGTGTCCGTGTCCGTGACCGCGATCGCGCGCGCGATCGGAGATCGTGGCAGGTTGCCGCGCGGAAATTGAAAAAATTGGCCCCGTTGGGCCGCGGTCGGCTCACCGCGCCGACGGGGCGCCGAGCTCGTCGCGAAGCGTCGGAGCGGGCAGTGCGTCGAGCCAGCCGAACGCTCACGCCGTGTCGAGGCACGCGTTCACTTCGCCAGGCTGCCGTACGCGATACGTAGCAAGTGCGTGCGGTCACCGCCGACCCGGCCGCCGGCTTCGGCGACGTTCAGCGGCACCGACGACAACGCGCGCGTCAGCTGCTTCGCCAGCGAGCCATCATGCCGCGCGATTGTTTGATCGCCGGCACCAGCGAGCGCACCAGTTCAAGGGACAACAAATAACTTCGAGGAGGAGTTGGGTATGTTTGCTTCACGCCCGCTCCAGCGAAAGTGCCGTGTTATGCGCTGGGAAGAGTACGCTTTCGTTCTCCTAACCCTGCGCGCATGGCGCGGTGCTTTCGCAGTAGGGCAAAGAAGCAAACATACCAACGACGATCGAAGCGGTTGTCATCGAAGAAAAGCGCGAACGAGGCGCAAGCGAGGCAAACCCGGCCGGC
>JAKQOD010000976.1 GCA_029565465.1 Deltaproteobacteria bacterium
CCTGCCACTGCAGCCAGCGCAACACGTTTTTGTCGTCGGTGGCGCCGAGATCTATCGCATCGCGCTGGCGCACCCTGCCCTGCGCTTTGTGTACCTCACGCGGGTGGCTGGCGATTTTGGCTGCGATACCAAGATCCCGAACCTCGACGAGCAGTTTGTTGCCGTGCCGTGGTCAGGCACGGCCGAACATCTCGACGGTGAATTGCCGCCGGTGCACTACCGCATTGAAAAGCTGGCGCTGCGCTCGGCCACCGAGCAATAAAGCAGACGCTCGCGCTACACCGCGACTTCAAACTTAATAAACGGATCGTGTTGGTAATTTACCAACGCGATGTCTTCGAACTTCAGGTCGAACAGCGGCTTGTCGGCGAGCTGCAAGGTTGGCAACTGCTTGGGTTCGCGTTCGAGCTGGCGCTTGAGACCGTCGACGTGATTGACATAAATGTGCGCGTCGCCAAGCGTGTGCACAAAGTAGCGCGGCGTGAGTTTGCACTCTTGCGCAACCATAGCCATGAGCAAGGCATAACTTGCGATGTTAAACGGCACGCCAAGCGCGATGTCGGCGCTGCGTTGATACAGCTGACAATCGAGATGGCCGTTTTGCACATAAAACTGAAACAGTGCATGGCATGGCGGCAGCTTCATGCGCGGAATATCGGCGACGTTCCACGCGCTGACGATGATGCGGCGCGAGTTGGGGTCGCGCTTGATGGTATCGATGGCGGTTTGAATTTGATCGATGCCGGGGCGCTCAGCGCTGCCATCGCCGCCCCAGTGGCGCCATTGGTAACCATAGATCGGGCCGAGTTCACCGTCGCTGTCGGCCCACGCATCCCAAATCGGCGTGTGTTGCGTGAGGTCGTCGTTGATGTTGGTGCTGCCACGCAAAAACCACAGCAGCTCGCGCACGACGCCAGCAAACAACACCTTTTTGGTGGTGAGAATCGGAAAGCCGCGGCGTAAATCGTAGCGGGTTTGCGCGCCAAAGGTTGAGATCGTCCCCACCCCGGTGCGTTCGGTGCGGCGTTCGCCGGTTTCTAGTACATGGCGAACCAAGTCGTGATACTCGCGCATGGCATGGATATACCACTGACGGCGACGCCTGCAGTAGCCGAGATCTCGATGACTGCATTGTTGGCAGCGCACGACGGCGTGTTGCTTGACGCGTATGGCGTGCTCGTCGACGCCAGTGGCGCGCTGCCGCATGCAGCAGCGCTGATCGCGCATTTGAATGCTTCGCGCACACCGTATTGCATCGTGACCAATGATGCTTCGCGCTCGCCAACGACGTGTGCGGCACGTTTTGCGTCGCTGGGTTTGGCGATAACCGCCGAGCGGGTGACCACATCGGGCGATTTGATCGGCGATTATTTTGCCACGCATCAACTCGCAGGCGCTCGCACGCTGGTGCTAGGCACCGACGATTCACGCGCATATGTGCGCGCATCGGGCGGCGACGTATTGCCGCTTGAACCAGGGGTGGATGCCGATGTTATCGCGGTGTGCGACGACGCTGGCTTTCCGTTTTTGCAAGGCGCTGAGCTAGCGTTGTCGGCAGCGCTGCGGCGGCTCGATGCTGGCCGTGCGATTCACTTGTTGCTACCGAATCCTGACATTGTGTATCCAAAATCGTCGACGGAAATGGGCTTCACGTCGGGTGCCATTGCACTGATGATCGAAACCGCGCTAGCGCGGCGGTTTGCAAGCGCACCACCGAAGTTTGCACGCTTGGGCAAACCGGCTGGCGCGTTGTTGCAGCGTGGTGCTGCACGGCTGCGCGCTGGCGGCGCGAACGTTGCGCGCATCGTCATGATTGGCGATCAACTCGAAACCGATATCGCTGCAGCACATGCCGCGGGTTTGCCGTCGGCGCTGATCGCGGGCGTCAGCCGCTGGACTGGCGCACGCAGCGATGTTGCAGCACCAACGTATGTATTGCCGTCGCTGGCGCTAACCTAACGGCTAGTCCAGCGCAGCGCTGTCGGCTTCGATATCAGCATCGCTCGCGGCCTCGGCAGCCGACGCTTGTGGTTGGGCCTCGCTACCGAGCCTTCGCTCGTCCGCGCCGTCTTGGGCCCGTGCCCGAGCGCGTTCGAGCCAGCCAGCGAAATCCGCCGGCAGCGGGCGTTCAAACCGCATCGGTGCGCCAGTGCGAGGATGCGCAAAGCCAAGCACAGCGGCATGCAGCAACAAGCGTGGTGCGCGTGGCAAAAACGTGCGCGATTTTTCGCCGCCGTGTTGATGATCGCCGACGACGGGATTGCCAGCACCGGCAAGATGCAACCGGATTTGATGGGTGCGCCCAGTTTCTAGCTTGGCCGACAACAGCGTCGCCGTGCCAAGCCGCTCGACGATGCTGAGATGCGTGACCGCACGCCGGCCTTCGATCGGCCTATCAATGGTGAACGGCTCGGCTAAATCACCGACGGCAACCGCGCGATACTCACGCTCGATATCGTGGGCCACGAACGCAGCGCCCAACACTTTGTTCGCATGTTCATTGCGTGCAAACACCAACAGACCGCTGGTCGGCAAATCGATGCGATGCACGAGGAAGATCCGGCCCAAATCGCTGCGGCGCAGATTGTCGAACAAGTTGCCGCGGTCGGACTCCGGCGTTGGCGCGGTGACCAGCCCAGCCGGCTTGTAAACCACGATGACATCATCGTCAACATGCACGAGTTCGTGCACGGGCAAATCGGCAACATCGCGCGCGCGCGCGGCATCACCAACGTTGCCGCTAGCGCGTTCGAGCACGGCACCAAGGGTCACTTCGACCACTTGGCCAGGCCGCAGCATGCGCCCGGCGACTTTGACCCGCGTGTTGTCGACGAAAACGCCGCCAATATCGAGTGCCACGCGAGCTTTACGCCGCGACAAGCCAGCCACATATTTGGCCAGCAATTGATCGAGCCGTAACGCGGTGTCTTCCGCCGTTACGACGAAGCGATGCTTGTTCACAACGCCAGCCGATGCGCGCGGCTAATAATC
Source organism: Deltaproteobacteria bacterium (assembly GCA_029565465.1). Lineage (GTDB taxonomy): Bacteria > Myxococcota_A > Polyangia > Haliangiales > Haliangiaceae > JABFXX01. The sequence continues at coordinate 2,992 of JAKQOD010000976.1, forward strand.
GCCATCGTCGTCGACTTCGCGTCGCTTACGACGACCACCGTCGGCCGGATCACCAAACTCACCACGTGGCTTATCTCGATCTTTGCGACCGGTGCCGCGTTTTGGATCAGGTTTGCGAGCGCCAAAGCCGCCGCCTGGGCTGCGTGGTGGGCCGAAGGTTGAACGAGGCGCGCCACCAGGCGCACCGCCGCCACCAGCATAACCACCGCCGCCACCGGGGGCACCGCCGCCGCCGCCGTAGCCGCCAGCGCTTGGAGCGCCACCGCCACCAGCGTAACCGCCACCGCCGCCGCCAGCGTAACCGCCGCCGCCGCCGCCAGCGTAGCCGCC
>JAKQOD010000982.1 GCA_029565465.1 Deltaproteobacteria bacterium
ACAACAATTTTATCTCGCACGGCTGTTGCTAATGCGGTTTCACCACGGCTGGCATCCGGGGCAAATACGCCGCTGCTGTCGAAATTGACATCGGCCATCGTGACCCATCGCATCACTGGATGATGTTCGTCGGTATCGGTGATGTGCGGACGCGTTACCTGGCGTGCAATTGGCACTGGTGACTTGTCACCGGTTGGATGAAAAAACATCAGTGCGATTGGCGGTGGCGGTAGAACGTCCGGCGTAACTTCGTCGAAGATGACGGTTGCGTAGTCGGCTGCGACCTTGGGGTTCGCTGCGTATTCCGTTGGGGTCACCTTATCGGTGACGATGTTGTCGTACACCAGAATGGCACCTTCGAGATACAAGTTATCGGTGGTAACCAGCAGCACCTTTTGTTGTTTGCGCGCCGGCAAAAGCGCGAACGCTTCATCGTCGAGCGGGAATGGGTCGGCGTCACTGCCGGCCGCGACCTTGAGCACGGCACGTAATCGGCTGCCTTCGCCGCCCGGCAGCTCGCGATACACCTCGCGCAGTTTTTGACCGGGCGCCAACATGAGCTCGCGCACCTCGACTGGCGTCGTGTCGTTGTACAGGGTGATCTGGCGCTTGGCTGGCGCACTGCCGAAGTTCTGCACTTCGATAAACACTTCATATGCTGCTTTGTTCGCAACGTAGCGGCGCACGTTGAACGCAATAATGCCGACGTTGTCGCTGCGATGGCCCACTGGGATGTAGCGCACGTCAATGCCACCCAAGTCGATGGTGGCGAGGCTTTTGCCGCTGCCGGTTGCAGGCGGGGCGGCAGCCGCAACTGGGCCAAGCGAAATTTGACCGAGTTGAGTTACCGGAAACGCGCCATCTGAAATGAGCACGATCAGCGGATTGGGCCGGCCAGCCAAGGCATCGGCAGCTGCGCTTAGCGCGCGTGGCAAATCCGCCGGTGTGTCCGACGGCTGCAATTTTTCAATCACGCTGCGCAACATCGGGGCATCGCTTGAAAACCGCGATAGCGGTGTGGCTTGGCCATCAACCCGCAAAATCATCGCAACATCGCCGCCGCCCATCGAATCAACCAGCGCTTGGGCTTTGGCTTTTGCGGTGTCGAAGCGGGTCGTGCCCGCAGCGCCAGATTCGGGCTTCGCATCCGCGGCGCCGCCATCGATCGCTTTCATGGACGCTGAAGCATCGATGATGACAACGACGTTGCGGGCATTACGATTGACGCCGCCTAACGTGGGATCCAGTACGGCAAATAATAGCAGGCCCAAGATCAGCAACATCAACAACAGCGACAGCAAGCGCTTGAGTTGCTTCCATAGGGCGTTGGAGTCTTTTTGATCGAGAACGCGTTCCCACAGTTTGGCAAACGGAATTTCGAAGCGCCGCCGCCGCATTTTGATAACGTATGCAAGCAACGCCAGCGCCGCTGCGCCAAGCGCTGCGTACGTCCAGGTTGACATTGCTATTGGGCCAAGCAAGTTCATCGCAAAAAGCCCCCACTGCGGAAAATTTTCAATACTAGTTCATCAAATGGGATGCCGGTCTGGGTGCGAAAGAAAGGCATCGAACGCTTGGTGCAAAATGCTTCGAGTTCACCGCAATAGCGTTCGTGCTCACGCATATACGCTTCAAGAATCGATTTCGAAATCGTGACTTCTTTGGTTTCGCCGGTTTCGCAATCCACCAGCGTGAGGTCGCCGTGCAGCGTCGGCGCCGCTTCTTTTTGGTCATAGACTTGCAGCACAAACGGCTCAAACTTGTTGTAGCGCAACGTGTTGATGCCAGCTTCGAAGCCAGCCGGGTCGTAAAAGTCAGAGATGACCACCGCAAGGCCGCGACGCTTGTTTTGCGTCACAAACTGCTTCATGCAGTCGGCGAGTGCGGTTTGTCCGCCGATCGGACAATTGCGCAAGAAGTCAAAAACTCCAAAGATGCGATTTTTGCCGCGCGATGATGGCAAGCGGTCCATGAGCTTGGCACCGAATGGAATGATCGAAACACGGTCAAGGTTGGCGAGCCCAACGTAGGTGAGGGCGGCCGCAACCTGCATCGCGTAATGTAGCTTCGGCGGTGCGCCAATCGCCATCGAATCCGAAACGTCGATCAGGATGTAGATATGCAGGTCTTCTTCTTCCTCGAATAGACGCAGCAGTAACTTGTCGAGGCGGCCGTACAGATTCCAGTCGATGTAGCGAAAGTCGTCGCCGCGGGCGTAGGTGCGGTGGTCGGCAAACTCGATGCCGGAGCCAACCTTGCGGGTGCGGCGTTCAGCACGCAGGGTGCCTGCAAAGACTTTGCGCGAGACCATATGGAGATGCTCGAGCGTCTTGAGAAAACGATCGTCGAACAACGCCGACCGATCGGCGACTTTGGGGTCGCGCGCGGTTG
>JAKQOD010000983.1 GCA_029565465.1 Deltaproteobacteria bacterium
ACTGGCCGGAGCTGAAAACCACCGCAGCTTGCAGATTGTGCGCAGCGAGATAGCTTTGCGCTGCTGTCGCATCGGCGATCAGTGACGGTGCCGCAACAACTACGCGAATGCCATTGTTGCGAAGCGCATGCGCCACCGGCGCCGCGGCAGCGCGTTCGCTGACGAGCAACACGCCGATCGCAGCTTTCGGCACGGCCACGCCAGCGTTCTTCTGCGCTTGCGCAACGGCTTCGACATCAACGCCAAAACCGACGGCAGGCTCGGCCCCACCGAAGCGGCCGAGCAAGTCATTGTAACGGCCGCCGCGCAACACTGCGTCAGGCGCACCGTCGATGTAGCCAGCAAAACGCATGGCAGTGTAGTACTCAAAGCCGCGTACATCGCCGAGGTCGAGCCGCACTTCGATCGGGTGTTGTGCCAGTTGTTGATAGGCTGCAATAATTGTCCGAAGTTCGGACAATTGCACCGCAACTTCGTCGGGCCACGCTTGCCCCCACACCCGTGCAAACACTTCGTCAGTCGGGCCCCACAATGTCGCGAGTTCTTCGGCGAGCTTGGCAATGTTGGCCGGCAGGCTGCTGGCTGCGCGGCGCAGGCCAGCGCGATCTTTGCGTGCCAGCGCTGCGGTCACGGCTGCAGCGGTTGCCGCATCAGGGCAGGCGCCCAAAACATACTTCACGGGCGCTACATGGCCAACATCGAGTCGCGTCAGCGCTACTTCGGGCAGCTTGGTGGCACGTAGCACCGCCGAGGCCAACGCCAAGACTTCGGCATCGCCATCGGGGCTCTGCGCACCAACGAGTTCGATCCCGGCTTGCACCAGCTCGCGTTGGCCATGGCCAGGCGCCATGCGCATCACGGAACCTTCGTACGACAACCGTAATGGCCGCGGCACATCGCGCATGCGAGTGGCGACGACGCGCGCAACTTGCGGCGTAATATCGGGCCGCAACGCAACGATTTGGCCGGTGCCTGGCTCGACGAAGCGAATCGCCGCGGCGCGCGCATCTTTGCCGAGCCCACGCTCCAATACATCGGCCACTTCGAACGCTGGCGTAACGATACGGTTGTAACCCCAGCTATCGAAAACCGCCATCACGGCGTCCGCAAGGCTACGGCGACGCGCAGCCGCGCGCGGCAGATAATCGCGCACTCCGGCCGGCAATGAAGGCGGCGTGTTTGACATGCGGCGCGACTCTAGCGCAGCTGTGCGATCGTGTCCGTCTGAACGACCGCTTTTAGGCGGTCTGGACCTTATCGGCTAGAAAATCGCTAGTTCGTTGGCGCTGGAGCGGCCGAGCCTGCCGGTGCAGCCGGTGCAGCTGGTGCCGCCGAGCCTGCAGGTGGAGCTTCTGGCACTGGCGTAGGCGCCATGGCTGAGCCTGCGCCGGCATCTGCGCCGTCAGCGACTTTGCGGCGGCAGTCTTGCAGTTCTTTGCGAATGCCTTCGAATTTCTTCATTTGTTCTTCGTTTGGCTTGTCGTCTTTGCTGTTGCCCTTTTTCCAAGCGACGTATTTTTCTTGGGTGGCGTCGGTGCAGGTTTTGTCCTTGCACGCGCACATGGTGTCTTTAATCTTGGCAAGTTCATCGAGCTTGCCGTCAACGCCGCTTTTGCCGCAGGCCGTCGTAGAAAAAACCAGAGCCGCTAAAATGAAGAAATTTCGCATAACACTACATTGCCACGAACCCGCGGAGCGGGGGAGCCCACAGCCGAATATCGAAAATCAGCAGCTTGGCGCGCGACCTTTGCTGCATAGACTTGACAGGGTCCGTCACCCTTATGTAGAAAGCCTTCACCACCAGGGGATTTAGCTCAGCTGGGAGAGCGCTTGAATGGCATTCAAGAGGTCAGGGGTTCGATCCCCCTAATCTCCACCATGGTAACGGTCGCGAAAGCGGCCGTTTCTCGTTTTCGGCGGCTGATAAATCCATGGCACATCAAAGCGGTCAATTCGGAGCCACTGCGCGCCACTTGCAAGCAACGCTGACCCATTCGTTTCAGCACAGTGCGCAACACCGCGCGATGGTGGTGTTCGACAGCCGCAGCGAATTATCAGTGGCGTTAACCAGCGCATACCGCCAAGCGCTGCCCACTGCAACGTTTATCGATTTTGATGCGTGCGAACCTACGGCGGTGCTGGCCTCGCTGGCCGAATTGCAGGCAAGCGACCTCGTGGTGTTGGTGCAATCCACCAGCTTTCGGTTGGAAGCGTTTCGCATTCGCGTGGAACTTTTCCGCCGGGGCCTCAAAGTTATCGAACATCCGCACTTGGGCCGCATGACTTCGGAGGAAGTGCCGCACTACCTCGATGCGTTGGCTTACGAAGCACCGTACTACAGCGGTGTTGGTCGCGCGCTCAAAGCGCTGATCGATGACGCCAAGCAAGCGCGTATCGACACCGGTGCCGGCGCGGACTTGCATTATCCCGCAGGCTTTGAATCGGCAAAACTCAACATCGGCGACTACACAGGCATGGCCAACCTTGGCGGCCAGTTTCCCATCGGCGAAGTCTTTACCGAATCGCGAGACCTGCGCGCCGTGCACGGCCGCGTTCGCATTTTTGCGTTCGGCGACGCAACATTTACGGTGAATCAGCCTGCAATTCCGATCACACTGATCGTCGACGGTGGGCAGATTGTTGGTACGGAAAACGCAACGCCAGAGTTCGAGCGTGTGCTTGCCGATATTCGTGCCGACGAAGGTGTGGTGTGGCTGCGCGAACTTGGCTTCGGCCTCAATCGCGCGTTTACGCGGCAACGCATGGTGCGAGACATCGGCACTTATGAGCGCATGTGCGGTATCCACTTGTCGCTTGGCGCCAAACACAGCATCTATGGCAAGCCTGGCTTCAAACGCGACCAAGGCAAACATCACGTTGACGTTTTTGCTGCCACCGAAGCTGCGTTTATCGACGAGCAATGCGTGTACCGCGATGCATCGTGGACGGTAGGTTAACGCGCCCTACCAAATTTCGCGAATATTCGCTTCAACGGTGGCGGTCAGTTGCTGCACGCGTTTGTGCAACCACGTGCCGAACGGCACGATCTTGGCGGCGGCGGTGATTTTGGGAATTTGTGGGTCCCCTTCGTCAAACGGCACGATGGCGGATTCGCCAGTGGCGCTGACGCTGCGACGGTCGAAGGCAAAGCTTAGACCATGATGCCAGCCGCCATGGAAAACTTCGAACTGCGCCAGGCCGGCCGGTGCGTCGGCGCCGAGTGCTTTGACCAGGCCCTTGATGTTGTATTCGCCTTCGTTGATTTCGAGCGGACTCCAACCGCCGCCCGAAACGTTGCCGCAGTGAAAACACTGGACTCCGCCATCAACTTCGCCGTCGAGAATCCAGGTGATGGAACCGTACACGCGAACAAAATAGGCCCAGGTTGATTCGCCCTTTTTCGGTGCACTCGCTTTGGCCGTGCGCCAGCGGCCGATGCGTTTGCGATGCAGCTTGGTGAAAAACGCTGCGGATTGGGTGAGGTCAGCGAGACGCGTTTTTTCCGACGGCAGATCCAAACACTCGGCGACAAAATGATATTTGTTGAAGCGCTGATGCAAATCGCGCAGCATGGCAACCGCGGTATCGACGGCTTGATACGGCGTCGTCGGTTTTGCAAACTTGGTGCGCACGGGTAGTTTCGGCTTGGGTGGTGCTGTGGCCGCCGCCTTCGGCGTTGGGTTGGCGTATTTGGCGTCGGTGAGTTCGATCAAGCGGGTGTTGAAGCCGAGCTTTTCTTTTTTGCTGATCAATGCATTCGCATAGGCAATCGCGGCATCGCGCGATTTCTGTTTGTGTTCGGTGCGCCAGTCTTCGAAGACGGATGAGCCGTCGACGTGCACGGTCCACTTGGCTGCACCTTTGCGAAACTCGCGCACCAACACGCGCTTCGGCGTCGCGTGCCATGGTGAGCCATCGCGGAAGCCAAGTTTGCGATAGGTCGCGAGCAATGCTGGTACGTCGCCCGCGGCAATCACGTTTTCGACGTACGAGCCGTTGAGAACGCCGCGGCGCACCACCGCATGTTCGCTGCGCACTTCAACATCGACGACGAGCGCACGGGCGACTTGGTAAAGGGTGGCGCGGTCGGTCACGGCGCCGAGGCCCTTGGCAGGTTTGGAGGGCACCAACGCACCGCTGCTAGAAATGACCAAAGCAGCGTTCGCGTTGTAAAACCAAACTTCGTTTTTTACGTCGAGCCTAGGTTCAACATAATAGATCTTTGCGCCGCCGTTGAGTTGGATCAGTCGATCCCAATTGGTTGCCATAGGGTGATCATACTGGGCATGTGGCTCGCTTGGAATCCGAACTGGCAGCAGCATTGCCGACGACGACCTGACCGAACGGTTGTATTGCGGTCGGCCAGTGCCGAACATTGCCATTGCACGGTCGGCGAGCAGCCGCTAGAAGCTAGCCATGGCTAAGCACGACAAATTTCCGGCATCGAAGTAGGCAATCGCAATGTCGAAATGGCCTTGTCGCGCTTTACGTCAGCAGCTTGTCGCTTGTTCTCGGATCTCGACAACGAGGAATCCGTAAGCATGGGCGATGTCAAAGTACTGCTGCAGCGATTGCTGAAACTCATTCCGAAGTCACAGGTTTCGCAATATGCGGACATCGCCGACATGATTCACGAGGCGAGTGTTGCGACCGGCAGCGGCATGGGGAGCTATCCTGAACAGCGCGCGCTAATGGTCGCTGCAAAACACGCGTTCGCGAAGCGCACCGCGGATCCGTCCGGCGAGAAAACGGATGCGACTACCACGCCTGCCACGCACGCCGCCCATTCGCTGCGGCATCACTAAGTTCAGTCAGGCAACTGGCCACCGCAAATCGTCATGTCGTAGTCGGCGGCCGGGTTGCCTTTGAAACCGGCAACCCAGAGCCAATACGTGGTCTTCGGTTTCACTGCAAACGTTGCGCGTTCGCCGCTGGTTGTCGATGCGATATCGGCGAGACCGGCTGGCGTGGTGGTTCCGGCTTCGATCACGGCGTAATCAAGATCGGCTGCGCCGGCCCAGCCCAACACGATGGTCAGTTCGTCGGTGTCGTCGCCCGTGGTGAACTCATAGGTGTCGGCATCGAGGTATTCACCTGCGCCCATCGCTGCAGCGCTAGCACCCGTGATTCGAAACTTCGAATCCTTGGCGACTTTGAGGCCGCTTGGTTCAGGTGTGTCGGAGGCCGCGGTAACAGTGAAAGCTTGTTCTTTGCTGAAGTCAGCATCGAGCATGTTGTTGCCTGCACTGGCGGCGCCGTCATTGGCCTCAACATAGTTCGCAGCCGTGGTTAGCGCCGCACAGCGGTCAGGCTTGTCTTCGGCAAACCGGATTTGATAATTGAGCACAGCAGGAATTGCCGTGGCCGTCGTCGCCGAAACCGTAACGTCGTACGTGCCGGCCGGCAACTGGGTAATTACCGCCGAGTGGCCGGCAAGATTGGCGTGCAGTGTAGTGGTTGCAATGATCGCTGGTCGCACATTGGTGTCGCGCACGACCACTGAAACATCACTCAAGGTGCTCAGATCTGGATCGCCAAGGAATTGCAGAATCAGGCTAGCGTCCGCAGCGGTGGTGACGCGATAAGTGTCAACGTCGACCAACGTTGCAACCGGTGGCCCGTTGAACGTTACGGGCGCGATCGTGCCACACATCACTTTGGTACCAACACCTAATTCGAGATTGGTAGCCTCCGGCATGGTGCTGTTGGTTGCATCGTTCTGTTCACGATAGCCGCATGGCAGTGGGTCGCTGCCACCGCAGGCTGTGGCGAACATCACAAAAACACCAATCGCTGTTCTTTGCACGGCGCTATCTTGCACGGATTTCAAGCAGCAAGCCACGGCAAGTCACAACTTCGTTAGACGCTGCCAGAATCGTCACACGGCGCGGGCGTCCAGTAGTATGGTTCTTTCGCCATATGAAAATCCGATCCTTCGCGTTTGCCTTAGTTGCTTCAACTGGATGTGTTGCGGCGGATGAAACGATCGACCCTTCATCAGTTGAACTGGCCTCTCCGATGTTGCCTGCAACGCCAGCGCGGCCAGCTCCGGCGCCGCAAAGCTGGACACGGCTGAGCAATCCGCCACCGTTTCAAGCCGGTGTCACGCTGCAACTTACCGATGGCACAATCATGGTGCATGCGGTGGGCACCGAGCGGTGGTGGCGGTTAACGCCCGACGCGAATGGCAGCTATCTTGATGGCACATGGTCGCAAATGCCGTCGATGCCAACTGGTTATTCGCCTACGTACTTTGCGTCGTCAGTGTTGCCTGATGGCCGCGTCATCGTGTCCGGTGGTGAATATATTGCCGGCCAAGTTGCTTACTCCAATCGCACGCTAGTTTTTGATCCCCTGACGGAGGTGTGGACTGAAGTGCCTCCCCCTAACATGCCTGGGTGGGACCGTATCGGCGATGCAAGCGCGGTCGTGCTCGCCAACAATAAGTTCATGTTGTCGTCGGCGGTCAACGACAAGACGGTTTTGCTCGACGCCAAGAGTTTGACGTGGACAGCGACTGGCACCAATAAAAACGGCAGCCACAATGAAGCCAACTGGACGACGCTGCCCGACGACACAATCTATTCAATCGACTGCGCCGAGAACATCAACAACGCTGAGATCTATGATCCCGCGACGGGCGCTTGGTCGGCAGCGGCAACACCACCGGTCGCATTGGTTGATCCAACCAGTCGTGAGATTGGTCCAGGTGTATTGCGCGCCGACGGCAGCGTGATCGTTTTTGGAGGCAACGGCCACAACGTGGTCTATCACCATGCAACTAAGTCGTATGCGTCGGCGCCGGATTTTCCGTTCGCAGCTAACGGCCAGTTCGACGTCGCCGACGGAACCGCGGCGCTGTTGCCGAACGGCAATGTCCTCGTGCTCGCAAGCCCCGGCGTGTTCGAAGCCCCAACACTGGCATACGAGTGGGACGGGGTTGCGCTCAACACCATCAATCAGCCGTCCAACGCAGCGAGCTCGACGTCGTATCAATACAACACCATGTTGTTGCCAACCGGTGAAATTTTAGTGACGAGCCAATCCGGTACGATCGAAATTTACACGCCGGCACCGGGCATCACGGAGAATGCAATTCCGGTCATCACCGCCGTGCCGCGTCCGATCACCGACGCTGATCCTGATCCGTTCATTCCAGTGGGGCCGCCGTCGTTCACGGGCGTGCTGCCCGCGATGACGCTGAACCTTGGCCGCCACTACAAATTGTTGG
>JAKQOD010000984.1 GCA_029565465.1 Deltaproteobacteria bacterium
CCGGTGCCCCTAGCCATTACGCCTGATGGTGCCGTGTTGTTTCGGCGAACCGGGCCGCGCAGCTTTGGCTCCGACTTGTATTTGCTCGATACCGCCACCGGCGCGGTGACGACGTTGGTAACCGTTGACCAACTGCTTGGCGGCAGCAACGAACAACTGTCGGATGCCGAGAAAGCCCGGCGCGAGCGCACCCGCACGGCAACCCGTGGCATTGTGCGCATTAGCGTCTCGCGCGATGGCAAACGGATCCTGATTCCACTTGGTGAACGCTTATTTGTGGTTGATCGCGGTACGACCAACCAAACGCGCGAAATCGCAGTGGGCACAGGGTTCCCGTACGATCCACAGCTTTCGCCCGACGGTAAACAGGTAGCATTTGTGCGGGACGGCGATCTATGGCTGGTTGGCGCCGATGCCCAACGAGCAGCGCCGCGACAACTGACTAAGCACCCGGCTGACATCGAATATGCGGTGGCTGATTTTGCTGCGCAAGAAGAACTCAAGCGCACGCGCGGCTTTTGGTGGAGTCCTGACAGCCGCAGCCTAGCGTTTCAACGCACCGATGCGCGCAAGGTCGACACCTTGTATGTTGCTGATAGTCGTCACCCTGACAAAGCGCCAGTGCCGTTTAAATACCCACGCGCGGGGCGCGCCAACGCGGTCGTTGATCTTGCGGTGATTGGGATTGACGCCACACCGTCGACAACGCCGCATTGGATCACCTGGGACACGGCCAAGTACCCATATCTCGCCGAAGTGCTTTGGCATAAAGGCGCGCCCCTCGCGTATACGGTGCTTGACCGTAATCAGACCGAGCTTGCGCTCTTTACCGTCGACGCGACCACCTACCGCAGCAAGCTGCTACATCACGAACAAGATTCTACGTGGATCAATGCGAACGGCGGTGTCCAACAATTTCTCGACGATGGCGGCTTTCTGTGGATGACGGAAGCTAGCGGCCAATGGGTGTTGGAACGTTATGCGGCTGACGGCACGCGCCACGGAATCTTAACTGATGCCTCATTGGGTCTGCGCAGCGTCATCGGTGTCAACGAAAAAGCCGACGTTGTTTACGTTACGGCGTCGGCCGATCCGCGGCAGTCGCACGTTTACCAGATTCCGCTGACCGGCATTCGCCCTCCAGTGCGTTTCCCGGGTCCACCCGTCGCAATCACCGATGTCGCGGCTGGTGGCGTGCATAGCGGTTTCGCCGACCACGGCGTGGTGGTGGTGCAATCTGCACTGCAGCATGGTGGGGCACAGGTTGCAGCCATTGTTGGTGGCAAAACCGTGGTGTTGCCGTCGGTGGCCGAAACGCCAACACTAACACCCACGACGGTGCTTGAACAAGTGCAGGCAGCTGATGATGCAACGCGCAGCTACTACACGACGATTACGCGGCCACGCGATTTTGATCCAGCCAAGAAGTATCCCGTGTTGCTCAAAGTTTATGCTGGCCCACACGCCATCATGGTTACCGATTCACGTGATGCGTACCTGATGGATCAGTGGTACGCCGACGCTGGGTTTATCGTGGTGCGCGCCGATGGCCGAGGCACGCCAAACCGAGGCCGCGATTGGGAACGCGCGATTCTCAAAGATTTGATCACGGTACCGATGCACGACCAAGTTGCTGCGCTGCAAGCGCTGGGCAAGCTGCATCCAGAAATGGATATGAACCGCGTTGGTGTGTTTGGCTGGTCGTTCGGTGGTTACTTCGCGACGATGGCGTTGTTGCTGCACGGCGACCTCTTCAAAGCCGGCGTCGCGGGCGCGCCAGTGACCGATTGGGAGTTGTATGACACCGCGTATACCGAACGGTACATGAAGCTACCTGCTGACAACGCTGACGGGTATCGTCGCACGAGCGCGCTAACCTACGCAGCGCAACTCAATCGGCCACTGTTGATGATCCATGGCATCACCGACGACAACGTGCACTTTGCACATACGCTTGCGCTGATCGAAGCACTGTACGTTGCTGGCAAACGCGCCGAAGTCGTCACGCTTTCGGCCACCCACATGGTGCCGGATCCCAAACTAAACTTGGCGCGCGAAAAAGTCCAAGTCGACTTCTTCCGTCAGCATTTGGCAGCAACTACCAGCGTGGCGCTCGGAAAATCTCAACCGTAGCCCGGGGGCCGAAACTTGGCTCGCCTACGACGACTATGAGAGCTGGCGTAACAGCCAACCTAGTAGGTGAAAACGTCGACGGCGTCGCAAAGTTCCGCATTTCACCCCAGATGCTATCGGCATAGCGAAACAAGCCGTTTTGACCTATGCCGAAGATCTCATTTTGGCTCAACGCCAACGTACTTGGCAGCCCTTGCGGCGGGGCTGGTACCATTTGCCATGTGTCCTGCCGATATGCGAACAACCTTGACGTCGCAACGTAGAGCGTGCCTTCGGCAGCCAGCCCGGCAAAGGTAGGCTGGCCAGGCTCACGACGGATCTCTTGCCAAGCAAGCGCAACACGCCGCAACACTTGGGTTTCGTTGCCGCATTTAGCAACGACATAACGATCATCCGCAGCAGCAAAGGCGTCGAACAATTGGCAACCAGGGGCCAACGTCACCGGAACTTCTTGAAACGGTGCCATATCATTCGCAGCGATAAACAGCCGCGTTGCAGCAACGGCAATCACGTGGCCATCGTTGCTTAGATGCACCGTGTGGAAGTCGGTAGGTGCCAAAAGTCCGTCGTCCCAAATACCGTCGGTTTCCCGATACAACAAGCCGCCTGCGACCACAAAGCGATCGTGATCACCGGCGGCAAGACTTTGCACTCCACCATTGAAAAAATAGTCAAACGCAACGGCGTTAACTGAGATGGCAAGCGCCCCATGATCGTCGGTCCAGTTAGTGATGTCTTGCGCACTGCCGGCCCACCCGCCCACTTGGCTGCCCAAAAACTCGTCGGCAAGCCAAAGCCCAGAGCCATAACCATAACCATACAAGCGACCATCGGCAGATAGAAACATTTTCATTCGCGTTGGCACACCCGCCGGATAATTACGCTCGCCAATCGTCAAGAAGCTATCGTGAGCGTTCCCTTCAAACACGTAGGTGGATAGATCGACGATGCGTTGTTG
>JAKQOD010000008.1 GCA_029565465.1 Deltaproteobacteria bacterium
GCAGCGTTGGCACCAACTGGTTTTGCGTGTTCAAAACGTCGTCGATATTGCTCCACTCCGCAGCGTGGCGCAGCGCCATCGCGTCGCGTAGTGCGTGTTCGGCTTGCAGCATTTTACTAGCCGCGCTGGCTAGGCCTTCAGCGCGCAGCGTGGCAGTGCGCAAGGTTTCGGCGTCGGGCGGCGGGTCACGCAAGGCATCGATCAGCTGCAACAGGGTTGAGCGCGCCAACGCCAGTTCGCCGATGTGCGCAGCAAAACGGTCGCAACGCGCGATCTGTTCGCTGAGCCCAGCGGTGCGTGTGCTGTAATCCGGTGGTTCAAGCAGCGCTGCATCACGCGACACTTCGCGCAAATCGTCGATGGCGCTAGCTTGCTGATGCAAGCGTTCGCGCAGCGTTGCGAGATCGGCTTCGTCTTGTTGCGATGCAGCAGCGAGTTCGCTTAGCTCGTGGTCAATCTCTGCACGTCGCTGCTCGGGCGCTGCTTCGTCGAGAAACTGCACATGTCGTAACACCAGCTCAAGGTCGGCAGTTGCGTTGTGCGCATCACCCAGCGCAGTTACCAACGCATCGAGCTCAGCGTCGATCTGCGCGATACGCGTGGTCAATGTTGCCTGTTCAAGGTGCCGGGCTGGCACGCCGCGTTGGCCACCGGCTTCATCGGCGACCGGCGCCGGCGCTGGCGCAATGCGCACCAAGCCTTGCCAATTGGCTACTACAGCGTCGCTGTGACGATGGTGGGCAAAACCTTGGCCGTGGCTGGCACCGATCAGCCAAACCGGTTGTTCAATGCGTTTGCGTTGCGCTAACTTTTGCGCTGCAACCATCGGATCGTCGACGACGATAGCGTCGAGCATTGGGCCCAACGCAGCCGCCATCTCGCTCGCTTCATCGCTTGGCAAGGTTTCGAAGCGCTCGCGCAACAGTTCGCCGCCAAGCTCGTCGCGCAGCGTGATCAACTGTTCGTCGGCATCGCCGCCGACACGGCCTAAGCGCAGCACTTGTTGTTGCCGAAACGCTCGCTCGGCTCGCAAGTCGGCTTGGGTCGCCAGCAAATCAGCGCTGGTTTGCCGGCTTTGTTGCCACCGCTCGGTGATGGCGGCATGGGTCGGCGTTGTATCCGGCCAGCAACGCAGCAACGCTTCGTGCCACGGCCGCCACAGGTTCAAGCGTTGGGTTGCTTGTGCTTGGTCGGCGAGCAGGTGGGTGCGCTGCAAGCGGCGCTCGTCGATGCGGCGCTCGGTATGGCGCGCTATCGCCGTGGCGGTTTTGTGATCTTGCTCGGTGGCTTCGAGCCGGCTGGCTAACGCTGCTGCTGTTCGCACCGACGGTAAATCTAGCGCAGCTGCACGTTGCCGGGCTTGTTGTTGCCGCTCCACGTTAACTAGCGTTTCACTCAGCCGCTCGACGAGTTCGTTGCGTGCACCGTATTGCAGGTCCAAAAGGCGCAATTGATCGAGCGCAACGTGGGCGCGGGTTTCGAGGTTGTCCGATGCTGGGCCGGTATCGACCCCCATCGAAATCAAGCCGGCTTCTAAGACAGCGAGCGCACCCGTTGCACGTTCGAAGTTGCTGGCGCGGCGCTCGCCATCCATCGTCAACCGTTCGATCTCAGCGCGCTCGGCGCCCATGGCCAAGCATTGTTGGCGAATCGCAATCAGGGTTTCGCTTGCAGTATCCATCGGCACTTCGCGGCCGAGTAACTCATTGGCAATCGCCCAACTATGCCGATACCGTCGGTGTTCGGCGGCACGCAGATGCAATTCATCGACCCCGCGTTGCAGTTCGGCTAAGCCAAGCGCGGCGCGTTCATACGCAGCTTGCGCTTGTTCGCGATCTTGCCGGCTGGCCACGCGTTCGAGTTGCGCAGCTTCGTGGGCTGCGCGGGCACCTGCAGCGCGGTGCTCCAAGACGGCAAGTTCTTCGTCGAGCGTGCCGAGTTTCGCGCGCAAACCGGCCGCGGATTTTAACCGTTCCCATTGGGTTAAAATGCGCTCTTGATCGTTGCGCGCGGCTTGGGCAGCTTTGGTCAAGTGCACCGATTGGCGCTCAGTGTGGCTTTGCGCTTCGGCCACTTCCCGCAAGTGCTGTGCTAAGTCGTTGCGCTTAGCAGCGTCGGCCAATGCTGCGGTGTGCGCGGCTTCGGCTTGCACTTGCAACGAGCTGGCGTAGGCCAAATACATGGCTTGGCCAGCTTCGAAAATGCCTGCAAGTTCTTCTTCAAGGACGCGCGTTTCAGCCACTTCGATGCGCGTGCGTCGGCACGCTTCGAGGTTGGCCTTCATCCGGCCAAGCGTATCGCTCATGCCGGATTCTTCTTTGAGCACAAAGCCGCGCAGCTCAGTGGTCAACGAGCGCGAGATGCCACCGGTCATGCTGGTGCGCAGCATGTCGTTGAATTTGGCTCGATCGTCGTCGGAAAGCAGCCGCAGTGGTGAAATGCCGCGTTCGAAGAGTTCGGCGAAATAGTCTTTGACAGCGCGGAACACCGTGACTTTGCCACCGACGTTTTTGACGTTGTGTTTGATTTCGTCGAGGTCCGGCACCACGTCGGAATCTTCGTGGCGCACCAAGAAGATGGCCGAAAGTGGCACGTGATCGGGCACCCCTTCGATGCCCATGGCGGTGACTTCGAGCGTTGGTTCGCTGGCGCGGGTGAGCCGCACCGCCGCGATGTAGCGGCTGCCATCGGCAACGCGCAGATCGAGCACGGTGTACGACGGCCGGCCGGGCTCGCCGAGCCGGCCCCAGATGCCACGATCGCCACCGCTGGCGCCGGTTTCACCGACGTTGGTGAAGCGCAAGCGCGTCAGGTCCGGCAGCAGCGCAATGTACGCTGCGATCATGACCGTGGTTTTGCCGGCGCCGTTGGCACCTTCGAGCGCAGTCACGTGCTGGTCGAGCAGGTAGCGTTCGTAGAAAACGCCTTTCCAGTTGACCAGCGCAAGCGCTGCAATGCGCGTGCGTGTGCTCATTCGTCGTCCTGGGGCGCGCCGTAGGCGTCGTCATCGTCGTCGTCGTCGTCGTCGTCGTCGGACGGGAACGCGTAGGCGTCGTCGTCGGTGTCGGCGGGCAGGGGTGCGCGGGTTGGGACGGGGGCGGATTCAATCACGGTCACGGGCTCGGACACGGGCGCGGCCACCGACACGGACTTATTCACGGACACGGTCACGGGCGCGGCCACGGTCACGGGCACCGTCACGGGCTCGTTCACGGCCACGTTCACTGCTACGGGCACGGGCACGTTCACGGGCTTGTGAACGGCGACGTTTGTGGCCACGGTGACGTCTGCATTCTCGGACTCGGATGTTTCATCCTCGTCGTCGTTACCGGCCACCGAAGCAGCTTTGGCGCCGCGGCGGCGAATCACGGCCGGTGATGCGGCGATGCGCGGATCCACGTCGTCGTTTTCATCAGCGTCGCCGGCCGTTTCATCAGGTGCTTCGCCTAAATCTTCGAGTGAAACATCGCCTTCGGCGACCAGCCGCGACAGCGCTTCCATCGGATCTTCGACGCCGCGCACTGGCTCGGCAAAGCGCATCACCGATGCCCGCAGTTGCCATTTGTCGTCGGGAAGCTGCGTTGCAAAGCCAAGCGTCGAGAGTTTGCGCGTTGCATCGGCGATCTTGGACCGCACTTCTTTTTGTGCCACGCGCTCGTCGAGCCGCTTGCGATTGGGCAGAAACGCGCTGATCAGCGTGTCGGCGCCAAGCACTGTCACCAACTGTTCAACGATAGCTTCGCGCGTGATAACCCCGCCGCGCTCGACCGTGCGCGGGTCCAAATACAGCAGTGCTAAGGTTTGCCCAACCAACATCTCCGAGGCACCTAGTTGCCGCTTAGGAAACTTGTCGCTGGTTGGCAACAAGTAGAAGTAGCCATCGGTTTTGTAGATCAACTCGCAGCCATACCGCCGGTACCACGCTTCAACATGCTCTTGCCCGTCGTGCAACAGTGCAAACCAATCGCCATCTTCGCGATCGATGTGGCAGCCTTTGCGCAATGCAACGTCCACCGCTGGAAATTCCGGTTGCTCGATAACTTCAGCAATCGATAACAATGCGCGGCTCATGTGGCGTCCTTTGGCTGTATCGCCCAATCTTCAATTTCGATGACGTCGCTGGTCGCCGTCCAGGTGCGTTCGTGCGCGCTTTGCGCACGCGCAAGCTCAACCACGCGATGGGCCACCCGGCCCGTCATGGCGTAGTGCTCGGCGGGTTCGACCTCAGCGTTGACCAGCGTGGTTACCTTGGCCAATGTTTCGGCGCCTTGGCCCAGCGCCGAGGCCACCCGGTCGGTGAGCTGTTGTTCAAGATCTGCCGAATCATCGGCGACCGGCGGCTTTTCGCGTTGGGCGCGCGCGCGCTTCACTGGCGGCAGAATCTTCACCGCCGACACCGTGCGCAGCACTTGCATCGACGGTGCAGCAGCCAGCGTAAGCGAATATTTGGTGCCGTTGGCAATCTGTTCGCGCAGCCGCTGGGTCAAGGCGCGGCTAGGATCGAGCCGAACGACATCGCGCAAATATCGATGCACGTATTGGAAATATTCTGACCACGCACGTTGCCGCGCTGCGCCCCACGCGGCGATACGATCGATTTGCTCGATCACCTTGAGCGCAGTTTGCTCGGCTGCGTTGGCGTTGGCTGCTTGCGCCGATTCCACCACGGTTTGCAGCATGTCGATGAGCTTGGCGCTGTCGCGCAACAACATTTCGCCGAGCTCGCGCAGCGTCGACGCAGTTGATTCAAGTAAGGTTTGGCAACGATCGATCGCACCGAACCAATCGGCTTCAAGCAGCTCGCGCAGCTCAAGTTGAAATTGTTCTTGCTGCAAATCTAAGCCGCGTTGGCGCCGTTCGATGCCAGCAACAAGTTCGGTAATCGAGACCCCGAGCGGCCCAATCACGAACTTGCGCCAGTCGTCATCGCTGGTAACGCGCTGCGCGGCTTGCACCACGTCGTCAAGCACGTGCGCGAGCGCCGCCGTCAGCACGCTGAGGCTTTCTTGATTGAGCGCTTCGTCTTGCACGTAAAAATCGGCAATCGCCGAGGCCAAGCGTGTGAGCGTAAATTCGCCTTGCCGCACTACACCATGGCCGTCGACACGTGCGAGCAAGCGCTGCGAGCGCAAACGCGAAATCGCGTAGGTGCAGCGCTGCTTGAGGTTCTCCGCGGTCGGCTCGATGATGCGACACACGCTAGTGTACACATCGAGCAATTGTTGCTCGCTAAACGCTGGCAGCTGCGCATCGCTCGCGTGGGTGTGCAGCGCAACGACAAAGGCGATATCCAAGGTCGAGAGCTCAAGCACCGGCCGCTGGTTGCCAATCGCGGTAACCAAGCGGTGCGGGTTGTTCAAGCTAGCGCGCAGGTCGCCAGATTCCGCCGCCGGTTCGGCAGCAGCTTGGGCACCAAGCTCAGGCGTATCGGCACGGCTAGACACGAAGGGCGTGTATGTAACCGCTGGCCCCGCACCTCGCAACGTTTCAGCCTAAGAAATGGCGCGTTTTTCCGTCGCTGTGCCGGCAAAAACGCGTCAGCGCGGTCACTCCGGACGGCGCAGGTTATGGAGCACCAAAAAGAACCGCATGTAGTCTTGCGGCATGCGATATACCGCTTGGGCGTTCAGTAGCGTCGCTGCCGCTGCGGTGAACTGCCAAGCGTCGAATTCGTCCGCTGCAAATGCTTGATCATTGGTCCAGTTGGGTATCCCGCGAACCTCGCCAAACGTGCGCAAATAGCGGATGTCGCGGATCAGCCGCGGCACATGCGCTTTGGCCCAGCCCCACAACCAGGTGTTGGTATTGGTCGAAAACGAACCCACCATTTGCACATCGGCGATGCTTTGAACGTTGCCAGCTTTCGAAAATGTGATGGTGGCGAGCTCAGGATCATATTCGTACGCGCCCATTCCGAATTCAATCTTGCAGTTGTCGTTGCGCTCCTGCGTTTCATGCACCCACGTGTGAAACAGCTTTTCAAGCGCTGCTGGTTTCGCAGGCGCACCGAGGTAGCGCAAGCTCGGCTGGCTGTTGCGCGCTTTGGCTGCGTCGTAACAGTGCGTGCAAAGCAGTTTGATGTTCGCAAACGCAGCCGCCGCATCGTTCCAGCGACGTTCACGATTCAGCACAACTTCGCAGGCTGCGCACCAAGCGTCCGGCCACGGCGACTTTTTCGCTGTTGAGCAATGAAAGCCGCAGCCCACCCCGTTGGTCAAATGCTGACACATGAATGTTGCTGGGGTTTCACCGTGTTTGCCGCAAACGACTTTGCGTGATTCGCTTTTCGTCACGGCGCAACGATAACGCAAACTCTCCATGCTGTTCGTGCACGCTGTCGCGAATTGCGTTGCGTGCATTTTGCGCGGGTGTTTTCTGGCCGCTACCTGCCGACGCTGGTGCAATTGAGGTAGTTGGGTTCTATGAAATCAATCGTGTTGTGTGTGGTAGGTGCCGCGTTGCTAACGAGCTGCGGTGGAAAGTCTACATCGTCGGTGAATTCGACACCTAAACCCGCAGATCCGGTGGCTGCGCCAGCTGCGAAGTCTCTCGCCGAATTGTGCGCCAGTACCAAAACGGTGCTGGCCGCTGCGAACGTTGCCGGCAAAACCGACGATGCTGCGGCGAACGGGGGGGATGGTGCTGCCGATGGCAATCCTGGCAATAAGGTCGCCAGCATGAAGGATTTGGAAGCGTTGGCCAAGACCAAGTCGTACATCGAACTCATGAGCCGCGTGCTCGACGTGCCTGCCGCCAAACGCAACGCGCGGTGGGATGAACTCGTCGCTATCGGCGCGACGGGCTACGTTGAAAGCGCGCAGAAAAAAGGCGATGCACGCGAAACTGTGTTTGTTGCGCAGGCCGCGATCAATACATTTCCAGCGCTTAAAAAAGCACCAGCCTTCATGGCGGTCTACACCAAAGCCGCAGGCGCCGGCGTCAAGGCGTGCACGCAAGCCTCGTACAGTGGCGATCAATGCGTGAAGCTTGCCAAGGAAATCGCGTTGACCAATTCTGACAACGTCGCGGTCCTCAAAGATGTCGCCGATGCAGTGTACGGATCGACCGGTGCCAAATACGTAGCTGCGCCGTTCTACGATGCGTTGACGATCGGCCGTGCCAACAGCGAATACTGCAAAGACGTGTCGCTCGTCGATTCAATCACCTCCGCACTCCAAACACCTGCCGACGACGACGTTGCGGCGAGCGCGCGTGATGTGGCGGCGTATTGGTGCTTTGCCGAATTTGAAGGCAAAATCAAAGCTAGCCTCAGCGTCGCCGAGCCGAACACGTATTTGGTTGAAAACGGCTGCGCCGTGCTCAACGGCAAAGGCGCTGCGAAGTAGTTAGCTGGGAGCGCGGACGTTGTACAGCAACGCAAACCAGTCCTGTTCGGCGCCCGGCATGCGATATACCGCTTCGGCTTCGAGCAGCACGGCAGCTACCAAGGTGAGCCCCCAGGCATTTGGGATGTCGCAATCAAACGGCGACGCTTGGGTCCAAATCGGAACGCCGCG
>JAKQOD010000011.1 GCA_029565465.1 Deltaproteobacteria bacterium
CTCACGACGGCACATTTCTGCGCCACCGAGACGACCCGACGAAGCAACCTTGATGCCTTTGGCACCAAACTTCATGGCGGTTTGCGTCGCTTTCTTCATCGCGCGACGGAATGCAATCCGGCGTTCGAGTTGGGTAGCGATGTTTTCAGCAACCAACTGAGCGTTGGTTTCTGCTTTGCGAACTTCGATGATGTTCAAGAACACTTCGTTTGAAGTGAGGGCTTGAACTTCCTTTTTCAAGGTTTCGACACCAGCGCCGCGTTTGCCGATGACAATGCCAGGGCTGCGGTGTGGATGTTGATCTTCGCTTTGCTAGCTGCGCGTTCGATTTCGATGAAGCTCACGCCTGCGTGGTTGAGCTTCTTCTTGATGAAGCTCTTCAGCTTCAGATCTTCGTGCAACCACTTTGCGTAGTTCTTGTCTTCATACCAACGCGACGACCAGGTCTTGATGATGCCGAGGCGGAAGCCAATTGGATGCGTTTTTTGACCCATAATTCTCGCGCTTTCTTATTTCGAACCGACGACAACCGTCAGGTGGCTGGTTTTGTGGTTGATGCGGTTGGCGCGGCCCATCGAGCGCGGCATCCAACGTTTGTTGGTGGTGCCACCGTCGACCGAGATGGCTTCGATATGCAGTTGTTCAACGCTGACGTCGCCGCCCGAGTTGCTTTCTGCATTGGCTGCTGCCGAACGCACCGCTTTCGCGATGATCTTGGCAGCTTTTTTTGGCATAAGGTCAAGCATTCCAATAGCTTCCTCAACCGATTTCTTACGAACTAGATTGGCCACAACCCGCATTTTACGGGGCGACATGGTGATGCCGCGGACTAGTGCTCGAGCGTTCATAAAGGCAGTTTCCTTAGTTCAAATCACAGGATGAGGGGCGCGCGTTCTATCAGAGAACCGCGCGCTCCACAACGGTTACTTCTTACGTTCTCCGGAGTGACCGTGAAATGTGCGGGTCAGGGAGAACTCTCCCAGCTTGTGCCCAACCATTTGTTCAGTCACAAAAACAGGGATCATCTTCCGCCCGTTGTGGACAGCAAAGGTGATACCCACCATATCTGGGGTAATGGTCGACCGACGTGAGTAGGTCGAGATCACTCGCTTGCCAGGATTGCTTTCCTTGAGCGCGGTGGCGATCTTTTTTGGGATGTAGTGGTCCACGAACGGACCCTTTTTAATGCTGCGTGGCATACGGCGATTCCTTTACCCTTACTTGGTCCGGCGACGCACGATGAACTGCTCGGTGCGCTTGTTGTGACGGGTCTTGTAACCCTTGGTTGGAACACCCCATGGGGTGCATGGATGACGACCACCCGACGAACGACCTTCGCCACCACCCATTGGGTGATCGACAGGGTTCATCGAAACGCCGCGTTGATGCGGACGTTGGCCCAACCAGCGCTTACGGCCAGCTTTGCCCCATTCGATGTTGGCGTGTTCGGCATTGCCAATCGCGCCAATTGAAGCGCGGCATTCGATGTGAACGCGGCGCATTTCGCCCGATGGCATGCGCAGGGTTGCCCAGTCGCCTTCTTTGGCCATCAACACCACGCGGGTGCCAGCCGAACGACCAACTTGAGCGCCCCGGCCCACTTTGAGCTCAACAGCGTGGATGTCGGTACCAACTGGGATGTAGCGCAATGGCAACGAGTTGCCTGGCTTGATGTCGGCCGAGTTAGCCGAGATCACCGTGTCGCCAACCGCAAGCTTTTGCGGAGCGAGGATGTAAGCGCGTTCGCCGTCGGCGTATTGCAACAAGGCAATGCGCGCCGAGCGGTTTGGATCGTATTCAATGGCAACAACCGACGCTGGAACACCAGTCTTGTTGCGCTTGAAGTCGATCGAGCGGTAACGCTGTTTGTGACCACCGCCGCGGAAACGCGAAGTGATGCGACCGTAGTTGTTACGGCCAGCGGTAGAGCTCTTCTTTTCGAGCATCTTCTTTTCAGGCTTGCCTTTGGTGATCTCGCCAAAGTCTTGGCTCGACATACCACGGCGGCCCGCTGAAGTCGGTTTGTAACGAACGATGCTCATGGACTAGACTCCCTCGAAGAATTCGATGTTATCGCCCGCTTTCAGCGTGACGATTGCTTTCTTCATGGACGAGCGCTGACCGCTGTAGCGGCCGACGCGCTTGACCTTGCCACGGACAACCAACGTCTTAACGTCGGTCACCGAGACTTTGAAGAGCGATTGAATCGCATTGCGGATTTCGACTTTGTTGGCATCAGCCACAACTTCGAAAACCAACTTTTGTTTGTAGGCTTCGCCTTCGGCGTGGGCCTTGGCCGCACCACCGGTTTCCCGGAGGCGTGCGCTCTTTTCAGTGAGCAGCGGGCGCTTGATGATGTTCTGTGCAGGACGCATATATACCTTTTGGTTTTTCGCGTAAGTCTTCGAGAGAGCCGGCGTGAGCCTTAGGCTTTCAGCGCAGCTTCCACAACTTTGATGGCTGCTTGGGTAGCAACCACAGTTTCGTGACGGAGGATGTCGTAAACGTTAATGCCTTCTGGCGCAATCCACTTCGACGATGGCAGATTGCGTGCGCCGCGGACCAACAGGTTGTTGTCTTTAGCGTCGAGGATGAGCACTTTGCTGGTTGGCTGAGCCGAGCCGAGTGCTGCCAATGCAGTAGCGACCGATTTGGTCTTGCCGTCGGTGGCGAACTTGTCGACCACAACCAGCTTCTTTTCCGATACACGCAGCGACAACGCCGAGCGGAGCGCTTCGGCCTTGGCTTTGCGTGGCATGTTGTATTCGTAGTCGCGTGGACGTGGACCGAAGACCGAGCTACCACCCACCCAATGCGGCGCCTTACGGCTACCTTGGCGAGCTTGACCCGTACCTTTTTGTTTCCACATCTTCTTGGACGAACCGCGAACTTCACCAATGCGCTTGGTGTTGTGGGTACCAGCGCGGCGCTTGGCCAGCTGCCACTTGACGGTTTCCCAAAGCAAGTGTTCGTGAACTTCTGCACCAAAAACCGAGTCGTCGAGGTCGATTGACCCAACGTTCTTACCGGCGGTGTTTTTGACGTCTAATTTTGCCATGACTGTCTCGTTTCTCTTCTTCTATCTGATCGCTTCTACTGGTGAGCGAAAACTCAGGTCTTGATCTCAACGTCGACACCAGCCGACAGGTCAAGCTTCATCAGCGCATCCAACGTTGGTTGCGTTGGTTCAAGGATATCGAGCAAGCGTTTGTGCGTACGGATTTCGAACTGCTCACGCGACTTTTTGTCGGTGTGCGGGGAGCGAAGTACGCAGTACTTGTTGATCTTCGTTGGCAGTGGAATCGGACCGGCGATCTTGGCGCCAGTGCGCTTTGCCGTTTCGACGATTTCAGCAGCCGATTGATCAAGCAGCTTGTGGTCGTACGCTTTGAGGCGGATGCGGATGCGAGGTGTAGTGCTCATATTTTTTCCAGTAGAAATCGAAATTACAGAATCTTGGTAACGACGCCTGCGCCGACGGTCTTGCCGCCTTCGCGAATCGCGAAGCGCAGACCTTCTTCACATGCAATCACGCTCACCAGCTCAACATCCACGCGGATGTTGTCGCCTGGCATCACCATTTCC
>JAKQOD010000023.1 GCA_029565465.1 Deltaproteobacteria bacterium
GTTGAGGCGAGGATCAAGCACCCACTCGCCGCTGAGCCCATAGCCTTCGAGCCGCAACCCAGGTTTGATCGAAAACCGATCACCGGCCGTTCGATAGCGGAGTTCGGCCCGCGCCGCCGCATTGCCCCAATTGATGATCGAGCCCGAGGTTTGGCTTTGCGACATGTTGTTTTCGCGGCGTTCAAATGCCACTGCCGACAACCGCGATGCCATGAGTTCACCACCGACCCGCCAGTGGCCCCACGGCATGTCGTGGATCGACTCGCCACGCAGTGCCGCAAGCCACTCCGGCCGTGAGAATGATTGTTCGGAAGTGCCATCGTCGCGTTTTTCGCTGCTCGAAAAGGCTAGCTGATTAACGCCAAAATACGGGGTTACCCGGATCGTGTGCTTTTTGATGACCCGAAGGTAGGTGGTGGCCAAACGCAGAAACGTTGAGGTCACGGCAGTGTCATTCGACGCGATGCGATCGAGGGAGCCAAACACCGTCGCGATCAGCTGGCCGCGGCGGCGCGCATCGCCCCACGACGCCCGAACTTGCGTGTCAAGATACGACGGCAGCGGCGTATCGGCAGGCACTAGTGGGGTGGCGAGCGCGTCAAAATACGATCGCCGCACGCCAATGATGATGCCGCCTTTTTTGGGCAACGGCCCTTCGGCTTGAATCGCTGAATGCAAAAACCCAACCTCGCCGCCCATGCGCCAATAGTCGGTGCGTGCTTCGCGCGTAGCCAGCTCGACGATGCCGCCTTGCGCGCGCCCGTAGCCGACGTCGTAACCACCCGGCGTGACTTTGAGATTCGCCAGCATTCCGCCTGGATAAAACGATGTTAGGCCGCCAAAGTGAAAAGCAATGGGGACCTCGATGCCGTCGAGGAATACGGCGCTATCGCGCGGCGACATGCCACGCAGCACCAAGCCACCGAAGTTAAATGGAATACGTGAGACACCTGGCAAGCTTTGCACCGCGCGCAACACGTCTCCGCCAGCGCCAGGCAGATAACGAATCTCGTCGGCGGTCATGACATACGAAGTTGGCTTGGCTTGCTCAGGCGCTTTGCCTTTGACTTCGATCGTTTCGCCGCTTGAGGTTGGTTGCAACGCGATTTGCAGCAGTTTGCCAGCTTGCACACGTACGGTTTTCAACGCATAGCCAGGGGCAAGCACCGTCAGCGTACTGCCAGCCGCAGCCGCGATCGTAAAGTCACCATTTGCATCGGTGACGGCAGCATCGTTGTTAACATCCAGCACGGTCACCGCTTCGAGCGGTTCACTGGTTTTCGCATCGACCACATGGCCTTGCACTTCGCCTGCATTGGCCACTGGTCGCACTGCCACGGTTGGCGGCACCGGCGCGCTCCACGCAGGCTGCAACGGCGCAACCGGCACCTCATCGGCATGCGCCACGCCCGATGCAAAAAGCATCGCTGTTGTGAATGCACTCAAACTAAGCCGCACGCGCTTTGATAACACGCATGCAGCGCAGAATCATCGCGTCGCTTGGAGCAACTGTATCAAGCGGCCTTGCGTCGTGACGCGCGACACAATGGCTGGCAAACTTATGCGTGCGTGCTTAGCAAGCGTTGGCGGGCGCTTTGCGTGTGATCTGTGCGAGCGGTGGCGTCGACGGGGCCGGCACGTTCGCGACGCTAACCGGATCAGCAGCGACGGTTTCGCCGGAAGCGAGTTCGAGCTCGAACCCGGCGTCGAGAATCATTTGATGATCATCGCTCACCGTCGCGCCACCGGTAGTCAAGTAGCCTTGGGTAAACAGCGAGTTGGCAGGATACAACGCCATGGCTTGCAACGACCGCAACGTCAGTTCGCGACCGCCGGCGACACGCAAGTCGGTGCGTGGATGCACAAATCGGAACATGCATAACGCGCGCAGCGCAGCACCAGCTTCGACCAGCGGCCGACCAGCAAGCGGCGTGCCTGGCCGTGCGTCGAGAAAATTGACGGGCACCGAATCGACGTCGAGCTCGCGCAACGAAAACGCCAAATCGAGCAAGTCATCTTCGTTTTCACCGAGGCCCACGATGCCGCCGCAACAGGTATCCATGCCGGCTTTTTTAGCGATTTGCACCGTGGCGACGCGGTCTTTCCACGTGTGGGTCGAAACCATTTGGTCGTAGTAGCGTTCCGAGGTTTCCAGATTGTGATTGAACCGATCGACGCCGGACTTAACCAGCCGTTCAGCTTTGGCTTCGTTCAAAATGCCCAGCGACGCGCACAGCTCGATGTCCATTTCGGCTTTGATTTTTTCCGAGGCTGCGCAGATGGTGTCGAGGTCTTTGCTCGATGGGCCGCGGGTCGCGGTGACCATGCAGTAGCGTTTGGCTTTGGCTGCAAATGCACGCCGCGCTCCGGCGACCAATTCATCAACAGACTTCATCGGCGCTTCGCCCGATGGGCTAGCGTGTTTGCTTGATTGGGAACAAAAGCCGCAATCTTCAGGGCAATCGCCAACCTTGGCGTTTTCAAGGACATGCAGCGACACCCGCCGGCCCCAGTGAGCTTTGCGCAAGGTGTACGCGGCGTCCAGTAGCGCCAGCGTTTCATCGGCCGGCGTGTGCAAGATCGCGCGCGCTTGGTCGCGCGAAATCACGGCACCGCCAAGTACATCTTGAGCCAAAGCTGACCATTGAGTCGACATGGCGGGAACCTACCCGTCGCGGTCTAGCGCAGCAAGAGGCAAGCGCAGATCACGAGAGAAGGCGCTGCCTGCACGGGCTGATTGCGACACGCTTTTTGTCGTAGCTCCGCGTGATTATTCCGCAACTTGTCTTTCGATCACCTAACCGCTGGCACCGCAGCGTGGATTGGATAGCTAGTTTCGATGCGGTCACGTTCGGTAATCAGGTGACCGCTCAACGTTACCGGGCCGATGGCAGCGGCTTCGTCTCGCAAGGGCACTTCCAGCACCACCGTTGAGCCAGCTGGCACATCACGAGCAAGCGTTAATTCGCCGACTTGCGCTGGCCAGGCCTTGGCAGAGCCCGAGGCCGCGAACGTATATTCTAAGCGCTGCAATCGCAGCGTGCGGCCGACTTGGTTGGTCACTTGGACGAAAACCACCTGTTGTTGCGGCTTAGCGCTGGGCTGGACGCCCAAAACCGTCAGCTGCGGCGCAACCGACGAATAACAGCCGGTGAGGACAGCAAATACGGCGGACAACCAGACAGTGGACGTGGGTGACTTCATGACCAAGAGCCGGTATTGCGTTTTTCGTGCCGGATGGCAACAAACTGACTCTGAGCAAGTCCAGGCAGTTACGGCCGCCATCGCCGCGGTGCGGCAACACTTGTTCACGCCAGTGCGACATCGGCGTCACAGATCACGCCGACCACAGCATTTTTTGCCGCGGCGGCCCCGTGTTGCCTGCTGACTTTGTTACCCTGAGGGTGTGAAAATCGAGAAGGGCCGTAAGGTCAAACTCAAAGTTGATCTCGCTGTAGCTGGCGGTGATTCGCTCGAAAAGAGCACGGTAGAATTTATCCAAGGTGGCGGCTCGATGCTGGTTGGCATCGAAAAGTTGCTTGAAGGGCTCGAAAAAGGCGCCAAACGCGACGGCGTGCTCAAAGCCAAAGAAGCATTTGGCAATCCTGCCATGCATCCAACCAAACAGATGAAACGCAGCGAATTTCCCAAAGACCAAGCCATGAAAACCGGCGAACGTTTTGCAGCCCACGGTGCCAACGGCATGAACGTGTACCTGCAGATCGAAAAAGTCGATGGCGACAATGTCACGGTGCGCTTGGTGCATCCGCTCGCCGAAAAAGACATCAAGTACTCGGTTGAGGTAATCCAAGTCAGCGATCCTCGCCCACCGCCGATGCCAGCAGCGGCGCTCAAGCTCGAAGACGCTGAGTAGCCATGGCGTTTCCGCGGATGTTGTATGCGCACCGCGGTGCGCCTGCTGAACGGCCTGAAAACACGCTGCCTTCGTTCCATCGCGCCGTCGAGCTTGGCGTCGATGCAATCGAAACCGACGTGCACATGACCCGCGATGGCCACGTCGTGATCGCGCATGATGCAACCGCGCGTCGCATGGCAGGCGTAGATGTGGCGTGGCGCGACATCGATATCACCACGGCAAAACGGTTTGATCTCGGCTGGGGCTTTGTTGCCTCCGATGGCACCCGCCCGTTTGCGGGCCAAGGCATTCGCATTCCGACCCTCGAAGAAGCGCTGCGTGCCTGCCCTGACATGCGCTTCAACATCGATCTCAAGCAAGCCAAGCCGTCGATGGTCGGCCGCGTGCTTGAACTGCTGCATCGACATCGAGCCGAAGAACGCGTCACGTTGGCGAGCTTTCAAACTGCCACGCTGCTCGAAGTCCGCCGGCGTGGCTTCGGTGGTGACACCGCCATGGCACAAGCGGAAGTCGCCGCGTTTGCAGCGATGCCGGTCGCGGTGTGGAAGCGCTTGCCGTTCGTTGCAAGCTGCGCGCAAGTGCCCCTCCGTGCGGGACCGCTCAAGCTGGCGTCGCGTTGGTTCATCGATAAATGTCACGCGGCAGGCATTCGCGTCGATTTTTGGACCATCAACGATCCCGCCGAAGCCACGCGCCTGTTCGCGCTTGGCGCCGATGGTGTGATGACGGACGATCCTGCGCGCGTGCGGCGCTAGCGCACGTTACGGCGGTCCAAGCACTACCAACGCAGGCCGACCTGCGGCATCCCACTCATCGGCAAAATCGTGCCACGTGCGCACTTGCGGCCCGCTGCCAGGATCGACGGTGGCGATGGCGCCCGATGTGCGCTGCAGCCCAACCACAACTTCGAAGTGGCTCTGCCGCGCGCTGCCGTGCGGGCGTAACAAGCCAACCAGCACAGGTCGGCCAGCGGTTAGTTCATATTCAAGATCGCTGCGATTGGCGACCACCACAAATGCCGCCAAGCCATGCTGCAACGCAACGTCGCGCAACGCGCCAAGCGCGACCCCGTGCTCAGTCAACGGGCCAACTTCGGCAAGTACCGTTGCACGGGGTACGTGCTGGCCCCAGCGCTGCAAGACCATGTCGAGTGCAGCGATGCCACAGTCGTTGCGATTTTGCTGCCGCACCGTCGGAACCGGCGCAAGCATCCAAGCCGGGTCTTGCGCCAGCGTAGCAAGCTGCGCTGGCCGTGCGCCACCGGTGTAGGATAGGCAGCCGGTCGCAGCTAGCCCCATGATTACGAGCGCTAAAACAAAACGCTGCATGGGCGCCTTACACCAACAGCACCAGCAAGATGATGAACAACACCACCGCCGTGGTTGAACCAAAGATCACCAAGGTGTTACCACCTTCAAACTTTGCCGCCTCAGGTGTGCGCTTCTGCACCGCTTGATAGCGGGCCGCATCGGCGACGCGCGTAGCGGCCGACGGGGTTGCAGCGACGGTATGCATCGGCGCGGTGTGGCGCTGCAACGGCGCAGCGTGCACCCCAGCGCCGCCTAACAACACGCTCGACATCAACACGGCACGGAGTGAATACGACGGCAATCGAGTGACAATTTGATTTCGCATGCTTGGTGCAACAGCATGCGCCGTGCCAGGTTGGCCACAGTCTTGCTTTGCATTGCCATGAGGTTTCACATGGCAAGACAAGTCAATCCAGCCAAAAACGTTGTGCACACCACACGCACGCAGAAAGTGCGCCACAACGCGGGCCCACATCCGCCCGACGGCGTGCCACATAACATCATCGCCACCTTGGCAATAGCCGTGGTGGTCATCGCAGGCTTTGTCATTGCAGCGTGGGCATTCGTCGGCCTGTTCGCTGCGATCGTGGTTGGCGCCGTGCTCGGCCTATCGCTGACCTTTGGGCTCAATCGCACGGCTGCCGCAGAACGGCGAACCGACCCCAACCAGCCTACCCTCTAGCGATACGCGGCGAGGCACTGCAACGCTTGGCTTTCGCCAACATACTGAGCGTCGCAAAATTGCACCAGCGACACGGGTTCGTATCGCGAACCGTACACGCTGGCCAAACACGACAACGTTGATGATTCACCAACGAAGGCGTTGTCGCACGCCGGAATCACCGATGACGATAGTTGGGTCTGCGCCATGGTTGCCAAACACGATGTAGTCGCCGACTCGCCAACGAAGGCGTTGTCGCACGATTGCACGATGGTTGGATACTCAGCACCGAATGCGTAGTTGATACATTGCAACGTCGCAGCGCTCGAAACAAAGGCATTGTCGCAGGTGGGCACGATGGTACCGGCTAAGGTGCTGCCGAGTCGCGTTGCGGCTTGCACACAACGCGCTTCGTCGTCGCGACCAACAAACGCATTGTCACAGATCTGCGAAATCAACTGCAGTTCGTTAATGTTGGCATAGCCGCCGTTGTAGTAACCGCCGTGGCCGTAGCCAGGTTGCGGCATTGGGACTTGCTCGTAGGTTTGGTTGTAGCCGTAGCCCCGGTCACGGTCACGGTCACGGTCACGATCACGATCACGATCACGGTCGCGGTCGCGATCACGGTCACGGTCGCGGTCACGGTCACGGCCTCGCTCACTCTGGCTGCGGCCACGACCACGACCAGCATCTGCGGTCGCGGCGAACGCGCCAGCCAACAAAGTTACGCCAGCAACCAGGGATAACAGTCGGGTAGTTTTCATCATGTGGGGTGGACGGCACGGTACTGCGTGCATTCACGACCCACTACGTTTTTTTTCCCAGTTTTCAGCAATGTTGCGCAGCGAAATCAAAGCGATCTGTGGCAACGCATTCACACCCTGCCCATTCGGTTCATTCCTCGTCGAGAATCCGATGTCATAGCAAACGTGAACAACACTTCACGGTGGCGCTTTCAAGCGCTTGTTGGGCGCGGGCTCAAGCCCGATGGCGATTGCGGGTTCGAATCGCTGCCACTCGCTGATACCAAGCGGCCACCCGTGGCCGGGCCATGATGACGGTGAACGCGGGAAACTCAGCAATGCATGTCAGGCAGCCATGCGCTGCAACATCGCCAACGCAGAGCGCGGTGCCGCCAATAAAGTCGGCTTCGCCAAGCCACGCTTCGAACTTATCCATCTCGGCTGCCAACATCGCGGCGGGCTCGCCACCGCCGCGCTTGCTCACGATCCGCTTCGCAACTTGATGCATGATCAATGAGCCACCAGCACGCACCATAGCGTTTTGCACCATGCCAAAATTCGACGTCTTGGCGACGACCTTGGCTGCTTTGATTGCTTCGCCCCAGGTGCCGTAGATCACCGTCGGCAATACATGCGAAAGGTCGTCGTTGACCCATTTCTCAACGAGCTGGCTTTTAGCAAGCAACGTTGGATCGGTTGGCGTCAGCCTTAGACCGGTGGTGTCATGAGCTTCCAAATACGCCACAATCGCGGTCGAATCAAACACAGTTTCGCTACCAACTTGAATCACTGGCACCTTGCGGGGTGCACCAGGAGGCAGCACTGGCAGTTCCTTTTTGTTCATCGGGTTCACTTCCACTTTGGTGAACGCGATGCCTTTGGCTTCGAGTGCGGCCTTTACTTTGTGGCAGTAAGGGCACAATTCAAATTGATACAACGTGACAGCTTCCATGCTGCGTTGTACGTCGCGTTTGCCACGCGCGCTATACGCACCACCGGCCTTTCGTCGTCGGAGACGCCAGCGCAGCGCTTACAATGACGTGCGCAGCGTCCAAATCTCAGGAAACAGTACAACATCGAGCATCTTGCGCAAGTAGCTAACCCCGCCGGTGCCTCCAGTGCCGCGCTTAAACCCAATCACGCGCTCCACCGTGGTGACGTGGCGGAAGCGCCACAAGCGAAAGGCATCTTCGAGGTCGGTCAGTTTTTCGCCGAGCTGATACAAGTCCCAGTACTCTTTGGGGTTGCGATACACCACCAGCCAAGCGGCCTCGACGTCTTTGTTGGCAACGTAAGGCTGGGTCCAATCACGCTCGGTGTGGGTGGTTGGCACCCCAATGTGGCGCCGCGCTAACAATCGCAGCGCTTCGTCGTACAGCGACGGCGCATCGTACGCCGCTTGCACCAGCGCCAACAAGTCTGGCCGATGCGCATGCGGCTTGAGCATCGCGGCGTTCTTGTTGCCAAGCGAAAATTCGATACAGCGGTATTGCGCGCTTTGAAAGCCGCTCGAGTTGGCCAAAAACGGCCGGATCGCGCTGTATTCCGGTGGCGTCATCGTGGCGAGTACGTCCCATGCATGCACCAGCTGCGCCATGATCTTGCCCACGCGCGCCAACATTTTGAACGCACTGTCGAGCTCATCGGTAGCGATGCATTTGATGGCGGCGCCCAGCTCGTGCAGCATCAGCTTCATCCACAATTCGCTGGTTTGGTGCTGCACGATGAACAGCATCTCGTTGTGATCAGGGCTTAACGGTTGTTGCGCGTTGAGAATCTGATCGAGATGCAGATAGTCGCCGTAGCTCATCGCTTGGCTGAAATCGAGCATCGCTTTTTCTTCGGCGACAATATGTTCAGGAGTTTTCATGCGCGGCCTCGCCTGGGCGCATCTTGCCAGTTTCGGCGTCGCACGTCGCGCCTATTGATTTAAAATGCGGAAGTTCGAACGTCAGTTGACGCCGCGGCTACCGACGACAGTATCAGGCGAAATCCCAAGCGAACGCACAGCGGCGTCCCACATGAGGTCCGGCGGCGTTGCAAATACAAGTTCAGGACTAGCAGCGACGTGCAGCCACGCGCCTTCCGCCATCTCGTCGGCGAGCTGGCCGGGGCCCCAGCCCGCGTAGCCTAACAGCAAGCGCATCCAGCGCGGTGGTGCACCAGCAATCGTACGCAAGCGATCGGGCGAGTTGGTCAGTGAAATGCCCGGCGCCACTTCTATGGTATGGCTGCCGCGTTGCGGCCGCGGCTCTAGCTCGTACATCGGTTGATGCAACACCCAACCAGTGTTGGGCCGCACCGGGCCGCCAGCAAACACCATTTCGCCCGGCGAGCCACGCCATGGCATTTGCAAGTGTTCAAGCAGCTCGACAGCGGTAACTTCGCTGGGCTGGTTGATGATCAACCCCATCGAGCCTTCTTCGTTGTGCTCCACCATCAGCACGACCGCACGAGTAAAATGCGGGTCTTGTAACTGCGGCATCGCCAGCAATAGCCCTGGCGCTAAGTCGGTTTCGATCATTAATTAACCGCCGGAGCGCCGCTGTCGGTTTGCGACTCAGGTGCAACTGCGGCAGCGGCAGCGTTATCTTGTTGCGACGCACTGGCGGGCTTGTCATCCAAGCCGAGTTTCTTGGCAACTTTGCGAAAGACGGCAGCGCCCAACGCCATTGCGAAACCAGTGGTGACTGCGCGAGCAAACGCTTTCATACGATTATTCTAGCACTGGGCCGCGCTGGAAGCAGCCGGTTTTTACGGTTGCTTACGGTCAACAATTGGCGCAAAAGGCCGTTGATACAGCGCTGTCCACAGCTGTGCAGCGGCGTCCTGCAAGGCGGCAGCGTTAGTCGCTGAGACTGCCAGTGCGAGCTGGCTCAACCGCTGCCGGTCGATCTCGCCGTCATGAATCACGGGGCCGCTCGACGGAATATGCAATTGCTCGGCGAGTCCTTCGATAACAAACACCGCAACATAGGATTCCGACCGGCCCCAATTCACTGCCGAAAACGCATGCCGCGCCAAGCTCCAAAACGCCATCTTGGGCGTTGTTGGGTCGCTGGCGATTTGGCTTACATACGCCGACAGTTCGGCGTTAACGCTGGTGCCACGCGAATTCTCACGGTCGCCGATTTCTTCTGGGCCAACGTTGATTTCAACGACTTTCGGATATGGCAGCGATTCGGAACCATCAACGCCATGCTGCGCTTCGTGACGCCGCACGGTGGCGACCAGCACTTGTTGCAGCCGTTGCGCAACAGCCAAAGCGTCGATGCGCTGCAGCTCAGCTTCGATTTCGGTAAGCCGGTCGCCTTGGCTGTGGTTGATGCTGCCGTCGAGCGAATCAAGATAGCCTTCGCCAACGAAAATCTCGTCAGGAAAGTTCATCGAGATGCCGCGTGGGCGCAGGCTTGCGGCGATCGTTTCTAAAATCGCCCGCCGCTCGACGATCAAGCGCGCCACTTGTTGCGCAGCCGCAGCGTCGTCGGGCCCCAGCGCTGCAAGCACTTCAGCGCGAACAGCTTGGCCAGCCGGCCCACGCACAGCGCCGTCGCCATCGACGGAGGTTTGCCAATCTTCATCGCCAAGGTCGTAATACGCATCGGGTACCAACGTCGGCAACATTTGGGTCACCACATGCTCGTCAATCTGATCGAGCAATACCATGGGGTCACCCAACGTCGCCGATTCCATGCCTAACAGCGCACGTTGCAAATTGAGCTTGTCGATGCGCCGCAACGACAAAACGCGTCGGCCACGGGTCGCAACATCGACGAAGACTACTTGTTCAACGCGATAACTGTACAGCACAGCGTGGGTGGCGTTGCCGCCGCCAAAGCCATCGCCTTCGACGTAGTAGCCCAGCCCAAGCGCAGCAAACTGGTCGGAAAGCGCACGCGCATAACGGATTACATCGTCGATCAATTCGCGAGTGTTGGCCTGATCAGGTTCAGACGCAGCCGCCCACGCGTCAAGTGCGCCAAGCACATCGGTCCAAGCGGTTTTAATTGCATCGCCATGAGTCGCAAACCACGGCTCGGCACGCAGCTCGGCCGCCAAGGCAGCGCGCGCCACCTGCGCTTGTTCATCATGCCGCGCCGCAGCGACCCGATCGGTGGCGATGACCAATTTCGGCAAATGCTCGCGCAGCACCAACGCTAAGGCTTCGTCGACGAGAGGTACGCCGCCGTTGACAAATGCACCAGCCACCGGCGTGCTCATCGCAGGCGGCGGCAGCCGGCGCCGCGCGCCATCGCTCGATGGGCGCTGTGCATACCAGCCACCGATGCCAACGATCGCAATCGCGAGCGCCGCTACCAGGCCGGTGATCCAAGGCAACCCGCGCTTGATGGTTAGCCGCGGCAGTGCAGCGTAGGCCGTGGCGATTTGCTCACGCTCATGCGCAGCGGCCGGTCGCGCACCAGCAAGCCGTAAGCTTGCGACCTTCATGCAATGTGCAACAGCGTCGGGCTGGCCCGAAGCGGCCCAATTGGCATCGGCCGCGCCGCTGGCATTCGCAGCATCAACGGCAGCTACCGTGGCATCCATCATCGCCCGCTCAAACCTGCGCCGCAGCAACGGGCGCAGCACAGGGTCAGCGAGGTGTAAGCTCGCACGCGCCGCTTCTTCGTCGGCAGCATCGATGCCAACTTGCAACGCTTCGCGGACACGGACCCGAATCATGTGTAGATGACACACGCGCGCAGGCGCGATTGCAAGCTATTTGCCAGTGAACACAGGTGCTTGACCAGCACCAAACGCAGCCAGGCCGATCTTCGCATCTTGGCCAGTGAACAAACGTTGCTGCAATTCGCGCTCAAGCGACAGCCCGGCTTCGAGTGGTAGATCACTGCCCGTAGCAACCGCGCGCTTGATCAGGCCTGCCGCGCCAGCAGCTTTGTTCGGCGGGCAATATTGCTTGGCAAACGTAACCGCGGCGGCTGCGAAATCTTCCGCTGGCAATATCTTATGCACCAAGCCGAGCTGCAACGCTTGTTCAGCTTCAAACCGTTCACCGTCAAGCATCAATTGCATGGCTTTGCTGCGGCCAACAATGCGCGACAGCCGCTGGGTGCCGCCGGTGCCAGGCAATACGCCCAGCGCAACTTCGGGCAGGCCGAATTTCGCTTTGCTTTGTTTTGCGATGCGCAAGTCGCAGGCCATCGCTACTTCCAGCCCACCGCCAACGCAGTGGCCATTGATCGCCGCGATTACCAGTTTTGCGGTGTGTTCAAGCCGCAACAGCGTTTCGTTCGCGTGCAGGCAAAAGTAGTACTTAAATTCGGCAGTCACGCTCGTCAGCATCGCGATGTCAGCGCCGGCACAGAAGAACTTTTCGCCTGCCGCCGTCAGCAGCAGCACGTGCACCGATTCGTCCATCCGCGCTGCCAAGATCGCGTCGTCGAGCTGACGAAACATCGCGTACGAATACGCATTCGCTGGCGGGTTGCACAACTCAATGATCGCAACGCCACCGTCGGTTCGATAATTCACAAGCACAGGATCAGCCATGCGCCGAGGTGTACTACGAAGCGTGGGCGCGTCGCTAGCGGCCGATCTCATCTCCTACCTGGGTTCGGGGTGACACCGACTAATTCGTTGTGAACAGATGCGCACGTTGGCCAAACGCTGCTCGCACATCGTCCGAAATTGGCGTGCGGCCGCCGTAACAGGCGCGCGTTGTACAATCATAGACGATGAGCAATGCGTCGCATTCCCAAAATCCGACGTAGCGTTCGTCGTCGGTCCACGAGATGATGAGCGCGCCTTCGTCGGGCATCGCGCGATGAACTTCGACAGCCGAAACGATCTTTAAGGGATCCGCTTGGCACAAATAACAATAGCCGGTGCGGCCGTCCCACTCGTACACCATGGCGAGGTCACCGGCCGAACGCACGGAATCGAGAAAGATTTCCGCTTCGGCCAGGCCATCCTGCGCAGTATCACTCATGTTCCCGCCGCCTCAGGCGTACAGGTGCGCTGACCGTCTACGGACATGGCGTCAGATCCGCAACACAGGTGTCACCACATGCGCGGGTGCCGGTTGGACAGCAATAGCCGTTGGAGCAAGCGCTGCCACCGCCACACGAGTTGCCACAAGCGCCGCAGTTGCTTGCGCTGGTAGCCAAGTCGATACAGGTGCCGTTGCATTCCACTTGGCCCGCAGGACACGAGTTTGCACAGCAGCGGAAGCCAAGATTGTCGAACGTGTAGTTCGCGGTAACGACGGTCAGATCGAAATCGCAGGTCATGCCGTCGGAGCCGTTGTCAAACGAACCACCGCGCAGCGTATACACAGTTTGGCCACCGACGAGGCGTGGGTCGTTGACCCATTCTTTGAGATTGCCCGCCATGTCGAACGCTAGATCCTGTGACACGCATGCATTCAAGCTGCCGGTGGTCACCGCAAGGTCTTCGTTGACACCACCGGCGATTGGATCGTAGTCACTGCCGTTGCAGGTATTGGCACTGTAGGTGTTGCCGTATGGGAACGAGCGGTTCGATGCGCCTTCGCAGAACCGACCCCATTCGTCACTGGTCACTTGGCCAGCACCGTTGCGCGTAACGCCACACAAGCGCATGCCGGCCGCTGCACACGCAGCTTGGACTTCCGCAAGGTTGCCGCTAGCCCATGGCAGTTTCGTCGGTGTCGAACAAGCGCGCGTCTTGACGAAGCCAGCTGCGAGATTAGTCGCATCCGGCCGCGACGCTTCGTATTTGTACATCACCACCGATTTGCCGTTGACCGTCAGCGGCCCCACCACAGCATCGCGCACGCCATTGAAGCCGCCACTATCGTACGGCTCGTCGAGGTGGCCGTCGCAGTCGTTATCGCGGTTGTCACAGAGTTCCGCCGCTGGCGCTGCGCCCGCGGTGGTGACGTTGCACGCCAAACCAGTACCCATCACGTTACACACCAAGTTGCCCTTGCCACGGCACACGCCAAGCTTGCGCGAGGTGCCAAACGTGCCGTCTTCATCGCACGCCGTGCCTTTGAGTGGGTACACTTCATCTTGGCCACCGTCGCAGTCGTTATCTTTGCCGTCGCAGCGGGTTTCTTCGAGCACCAAGTCGCCGTTGCCATCAAGTTCGACGTCGGGGTCGCTGTACACACAATCCCAACCGTTGCTACCGGTACAGGTCGGCGTTGTGCCGGCGCATTCGCCGGCGGTGCGACAGAAGTTCGTTGGCCGCACCAAGCCAGAGTCCATGGCATCGACCAGCCCATCGCAATCGTTGTCGAGGCCGTCGCAGACTTCTTGGCCGGTTGGCGTGCAGGCATATTCGCAACCATCAGCAACGCTACCGTTGGCATTCACGAAGCCAGCGAGACACGCCACAATCGTGCAGCTCCCGGCGGTACAGCCGGGAATCGCGTTCGCAACGTTACATGGCGAACAGCCGCCGCAGTGTTGCGGATCTGTCAACTTGTTAAAGCCGTTGTCGACGCTGCCGTTGCAGTCATTATCCAGGTTGTCACAGACTTCAGCGGCCGGCCCAGTAGCATTAGTGCAGGTAATCGCGCCTGCCACACATTGGGTCACACCCGCGGAGCATTCGCCGGTATCGCTGCCGCACGCAACGCCACCGCCGGGATTGCCGTTGTCGATTGTGCCATCGCAATTGTTATCGAGGCCATCGCATTTTTCGACGCCGCCGTTGGTCTTCACACAACCGTATTCGCAGCCGTCGGCTGGATCCCCGTTGAGATCAAAAAAGTTGGTGTTGCATGCACCCCGTTGACACGTGCCTGCGGTGCACAGCGCTGCGGCATTGGCAAATGTGCACGCATTGCCGCAACTGCCACAGTTAACCGGATCGGTCATCTTGTTGATGCCTTCGTCGATTTGGCCGTTACAGTTGTTGTCGGTATCGTCACAACGTTCCACGCCAGTATTGATGCATGAGTATTCACAGCCGTCGGCCGGGTTGTTGTTGATATCGAAAAAGCCAAACCGACAGCTGCCAACACCACACGCCCCTGCGTTACAGGCCGCCACTGCATTCGGCACGTCGCATGGATTGCAGCTGCCGCAGTGCTGTGGATCTGTTTGTTTGTTGAAGCCATCGTCGACCGTGCCATCGCAGTTATTGTCGAGGTTGTCACAAACTTCTTGGCCGCCTTGTTGCGCGCCAACACAGAACAAGACGCCAAACGAACACACGGTGGTGCCAGCGGTGCACACGCCAGTATCGGTGCCGCAGCTTGCGCCGCCGCCCGGATTGCCATCGTCGACGGCGCCATCGCAGTCATTGTCGATGCCGTCGCACAACTCCACGCCACCATTGCTTGGTGTGCATTGATATTCACAACCCGGCACGCCAGGATCCACATCAACAAACCCAGCGTCGCACTGCGCGATTACGCAGGCGCCAGCCGCACACGCTGCGGTTGCATGCAACAAGCTGCAAACATTACCGCATCGACCACAGTTGGCAGCGTCGGTCTGCTTATCGAAGCCTTCGTCGGCGATGCCATCACAATTGTTGTCGCGATCATCGCAGCGCTCAACCCCAGCGTTGGTAGCGATGCAAAAGTACTCACAATCCGCTGGGTTGGCGTCGTTGTCGTGATAACCCGGCAAACAGTCGCCGCGTGCGCAAGTGCCAGCATTACAGGTGCCAACGGCATTGCTGTACGTGCACCGAGTGCCGCACTGGCCACAGTTATTGGGATCGGCTTGAGTATTAAAACCGTCGTCGACCATGCCGTCACAATCGTCGTCGAGG
The DNA here is from genome assembly GCA_029565465.1 of Deltaproteobacteria bacterium. Classification (GTDB taxonomy): domain Bacteria; phylum Myxococcota_A; class Polyangia; order Haliangiales; family Haliangiaceae; genus JABFXX01. The sequence continues at coordinate 15,322 of JAKQOD010000023.1, forward strand.
TTGTTGCACTTCTCCGGTTGCGGCAAACACGCAGCGTCGCGCATGGGCGCATCGATGTTCATGTTGTTGCCATCGCCACCCATCATGTTGGCGTCGCTTGAATTCGAGCCGTTGCCAGCATCGTCCTTTTCGCTGCCGAGGTCGTACGGATTCAAACGACAACCCGTCACCACCACCAGCGCAGCGGCGCCAAGAAACAACCGCGTGAGTAACGCGCGGTGCGTCGGCAGAAGCGACGGGAAGGTCCCGTGTACAAGCGCCACCCGGCGGCGGCGAACAGCCACCAAACCGACAACGACCGCAAGCAGCCACATGCCGTTCGAGCCGCCCGAGCTGCCGACGCTGCAACCACCACCCGCTGCCGTCACGCGATCGCCGCCAGCGTTTGGCGCCTCGCACACCGCGCGGCCATCACCGTCTGTGCGGCAGGTCAAGCCGCCTGGGCAAACCGTTTGTGCGCACGGGTCCGGCTCGCAAGCGCCCGAGGTCGGCACGCACACTTCACCTGGATTGCAACGCACGTCGGTGCACATGGTGTCGACGCATTTGCCATCGCTTGGGTCGCACACTTGTTTGCCACATCGCACGCCATTGCAGAGGTCCTCGGTGCAAGCACCATTGACGCAGGCCTCGTTAGGCTTGCAGCCTTCGGCGCACGACGTCGAACACGCGCCGTTGTTGCACGTTGCACCGGCCGGACATGGGTTTGGATCGCACGCGTTGTCGACGCATTGGCCAACGTTGTCCGAGTTTGCGACACAAAGCTCGCCGGCGGCGCACTTGCCTGGCAAATCAAAACAATCCAAACAGAAGCCACTGCGGCATTCTTCACCCGAGCGGCAGGTAACGTCGGCACATAAGTCTTTGCATTGACCGTTGTTCGGGTCGCATGCAAAGCCGGTTGGACAATCCACGTTCAAGCAGATGTCGTTCACGCAATAGCCGACGGGCGGATTGCCAAGTTGCTTGCAGATTAACCCCGCACCACATGGGAATTCGCCAGGGCCGCACTCGGCTGCGCAGGCGCCGTTGTAACAAACGTTGCCGGCCGGGCACGTCGCTTGATTGTCAATCACCCCATCGCAGTCGTTGTCGATGCCATCGCAAACTTCGGGCGACGGCCCGATGTAGTTGTCGCATTGGATGCCGCCGTTGGTGCAAACGGTTTGGCCAAATTCACACGCGCCGATGTCGCCATATTGGCTAAAGCCCGGTGCGGTGCATTGTTCACCCGTGCCAGGTACCGGAGCTTCATCGGTCGAACCGTCACAATCGTCGTCGGCGCCGTTGCATACTTCAGGATTCGCGTTGCCTGGCGCACCGCACACCAGCATGCCGATACGGCATTCCCACAAGCCCGGTGCACACGTGCCAACGCCCGACGCGCATTCGGTCCCCACCAACGGCAGCGGCCCTTCGTCGGTGCTGCCATCGCAGTCGTCGTCGATTGCGTTGCAAGTTTCCGTGCCGGGCACGCCTGGCGCTGCAGTACAAGTCACGCCCAAGCCACTTGGGTTACACACCACGGTGCCGTTTTGCGCGCACACGCCATTTTGCCCATTGTTGCAAGCAGTGCCGAGGGTTGGAAAATCTTCGTCGGTGCTGGTGTCGCAATCGTCGTCGAGCACGTTGCAACGTTCAGCTACCGGGCCAACCGTGCCGGTGCAGCGCAGCACGCCACCGGTACACGTCAGCACGCCAAACCGACATTCACCAGTGTCCGACGCAACCACGGTGCCGTCGGGCAACGTATTGCAAGAATCGCCCAGCTGCGGGTCGGTTTCGTCGGTGGCCCCGTTGCAGTTGTTGTCTTTATTGTCACAAACCTCGGCAGCTGGGCCAACGGCACCGACGCATTGGGCTGCACCAGCCACGCAAGTCAGCACGCCGGGGTTGCATTCACCAATCGAGCTGCCGCACGCGCCGCCAAAGCCGGCCACGTTGTTATCGGTTGTGCCATCGCAGTTGTTGTCTTTGTTATCGCAGACTTCGTTGCTTGGATTCGCTTCGCCAACGCAGACTTCCGCGCCCAAGATGCAAGCAATGGCACCCGGATGACATTCACCAATGAACGGTGGCGTACCACACGCCACGCCGACATCCGGATCGGTAACCGCCACGCCTTCGTCGATGCGGCCATCGCAGTCATCATCTAAACCGTTGCATTGTTCGGTCCCGCTGCCTTCATCAACATTGCCGTCACAGTCGTCGTCGAGGGTATTGCATGCAACTTCGGTGGTCGGCGTAATCGCTCCGGAGCACACCAACGGGTTCGGGAAGTTGTTGCAGATGGCGATGCCCATCCGGCACACGCCGGTGCACACACCGGTTGAAGGATTGCAGCCCGCCGTTGCATCTGGGTAACAGCCGGTTGCCATACCGTCGACGATCGTGTCGCAGTCATCATCGATACCGTTGCAAATCTCCGGCACAGGCCCTTGGCTGCCGTTGCACGACAGCGCACCGTTGCTGCAGCTGGTCGTGCCTGCACGGCACGCTCCGATATTCACGCCGCAGCTGCTGGCGGTAAAATCTTCGTCAAACTGGCCATCGCAGTCTTCGTCGCGGCCATTGCAGATATCACAGTGGTCATTGTTGGCACAGCTTGGCACGCAGCCTTGGCAGTTGATGCCATCATCGATCAAACCGTTGCAGTTGTCGTCGAGTTGATTGCATTGCTCGGTGCCTGGTGAGCCTGGCGTCGCGTTGCACGCAACGCCAAGTTGATCTGGCGTACACGCCACCACGCCGTTGTTCAAGCAAGTCCCAACACCCGCGCTGCACGCTGCGCCCAACCCCGAGAAACCTTCGTCGACCAAGGTGTCACAGTCATCGTCAGCGCCGTTGCACTTTTCGCTGGTCACCGATGACGCCACGATCTGCGCAAGCGTGGCTTGCAGTTGCAGCTGGTTATTGGCGAAGAACGCCGTACCCGTGCCACCAGCAGCGGCGATTGAATTCAAGTCCGTCGCCGTTTGGCAGTTGGTACCACCACCTGGGCAAATCGCAAAACCGATCACGTACACGTCTACATCAAAGCCGGTTACGTTAACCCCATTAGGGTTGGTGAATGACAAGTTGCGAAATTCTTGCGCTGCAGCAACCGCGGCTGCCACGTTTTCGCAGCTCTCGCCGCCGTCGGTAAGGAACACCACTTGATACTTCCGGCAAGGCGTCTTCGGATCGGCCACCAACGATGCCATGATCGACGCTTTCATATCGCGAAGCGAAGCGGCGATTGGTGTGCCGCCTTGCGGACGCAACTCATCAGCCGTTGTAAACGGGTTTTGATCGTGGTCGATCCAGGCGCGGATTTGAGTATAGTTGTCGTCAAAGCCGCTAGCTGGAAAATTGACCAACCGCTCGCCGCCATTGGGGTCACAAGCATTGTTGGTGATCGTCGCACCGTGATAGCGCATGAAGCGGTGCTGTGGATTCGCCGACGGCAGACAGCTAACAGCGCTGGTGCCGTTGAGCGGCGAGACTCCGCCGGTTCGCACGCGATCCAAGTCAAACATCTGGCAAGTAGCGCGGTTGTACGTCGACGCAAAATCACACGCGTTGCAACTGAACGACGCCGGCGAACCGGTATGCGTGAACATCGCGCATTGGCCCTCGAAACCGGCCGAGGTTGGGCCGTCGAGCAAGTCAGCATCAAAGACACAAATGTTGGCAGTTGATGTGTTCGCGTCGTGATCTCGGCAGCGCAAAATTGCCGAACCTGCCGGTGTGGTTGGACAGTTTGCATCGGTTGTACAAGTCTGGCCGCCGGTGACCTGTTTGTAGCGCCACAATGAAAATTCGACTTCGCCAAACGTTGCGATCACATTCTTCAAGGCTTCTTTGGCTTGAAACATGCGGCTGTCGTTCGCGATACCATCACCATTGAGGTCGCAACCAGTAATGTCGGTCGACCCATCGCCACGCGTAGGCACACCTTCGGTCACCGTCATCGCATTGCTGCAGGTTTGTTGGCCGGTAACGGCACGCAAGCACCCGGCATAGTCATTGGCACAGGTCGCGTTCCACGTGGTTGCACAGGTGGGGCGAAAGTTGATGGTGTCGATCACACACGGGTTGCAGGTCTCCTGTGCAACCGAAGGATTGGTGCTGTTGCCATTGCACGGATTCCACGACCCGGTGGTTGTGCAGGTCTTGGTGGTGGTGACGATTTCCGGCGTCAACAACATCGACCCAGATGAGTCAACCAACACGCTGATCCGGTTTTTAACGGGCTGCGCGTGCGCAACCTGCGTGCCCAAAACCACAAACAATAGCGATGCAATTACAGCGCATCGCTGCAACGTCAGTTTCCCCATGTGTGCACAGTAATATGGAAACGACGCCGGGGTAAAGTATCGTTAATACGCCCGAATCACATACCGATGTCGCGCGACACTAAGGGTCAAAAAGCAGCGTAACGGTCATGCTGGTTCGGCCACCGACAGTTTGGGGCCCGCCTAACAACAAGTGGTCGGCCCAGCCGTATGCGCCTTTGGGGCTTTCCAAAAACCCTATCATTTGTCCTAATGATTTCGCGTCATTGGCCGAGACTACCAACTGACAAGTGGTGGTTTTGCAGGCTGCGCTGTCGATATTGACGTGGTCAAACTTCACGCTGGCCAAGCGTTTTTGCAATTCGCGCTCGGCGGTTGGCGCCCATTGGTCGTCACGCGCTTCGGTTTCGAACAGCGGTGCAACGGGCGCAGCGATCTCGCTAGGCAAGGTCGGCATGCCGGTAGGCTCGTCAGGATTGCCTTTGGCAAGCTCCGGTGCCGATGGTGCAAACACAGCGCCGCGTGGTTTCGGCCCAGGTACCACAGGCACGTTCGCAGCGGGGCCAGCCGAGGCGTTGCTGTTACTCGAACGACCACGCAACACCACGATTGTGCCGCCCACTGCAACCGTAGCGGCCAACGCTGCGATGATCACGGTTCGCTGCTGCATGTTACTCGGTCAGCTTACGATACAACTCGGGCCGACGGTCGCGGAAAAAACCCATCGACGCGCGTTGCCGCGCTAGTTGTGCCAAATCGATTTCGGCCGCTGCAATGCCAGTTTCACTGCGGCCAAGTTCGGCCACTTTATCGCCGCGTGCGTTGCACACAAACGAGCTGCCAAAAAAATCAATCTTCGCTGCGCCCGTGCCTTCGCTGCCGACGCGATTCGCAGCAACGACAGCAACCGCGTTTGCAACCGCATGGCCAACCATCACGCGCTGCCAAGAATCTTTGCTGTCGAACTCAGGCTCTTCAGGTTCCGAGCCAATCGCGGTTGGGTAGAATAAAATGTCGGCGCCGGCGAGCGCCATGGCGCGTGCGCATTCCGGGAACCATTGGTCCCAGCAAATCGCCACGCCGATCGAACCGAACCGCGTCGCAAATGCGCGAAACCCGGTGTTGCCAGGCTTAAAGAAAAACTTTTCTTGATAGCCCGGGCCGTCGGGAATATGGCTTTTGCGATACACGCCGAGGTTCTTGCCATCAGCGTCGATGATCGCGATTGAGTTGTAATATTCCGGCCCGGCTTTTTCAAAAAACGAAACCGGAATCACCACGCCTAGCTCGGCGGCCAATTGGCTGAAATGCGCCAGCGTCGGGTTGCCTGCTACTTCGCGAGCACGCAGAAAATCTTCTTCACGTTGCTGCGTGCAGAAGTAATGCCCTTCGAACAGTTCCGACGGCAAAATGACATTAGCGCCCTGCCCGGCGGCTTCGCGCACCATCTCGGTAACGCGTGCGACATTGGTTGCAACGTCGTCCGAAAATGCGGTCTGCAGCGCAGCTACCTTGACGATGGCCATTAGCGTGCTCCTGGCAGCGATGGTTGTTGCTGCGTAGCACAGTGAAATGCGCCGCCACCGATCACCACCGCTTTGCCGTCGGCGGCAACCACGCGGCGCCCTGGGAACATCTTGCCAATCGCTTGCAGCGCCGCGTCGTCGGCCGGCATGCCGTACACCGGCACCACCACGGTGGTATTCGCAATGTAGAAGTTCATGTAGCTCGACGGCGTCAACTCGCCACTAGCGTCGAGCACTGCGCCTGGCGACGGCACTGTAACGACTTCAATCGAGCGGCCATTTGCATCTTTGGCGCGGCGCAAATCAGCGATGATCGAATTCATCGCGTCACGGTTAGGATCGTCGTTCTTCGGCTCCATGCAAGCCACCACACCGGGTGCAACGAAACGCGCAATGGTGTCGATGTGACCGTCGGTGTGGTCGTTGATCAAGCCTTGATCGAGCCAGATCACCTGATTGCCACCGAGCGCCCAGCACAGCCGTGCTTCGAGCGCGGCTTGGTCCAAACCAGGATTGCGAGCGCCACCAAGCAAGCATTGCTTTGTCGTCATGATGGTGCCGGTACCGTCGACTTCAACTGCGCCGCCTTCGAGCACAAAATCGAACGCTGCACCACGATGGCCGGTTACGCCCAACACAAATTGCGACACGCCGGTATCGCCATCCATCAAGTATTTGCCGCCCCAGCCGTCGAAGCGGAAGCGCGATGCGGAAACTTCAGGCGCTGCGCCGGCGCGCGTCACGAATAAGGGGCCGGTATCACGCAACCAGATGTCGCCGTACGTTGTCTGATGAAACCGAACGCCAACCGCGGCAGCGCCAAGCAATGCGCGTGCAGCCGTTTCTGCTGCAGCATCTTTAACTAGCAACTCGACCCGCTCACCGCGCGGCTTGCCGCTGGCGTCGAGGTCGACGATGCCGGCGCACATTTGCATTAGTGCTCGGCGTGGTGCATCGAGCCCTTCGCTCCACTGCTCCACTAGATAAGGCCATGCGGTCCACACCGCGTCGTGAGGTGCCCATTCCGCGGGCATGCGATACGTGCTGGTCACGTGCCGCTTGTAGCGTGGCGCAAGGCCAGCAAGCAAGGACCTACTGTAGCAAGCTGCAGCCGTAGAAATCCAAGTCGTTGATTTCTGCAGCCTTAGTCAACGTGTTGCCGACGAACAACGCACCATACGAGTTGTCCCCTGCACCATATTCATAGGCGTTTACCACCGTGCCGTTTTGGTGGGTGTAGGTCGCAACGTTGAGTCGGCTCGAATCGATCAACGTCAAGCCGTTCGCCAATGTGGTCGCGTCGGTATACGCAACTTGGATGGCAGCCAGAGCTTGTTGCGCTGCGGTACCGGTCAATTGCGACGCTGCCGTCACAACCCGTGCGTTGCTTTTGGTGAACGCTGGATTGGTGCGGAAATCATAGTAGTTCGAGCCAAGCAAACACGTTTGCGCGTGCACGTTGCATGCTTCGTAGTCGCCATCGTGGATCTTGGTCACCATCTGCGTGGTGTTCCAGTAGAAAATCGCGCCATACGAATTGTCGCCAGCACCGTATTCAAATGCAGTGTAGGTGCGTGCAGCGGCTGGTTCGTACAAGCGCACAACATTGATTTCGCCTTGATCCACCGCGTCGAAGGCTTGTTCGATCGTCATCACATCGGTGTGCGCCGATTGTTGCACTGCCAAGATCGCGCGCTGTTGATCCAGCGGCGACAAATCGCTTGGCGCACGCACGACGCTGCGGCTGCTAACCGTCAACCCTGCAATGCTGTCGAGCTGATTGAACTGGTCGCCGAATAAACACGTTGGTGGCGCAGCCGTGCAGCCGGCACCAGAGCAATCCACTTCTAACCCAAACTTGCCACGTGTGGCAGCCGAGTGGCCTTTGACGATGGCGCGGTATTCGCCAGCCGTCAAATGTTTGTCGAGCATCGAAAATACCGACGCCCCGTCGTCGTCATTGCGTGCAATGTACGAACCCCAGCTGGTCGCTGATTTTTTCTTGTAGAGATACAGCACGGTGTCGACATTGCCGCTGCCTGCGCTGCTGGTGAACAGCTGTACATCGGCGTCGCCATGCAAGGTAAACGTCCACGCGTGAAAGCCTTTGGCCCCTGAAATCGAGGCGCTTTGTTCATCGCCAAAGGGAATCACGCCATGGTTGGTCGGCGAGCGCAATGAGTCGGCTTTGTCATCCAACTCGGCTTCGCCCAGTGGGTATTCTTCGTCGCCTTTGGGCCCGGCATCGCCGCAACCCGCTACAAAACCGGCGCCAAGCCCCAAGGAAACCAATGCCAATGACAAAACGCTTTTCATACCGTGGCCATATACAAAGTTCGTTCCAATGATCGCAGCGCTATCTAGCTAAGATCCTTTGCCAAAAGATCTCCTGGCTACTGCGGTAGCCGGCCACTGCGTTTGCGCAACGAGCTTCCGTCGCAAACGTGTTGCACGACTGAGCTTTGGCGCGTTGGTTTGCCTCGCGATCGCCGTGGTGCTAAACGCCGGCACAATGACTGATTTGAACCTGTCGGCAGCGCTCACGCCAATCCAAACGGACGCCACGTCGTTCACCGTTGAGATTCCCACTGGCTGGGAGCAAGGCAAAGGCGCATACGGCGGGTTGGTGTTGGGTATGTTGGTGCGCGCCGTTGAGCTGGCCGAACCAGATCCACAACGCATCGTGAGGTCGCTCGCTGCCGAGATTCCTGCGCCAGTGATGCCAGGGCCAGCGCGAATCGTGATCGAGCCGTTGCGCCGCGGCGGTGCAGTTTCAACGGTACGAGCCGAACTGCGCCAGTTGTTGCCTGACGGCAGCGAAGAAGTGCGTGCCCATGTTGTGGTCGTAACCGCAAGCGCGCGGCCCAACATGCCGACGTGGCAAACCGTGACGATGCCCGAGGCACCTGCGTGGGAAACCGTACATGTTGCGCCAGTGAAACCGCCGATGGGCCCAGCGTTCGGGCAGCATTTTGAATTTCGCGTCGTGCAAGGCATGCCATTCGCTGGAGCTGCGCCCGTGGCACTAGGCTATGTGCGCGCGCATCGGCCCGGCGAACTGCGCAGCGCTGCGTACATCACCGCGCTCGCCGATGTGTGGTGGCCGTGTGCGTTGTCGGTTATCAAAGCGCCGCGACCAATGTCGACGCTCACGTTTGGCCTCAATGTCATCAACAATCTCGACGGCCTCGACCCTGCGCTACCGCTGCTGCACAGCGCCGAGTCCGAAGTTTCCAGCGACGGCTACGCCACCGAGACTCGCCGCTTGTGGGGCCACGACGGCCGCTTGGTTTCGATCAATCATCAGACGTTTGTGATTATCAAGTAACGCCCAACATGCGCTAGGCTTTGGCCATGTGCCGCAACATTCGCCAGCTCCACAACTTTGAACCGCCTGCGACCGAAGACGAAGTGCGCGCTGCAGCGCTGCAATTCGTGCGCAAAGTGAGCGGCTCGGTTCGGCCGTCGAAAGCCAACCAAGCGATCTTCGACGCTGCGATCGAGCAGATTGCTGCAACCACGTCGCACTTACTCGAGCACTTGGTTGCCCAAGCGCCACCGAAGAATCGCGAAGAAGAAGCGCGCAAAGCGAAAGCGAAATGGGAAAAGCGTGGGCGGTAGGTTGGCACCTGTAGTTTGAGATTCGTGTCGCCAACAGGATAACGAGAAAGATCTGCGAGCGATCACCTGCCCAGAAGCTCCCGAGGGAGCGAGTTGGCGCTTCGAACAAGCGCTCTGCGGTTGGCAGCGCAGCCGCGAGCGCGCTGCGGGACAACAAGTCCGCTGCGCCGCCCGGCGATTCGCAACCCGGGTCATTGGCGGCGCGCTCAATACGATTCACTTCGTCAGCCGCGACAGGCTCTGTAACGTGCGCTGACGTCCGGCCGCCCGCTCCCCTCAAACCAAATAGTCGATACACGTTCCATAGTCGATCGGTTCGCCGGTCCACATTGGCTCGTTGGTTTCGGCAGTGATTGCAAGCGCAGCGTTGTCGGCGCGCATTGTGGCAAGACCAACGTCGCGCGCGGGTTCACGCGGGACAAATGGTATCCGTGCTGGTTGCGGCAGAACGCGCCGGTTGCGTTGGTCGAAGAAGTGCCAACCGTCGGTGGCATCGGCAACGACGCTGAAGCCGCCTTCGTGCAATAGCCGATGGTGTGCGCTACATAACAACATCAAATTGGACAGTGAGGTTTCCCCACCATTAGCCCAGTGCTCTACATGGTGACCATCGACAAAATGCCGATTGGTGCAGCCAGGAAAGCGACAAGTGGCATCGCGGAGCAGCAGCGCGCGTTTGATAGCGGCAGAGATGGTGCGGGTCTTGCGACCAACGGACAATGGTTCCCCATGTTGATCAACCGCAGCGACGACAACGCCGGCATCGCAGCACAATCGCTGGATGGTCGCCGGTGCCAATGCTTCGCCGTCGGCGGTCATTGCGATATCAGTTGGCGCGCCGGGCGCGGACGCTTCCGCGGAAGTGTGCAACCCTGCCACTGGTACCGTGACGAGGACTTCGATTGGCGTGCGATTGGGCCGGTCGCCACGTGCACGCTCATTGGCAATGGCCATAACAGCATCGGCTCGTTGCGCCGCCATGGCACGCGCTCGACGCGACACTTCCGCGGAAGTTTCTGCAGCGGGGACCGGCGCAGGCGCTGCGGGCGCCGCACTTTTGGCCGCACTATTG
>JAKQOD010000046.1 GCA_029565465.1 Deltaproteobacteria bacterium
ACGGTGCAACGCCCAGCATGCGACTGCACCGCTCGGCACTACCGCGCGACAAGCCCGGGTCACTTGCAAACGGCACCAAATCCCACGCGAGGTCTGCGACGCTTTGATAACGCTGCACCAGGCCTTTTTCGAGGCACTTCATCACGACCATTTGCAGTTCGGCCGGCACGCCGGGCCTAATCATTGGAATCGGCGGATCCATGCCGACTTTTAAACAGAGCTCGGAATACACATCGGAGCGAAATGGCCGCAAGCCTTCGAGCAGCTCGTACAACACCACACCGAGCGACCAAATATCGCTGCGCGCATCAACATCCTTCGACGAGCGCATTTGCTCAGGCGCCATGTACGACGGCGTGCCCATCACGGATTGGGTGGTGGTTAATTCGCTGGTGCCTTGCGGCGCTGTCGCAATGCCAAAGTCGAGCACTTTGAGCACGGCTGGCTGGTTCGGCTTTTGCGAAATGAAAAAATTCGACGACTTTACGTCACGATGCACGATGCCTACCGAGTGCGCTTCGGCCAAACCTTCGCAGGCTTGCAGCAAGAGATCGACGGCAATTCGTGGGTCTTGCGCGCCATGATGCTTGACGATCGCACCAAGGTCCGCGCCTTCGAGATACTCCATCACGATGATCGGCGTGGTATCGGGCAAGCGGCCAACATCAAGCACGCGTGCAACGTGCGGCCCTTGCAGCTTTACGGCAGCTTTGGCTTCGCGCAAAAAGCGTTGCACCAACTCTTCGCGCTCCATCATCTCTTGCATCAAGATCTTGATCGCAACGGGCCGATCGAGATCCATTTGCCAGGCTTTGACCACCGCGCCCATGCCACCGCGGCCGATCAGCGAATCAACTCGATACTTGCCGAGGAGAACCGTGCCGATGGGTGGGTACAGTGCCACAGCGTAATTGTAGCTGACGAAAGCCTCGGGCTCTAGCAAAGTTCCGAATATCGTTCAGCAACCGGTCAGATCGAGGAATACCAGGGTCGTTGGCACAAGCAGGAGATCAGCGGCCCCGGCACAAATCGGCGTACCATTGGCGCCAACACCACCGAGCGTAAAGGCCATTGGTCCGGCCGCAGGTACTGCGATGGCAGTCCCACTTGGGCCGGTTTGTGTCTGTGTTGGCATCAACGTCGCAAACGGGGCATCGCCAGCAAAATAAAAAGCAAAGGGCGCAGCGGGCTGCTGCATCGGGACGGTGCTGTTGATCTGGACGTTCCAACCACTGCGATCGGTACCGTTGGTCGGGAATTGCACCAAATACGCAGCGGTTGTCCCCGGCGGCACACCAGCCGCGCTGCTCCAAGCTACTGATGATTCATTTGGCACGATGGGCGCGCGCACGGGCTTGGGCACCGCGGTGCGATTCAAAATCAACGTTGCAGTGGGCGACATGTTAGTGCCCGAAACACGCAGCACGAGGTCAGGCTGGGCGTCGGCAGGCAAGCCTTTGGCTTTGAAGCGTCCGCAATCGTCGACGGTTACTGGCGTTGGCATTGCCATGGGGTCAGCTGCCAAGAACGCTGTCTTGGTGAACATCTCAAGGGTCAACCCGCAAGGGCCTTCGGTTAACCCAGTACAAACGACGCCAGTTGGCAACGCCACGGCGGCCTGCGCGGTGCCAACACCAAACAACTGGCCACACACTTCGGTGCCATCGTTGGCGCACTGCAATGGCAACGCACAAACGCCCGGCGCATCGGGTGCGTCGACGGCCTCGGCCTGCGTGGTTTTATCGAGGCCCCAAATCTGCGCACAGCCTGTAGCACTGAGGCCACCGCCGAGGGCTAGCGCCATAAACAACCTAGATGCTCGCACTTAAAACCGTCCACGCAAGGCGAGGCCGCCTCTGTTGGCACCAAACGTGGGGGCCAGGTACCACGCCGTACCGTCGGTTCGTGCTTTGCTTTTTTTGCCGGTCAACAACACCACGACGCCGGTAACTGCAATCGCAAGGCCACCGCCAGCGACAAACGACGAAATATTGGCGTGCCGGCGAGCTTCGCTAGTGCCTTGAAATCCAATGGCGTTACAGACATTGGTCAGCGCGTCGCAATTGTCTTTGAACGCCGCGCGATAATCTTGCCGCGCATCAAATGAATAATAGCCGGCGCCACCGAGCGCCGCCACACCGAGGCCGGTGAGCGTCCAGCCGACAATCGCACGAGTGTGGCTAGGTGCAGGTGCAGCCGGCTCCGTGGGGTTCTCGGCCGTGGGAACATCGAGGAAAAATTCTTCATGCTGACCCGCACGCAGCGAGAACTTTTTGGTCGACGGCTCCGCACCTGGCGCTTTGAGCACCAACGTATGCGCGCCCGGGTCAAGCATGATGTTCGACAACGCGCGCAATTTTAGGGTTTTGCCGTCGAGCGAAATCACGGCTTGGCCGTTGGCATCGTCGTTAAGGGTGAGCGTTAGCGTGGCTACTTTGGCTTTGAGATCAGCCGCGCGTTTGGCCGCTTTGGGGCCGCGGTCGTCGTTCGCGGCATTGGCAATGCGCGCTGCTTCGACGAAAGCTTTATACGCTGCGGTGATGTGCCCCCACTCTTCATAACAAAGGCCAATATTGAGCTGGGTGCCGATAGCAGGATCGAGTTCTTGGCTTTGCTCAAACGCTGCACATGCATCAGCGTATGATTTTTCTTTGAGCAAGCGTTGGCCTTCGGTAAACAGCTTGTCGGCGCGTTTGGCATCGGACGTCGTGGGCTGCGCTGAGGCAACCGTCGCCTGTCCGAGCCACAACGCTACGCCGAACACGGCGCGGATGCGCATGCGTGCCAAACTCATCAGCGCTACTGTAACGTGAGAATGCTGTGGCGCGCTAGGGCTTGCGCCAACGCTACGGCGAGGATCCCGCGTGATGTAGGCCAGAGTGTGCAACACCCGGGTTCGCGAACTGCTTGGCAAAAAAGTCCAGGCTAAATGGTAGCCGGGCTTTCCAAAATGCAAAGTTGTGTGCGCCAGGCCCAACGTAGAATTCATGCGCAATGCTTCGCTCGGAAAGAATGTCGTGCAGGTAGCGCGCGCCATTGTGCAATGCGAATTCATCTTCGGTGCCACAATCGAGGTAGAGCGCGAGGCTGGTCGGCGTCGACGGCACCAGCGTTTTGGCCAGTTCCGACGGATCATGCGCAAGCCAGTTGTGACGATCGGTGCCGAAGATGCCGCGAAACCATGTGCCAAAGACACCGATTTCAGCC
>JAKQOD010000223.1 GCA_029565465.1 Deltaproteobacteria bacterium
GGCAGTGCGCGCCTGGTACCGATGTTTGAACGCGGCTTGTTGCACCCTGTTGTCGACGTGCGGTTGCCGATGGCGCAGTGTGCTAGCGCGCATCAAGCGATGGAAGCCAATCGCAATGTCGGCAAAATTTTGCTGACGTGGTAACGCCGTTGCGCGAGCGCGCACGGTTAGCGTGGTGCGTTGCTACCGGCGCTGCCACTGCCGCTGGCTGGCAGCAAAGGCACGGCATCGACAAGTGGAGCATCAAGCGGTGCTGCATCGTAGGCGTTGGTGCCAGCTGCATCCCACTTAAATTCTGATTTCGGAATCACCAGCTCAATGCGTTGGTTTTCCGATGGCAACTTTTCTTTTGGCGCCATGAAATAACCGATCGCAATGTTGATGCTGCCGATGAAAATCATGCCGCCGGTCACGGGCAGGAAGTATCTGCTGTGCCGCAAGGAAAACGGGCTTGCGCGGTCTTTGGCCACGCTGGCTATGTAGCACGTTACGAATCGCGTGCGAATAAGTCGGCCATATCGGCGGGCAGCGGGGCTGCGACAACGCGTCGCGTTCCGTCGGGATGCGGGAAGTCAACCTCGGCTGCATGCAGTGCATGGCGCCACAATACAAATTCGGCGGCGCGTTCGGGTGTCCAGCCTTGGTCGCAAAAGTCGATGAATGCTTGATCCCCATGGGCATAGATCTTGTCGCCTACGATCGGGAAGCCAGCGTACGCAAGGTGCGCGCGAATCTGATGTTGGCGGCCGGTAATCGGGCGACAACGGATCAAGCTGTAGTGCGCCGAGCGGCCCATCACGGCAAACATGGTTTTTGAGGGCAGGCCTGGGCCTTCGGTCATCATCCGCACGCCGACCAGTTGGGTTGGGTCACCACGTTGTGCCACGTGCAGCGGCGCCTCGACGGCAAATTCGCCTTCGCCAACCAGCGGCCACGACGGATGTCCAACCACGAGCGCGACGTAGGTTTTGTGCACGGTCTTTTTGGCAAACGCTTGTTTGACGCTGCTCGCAGCAGCTTTGTGTTTGGCCACCACCACCACACCGGAGGTTTCTCGATCGAGGCGATGACACAGTTGCAAGCCAGGCCCCATGGTTTCCAACATAATGCGGGTCAGGGTATTGTAGTAAAACTTGGCGGTGGAGTGCACTGGCAAGCCGGCGGGCTTATCAATGACCAGCACATCGTCGTCGGCGTAGACCACCGTGATATTGCGTGGACATGGTGGCTCAGCCCGTGCGGCGCGGCGCAAGGTGAACGCTTCGCCGACGGCTACTCTGGTATTGGCGCGTAACGCGCCCCGCGGCGCGGTGTGCACCGTTGTGGCCGCATCGCGTTGTAGCGTTTGGGTGATGACTTCTTGAATTTTGGTGCGTGACAACCGCGGAATTTGGGTCTTGATGAAATGGTCGAGCCGCATGCCAGCGAACTCGGGGCCAACCGTAAACCGCCGTTCGATGATGCGCGGCTGGCCATCGGGGCCTAGATGGCAATCGAGGCCCCAGTCCAGGTTGGGGTCGGCGCCAGGCGGCAGCGCCCTGAATCGATCAGCCGCCCCACCCGTGCCTTCGTCGCCGACCTCAGGGTCGCCCACCGAATCGGTGGAAGGGTCATCCTCGTCGGAGGCATCGCGGTCGGCCTGGTGCGCAACGGACGCGCGGGGCCGGTTGGCGCGCACGGACGAGGGGGGGCGCTTGGCAGAAGGTGTCGGCAACAGGGACAAAGGGTAACCCAAATGCGCCGTTGGCCACAAAGCCGGCGTATACTTACCAAGCGCTATGAAGAAGTTTCCCGATTTCATTCCGCCGACTAAGGTCGACTACCTCGATCGTGGTGCAACCTTGCACTTGCGGCGCTGCTTACTAACGGCAGTTGATGACCCGCGGCAGGAGTGGTCGTTCGACAAAGAAGAAATTCGCATTGGTTCGATGGACGACAACGACATCGTGCTGCGCGACGACACCGTGAGTCGCTATCACTGCCGCATCGTGCAAGACGATACCGGCTACGTGCTGATGGACCAACGCTCGACCAACGGTACCTTTGTCAACAAAGTGCGAGTGCGGGAAGCTTTCTTGAAGCCTGGCTGCACCATTTCAGTTGGCCAAAGCCAGCTACGGTTCAATGCGCGCGAAGAAGAAGTGCAGATCGTGCCATCGCGCGCCGATCGTTGTGGCCACCTCATTGGTGGCAATGCGCGCATGCGCGAGATCTATTCGATCATCGAAAAGATCGCGCCGACGGCCACCACGGTGGTTATCGACGGCGAAACCGGCACTGGTAAAGAAGTGGTTGCACAAACGATCCACTCGTTGTCGCCGCGGCAAAAAGGCGAACTGGTGGTGTTTGACTGTGGTGCCGTGCCGCCGAACCTGATCGAAAGCGAATTGTTTGGGCACGAAAAAGGCAGCTTCACCGGGGCCATGATGTCCCGCCAAGGGTTGTTTGAATTAGCCGATGGAGGCACGCTGTTCCTCGACGAATTGGGCGAGCTGCCGATCGATTTGCAGCCCAAGTTGCTGCGGGTGCTGGAGCAACGCGAAGTGCGGCGAGTTGGTGGTGCCAAGCCAATCAAAGTCGATGTGCGCATCGTAGCCGCCACCAACCGCAACCTCGAAGACGAAGTGCGGGCCGGCCGATTTCGGCAAGACTTGTTTTATCGCTTGAGCGTTGTGCGCTTGAACTTGCCGTCGCTGCGGGAACGTACCGATGACATTCCATTGCTTGTGAGCCACTTTTTGGCGAACGGCAATTACAATAAAGGCCCCAACGGGGTGCCCAAAATCCGCGGCTTCGAGCGTGATGCGCTGCTAGCGCTGCAAAATTACCCGTGGCCCGGCAACGTGCGCGAACTGGTCAACGTAGTCGAGCGCGCGATTTCGTTTTGCGACGGCGACACCGTGCACGCGCACGACTTGCCAGATTACATTCGCAGCGCCAAACCCAACGCCCGCCCAGAATCCGTTCGGCCGAAGTCGCATGGCGTGTCGGCGCAACCAGGCGCGCTGGCCTCCATGATGAACCCAGGCGAGCCAGCCCCCAAACCGCCGGATGAGTTGTTGGCCGAAGGGGTGACGTTCAAGGACGCCAAAGAGCGTTGGATCGCTTCATTCGAACGCGACTACGTCAACTCGCTGCTGCGCCGCCACAATGGCAATATTTCGCATTCGGCCCGCGACGCTGATATCGATCGGAAATATTTCCGAAAGCTGATGCGCAAGTACGACATCGAAGCGGCTGGTGCAGCTGGCGACGATGACGACGAATAGGCTGAGGGATCTTAGATAATATCCGGGTCTTCGAAGCCCGCGCCTGGCGTCCCAGCAGGCACCGGCGGCGCACTGCCGTCGAGGCCTTCGATAGCGAGGCCGGCATCGGCTTCGTCCATGAGCCGTGCACCTTCCATCAGGAGATGCGTGGTCGTCACGCCAATGCGATCGCTACCTTCGACGAGGCAACTGGTGAATTCAAATTCGCCGCTGCCCCACCGGAGCAAGTAGTAAACACATTCGGCATCGACCGGTTCGCTCATGTCGTCGATGCGCGCATGGACGATGCGGCCTTCGCGCACCAAAATATTGGCAACCGGGCCGGCTTGCGGCGCTCGCAGGATCAGCAGGCCGGTTTTGCGTTCCATCTCAATCAAGATCAACAGCGACGATAAGCCGACTTGGCTCAGATCGCCTTTGAGGCTTGGGCCACCGAGTTGATCACGGGTTTCTTGGGTCGACGTTTGGGCACGGCGCAGGGTTTTGGTAACGCGCAGGTCGAGTTCTTCGAACCGAAATGGCTTGGTCATGTAGTCGTCGGCGCCAAGCCGAAAGCCCCGGATCCGGTCATCATCCGACGACAACGCCGTTAGAAAAATGACGGGCAGCGCCGTGAACTCAGGACGGGCACGCAGATTGCGCACCAGCGACCAGCCATCCATCCGTGGCATCATCACGTCGGTAATCAATAGATCGGGGCGCCGCGCGATCGCTTTTTCCATCGCGTCTTCGCCGTCGATGGCAGTTTCAACCGTGTAGCCACGCTTTTCGAGCACCGTCGAAATCATGCGGACGATCCAAAGATCGTCGTCAGCGATGAGCACGTGCGGGGCCATAGTCATTGCAGAGTTTACCGTGCGACTGTTCTAACCGTCAAACGACGGCGAGGCGATCATTGGGTAAATGCGGGCCCCGGGCCGGATTTTGCGGCGGCAAGCTCAGAATCAACCGCAACCGCCTGCCAGGCGCCATCTCGATACAACCACGGCTTGCCTGTGCTTGGTGTCAGCAATACATGCCCATGGCGGTCAACCAGCACGGCGTTGGCAGCACTAGCGGCTGGACTAGGCAGATCGGCGACGATGGCCGCTGCGGAACCTTCGTAGGTTAGCAACTTCACTTGAATTTTGTTGTCGCTTGCTTGCAGCACGACCACAGCATAGGCAGTGGTTTTGCCACTGCTGACGCTGGATGCTCGCACGATCGGGGCGCCGACATCGGTACTGCGGCCGCGATCGATGTCGACCAGCTTGCTGCCAGCTACCAAAAAAGCACGAGTGCCGCCGATAAGCGGGCCGTTGGCAAATGCAGGGTTGCCTAAAGCCACGGGCGCAAACGTTTTGCCACGCAAACGCAACACGGCTTTGTCGGTAACAATACGCACGTCTTTGTCGGAAGCTGCCCAAACGCCAACGACTGGGCCCGGAGCGGTGCCGACGCGCAGCATTTTTTCGTCTTTCCAGACGAAGATTTGGCGCCCAATGGCAACGCAAGCGACCGGGCCGGTGCCAAGCACGGTTTTGCCTTTTTGCCCAATCGGCATCGCCGTCCACGAGGTGTTTTGCCAGCGAAACAACGGCGCTGCTTTGCCAGCGATGACCAGTTGCTGGGCTTTGCCGCTCAACCGTGCGGCCCCCGTGATATCGGCAGAAAAACCACCAGGATGGTGACGCACCCAACGAGGTGTCGCATTTTCGGCATCGCGCACATAGACTTGGCCGCTGGGACCGATAAGGCTTGCATCGGCGAGATCACCGTCGACGAATGCGCCCACGGACAGCAGCGGGATGTCGT
>JAKQOD010000052.1 GCA_029565465.1 Deltaproteobacteria bacterium
GGATGGTGCCGCGCTTGTTGGTGTCGACCGAAACGCTGTTTGTCGATGACGGTTCGCGCCGTGGCGAAGAAGTGCAAGTCTCGGCGTTGAAGCTCGACTTTGTGTACGCCGGCAGCGCTGTGCGTGCCAACGATCCGCTGCCACGCGTCTACGACATGAACCGCATGGATCGTGGGCCGATCGATCGCGATCGCGCTGCTGAGTCGCAAGCGCGCCGCGTGTTGGAAAGCTTCGGCGCGGTTGAGCTCGACCGGCTTGATGACTGCGCGGTGTCGCCGGGCGCCGAAGTTGACTACGTGGTGCGCATCGATGGTGATGTGCATGCGTTGTGCGCATTCTCGGCCTACGCCGTGCCGCAACTGCGCACGCTCGGCTGGGACGTTTCGATCTCGGAAGATTATCCGTGGCAAGTGGTTGAAGCCACTGCGCCGCTGTACGCTGACGTTTCCGCCGACGACAAACGCCCTGACTGGTTCAGCTTGGAACTTGGCGTTGAAGTGGATGGCATCCGCATCAACTTGTTGCCAGCGTTGCTCGAAATGCTCGAGCAATCGGCCGACCTCGAACAATTGTCGCGCTCGACCCGCCGCTGTGTAGCTGTGCGCGTCGACGATAAACGTTGGTTGCCGGTGCCTCCAGAGCGGCTGCGCTTGCTGTGCAAAGTGCTGCTTGAAATGTACAAAGACGGCGACAAGATGGGCGTGCCAGCAACGCGTGCGCCGCTGATCGCTGAGCTCGGCGCAGCCCTGTACGATGAAACTCGTCCGACGCGCTGGACTGGCGATCGTGACGTGCGTGACCGCGCATATGCGTTGGCGCTGGGCCCTGCAACTGGTGCTGCCCAAGTGACGATGCCGACGACGTTGCAAGCAACGTTGCGGCCGTATCAAGAAGAAGGCATTCGCTGGCTGCAGCACCTGCGCGCCAACGATGCTGGCGGCATTTTGGCCGACGACATGGGTTTGGGCAAAACCCTGCAGACCATTGCGCATGTGCTCGCGGAAAAAGAAGCCGGCCGCGCCAAAAAGCCGATCTTGATTCTCACGTTAACCAGCGTCATCGGCAACTGGGTGCGTGAGTTTGCCAAGTTTGCACCGAGCCTCAAAGTTACGATGCTGCGCGGCAACAACCGTGCGCAAAAGATCGCCGAGCTCGGCAACTTCGACGTCGCAATCTCGACGTATCCGTTGGTGGTGCGTGATCAAGAAGAACTCGCGTTGTACGAGTTCCACATGCTGGTGCTCGACGAAGCCCATGCGATCAAGAATCACAACGCGCAAGCCAACGAAGCAGTGCGTCGCCTGACGGCAAGCAGTCGCTTGTGTTTGTCGGGTACGCCAATCGAAAACAACCTCGGCGAGCTGTGGTCGCTGATGGACTTCTTGATGCCTGGCATGTTGGGCTCCAACGAAGAATTTAAGATGAACTTCCGCACGCCAATCGAAGAGTACGGCGACAACCGCCGGCTCGAAAGCTTGCGCGAAGCCGTGCGGCCGTACATCTTGCGGCGCACCAAAGATACCGTCGCCAAAGACCTGCCACCGAAGACCGAGTTGGTGCGTGCCGTCGAGCTCGGCGCAGCGCAACGCGATCTGTACGAAAGCATTCGGGTCAGCGCGCACGCTGACGTTCGCGAACACATCAAGTCGCGTGGCATTGGCGGTTCGACGATTGCGATTCTCGACGCGCTGCTCAAGCTGCGCCAAGTATGCTGCGATCCGCGGTTGGCCAACGTCGACGCAGCGCGCGCTGTACACGAAAGCGCCAAGTACAACTTGTTGCTCGACATGGTGCAGACGCAACTCGGCGAAGGTCGGCGCATTTTGATCTTCTCGCAGTTCGCGCGCATGCTGGGCTTCATCTCGGAAGGCTTGCTGGCCAAAGGCATTGGTCACGTTACGCTCACTGGCCAAACACCCGATCGGCAAAAGCCCGTTGACGCGTTCGAAGGCGGCCGCAGCGACGTGTTCTTGATCAGCTTGCGCGCTGGTGGCACCGGCCTCAATCTCACCAGCGCCGACACCGTGATTCACTACGATCCGTGGTGGAACCCTGCAGCGCAAGCGCAAGCCACCGACCGCGCGTACCGCATTGGCCAAAAGAAGCCTGTGTTTGCCTACAACCTGATCGTTGCGGGCTCCGTCGAAGAACGCATGCTCGCGTTGCAAAAACAGAAGCGCCGCCTTGCCGACGCCATCTTGAGCAACGGCAGTGGTGCCAACGGCATGCTGTCCGAAACCGAACTCGAAAATTTGATGGCTCCGCTCGACGTGTGAGCGTCGCGCGTGGTGTTGCGCGAAGCTTTCGAGCGGCAGGGTGGGTGAAGAATGATAGATGCGGGAAAGCGCGGGCGGTCGCAGGTGCAATGTCGCGTTATCACCTGCGACGGTTTGTCGTCGGAAATTCCAGTGGGGCTGTAAAATTCCACAATAGAAGAATCGTTATCTGGTGCTTTTACATACAATTATCCAATTGCCGTGCCGCCTGGTCGGCAAGGCATGGCGCCGCGCCTGGCACTAAGCTACTCGTCGCAAGCGCCCATTTATGGCACCTTGGCCGCAGGCTGGTCGCTGACGATTCCAGACATTCACGAAGACACATCGCAAGGTCGGCTCGCCACCCACAACGGCGTGGTTGAAGCATCGCAGACCGACGCTAAGGCCGACGACCGGTTCACAAGCGCCATGGCTGGCGGTCGGCCTTTCGTCAAAGTAACCGAACCCGCCGACGCTACCGTCTACGGCACCTACCGCGCCCGCAACGATAGCAGCTACACGCGGTATCAACGCATGCAGCCAACCGCTGGCTTCCGCTGGCGCGCCCTCACCACCGATGGCACTGTGCATGAATTCGGTGGCACAACGTCCCAAGCATGCGCTGCAGTGGTGAGCGAAGGTTATGCGCCGCTCACGCGCAGCGAAGACCAATGGAAAAACACCATCACCTACAACTACGCGTGGGATGCGGACACCGCTGAATGCCGAATTGCCAACATCACCTATGGTGCTAACGCCGCGGCAGGCATGGCGGATTTTGCCAAAGTTAGCTTTGACTATGTAGACACAGCCGTGCCGACTGTTGCAAATCCTGCCGTTTGCACAGGGAGCAACGTGGCGATTGGTGCACAAACCGATTGGCGCACGGGGACCAAAATCGTCAGCGGCGCCCGGCGGGTTGCGCGGCTGGTTATCGAGGCAAAACCGAATGGCATCACCAATGCCGCAGTCCACACGCGTGAAATAAAATTGAACTACGATTTCCCCGGCTTCAACGGTGGGCTTTGCAATACGGCGAGTACGCCGTATCGCGCGCTGCAGGGGATCCAAGAAACCGTCAGCGGCACGGGTTTAACGACGGTGGCGCTGCCACCCGTAACGTTCGACTACGGCAGCGCCGTCATCAATCGGACAGCGCCGGCGTTTGCCGAAACGCTCGGCTACGGCCTGCATAAACTGAATCGCCGCGCCGCCATCAGCAGCATGTGGGTTGATATGGATGGCGATGGGCGCGTCGACCCGGTCTATGCCACGACGGATGCGGTGGATGGCAACGGACACATTACCAAATGCCGAGCGACGTGGACCAGCGCGGCAACGGGGGTTGTGGCGACCTTCGATCTGCCGATGTTGCCGTGGGGCGCACCGGCGGTGCCTGAAGACTGCGCGCTGAACTACCAATATTCGCAACTCGGTGTGAATTCGAACACCTCCGATAATTACTTGAACTATCGCTGGCTGGATATCAACGGCGATGGTCGCACTGATGTCGTTGCCACACTAGAAACGGTAACGGCGGGCGGCTTGTTTTGGCCCGAGCTGCTCAGCGATCTCGGTGGCACCATGCCGTTTGGTTTGGCACCGCATCCCGTCGACGCCAATGGTGCGCGTGCCTGCACGACGGTGGCGGCCGCCCCAGCGCTGTGCGTCCGAATTGGCGCGAGCTGCAATGCAAACCCTTCCACCAACTGTCCGGTTGGCGCGATGTGCGCAATGAACATGGCCACCATGAGCAGTTGCATCGTCGGTAATCGTTCGTGTGCGATGGATGAAGCGCAAGTCGGCGCATCTGCGCCACCGGCGTGGCTCGATGATCCTTATACGCCGCCGTACAATCACAATCACCCGTATCAACGGTGTGGGCAGTTTCCGTGGTTTGTGTTCGCCAATACGGCTGGCGCCAACGGTACGGTGCAAATTGCAACAACGCCGGAAATCAAATGGCAACCAATCGCGTTGGATTCGGAACAGCCGGACGACTCGCTCGCTGGCGTAAATGCGAGTTCGCGCAAATCGGCGATGGATCTCAACGGCGACGGGCTCATTGATGGGTTCAACATTGGGCAAGCCTGGAACAACACCGCGCCCTCATGGTGGTGGAACACGTTTATCAACGATGGCACCGGCACGCTGTCGCAAACCAACTTTGTGTTTCGCAGCCCCGATGGCGTGAATATTCACAATTCAGTCCATCTCGAAACCGGCACGACATCTACCAAC
>JAKQOD010000056.1 GCA_029565465.1 Deltaproteobacteria bacterium
TTGACAACACTGCCAAAACGATCTTGATGTACCAAGACGCAGGCGCATTTGCCGCTACCCCGGTGGTTGGCACGTGCCTCAACGTTACCGGTGTGATGAGCCTTGATACCAGCGCCGACAAGCGCACCATCAATCCGCGCACGGCCGCGGACTTGGCAACTGGCACGGGCTGCAACTAAACAACCCGCGACGGCAGGCGACAACAGCATGGGCGCAACCCATGCTGTTTTTTATTGAGCCACTTTTATAAGTGCCTATAGCGCGTCGCAGAATGGCGGAGCAGGGCGTGCAATGTGATATCCCTGGAGTAAGTCACACCCAAGCTTTTCGAGCATCGCGCATTCGGCTTCGGTTTCCACACCTTCGCCGATCACCATGGTGCCTTTTTCGCGGCACAGCGAAATCAGCGATGCGACCAGTTGCTGCTTCATTGGCACGCTGTCGACATCCCGAACCAACGCCATATCCAACTTCACAAAGTCGGTATCGCCGAGGCCAAATGTCCGCATCCGCTCGTGCCCGCCACCCAAATCGTCAATGGCGATGCGGAAGCCGAGTGCGCGCAATTCAGCGACCCGGTAACGTAAATCAACAATTGCATCAAGCGACGTGCGCTCGGTGATTTCCAAAACGATGCGCGACGCCATCCGTGACAGCGGCGAAAACGGCGACGTCAGCGAGCGATCGAGAACATCTAATAGATGGAGATTCACGAAAACAACGCCACGCTCCAACGGCTCAGCTGCCATTGTTTTGGCCACCTGGTTGCGAATTTCGCGGCCAAGTTGGGTGATTCGCTCAAGGCGTTCCGCAGCGTCTAGAATTGCCCCCGGATGAGGTAGCGCACGACTTTTTGAACGCAACAGCGCTTCGTAGCCAAACCGACGACGACCAACCGTATGGACGATTGGCTGATAGTGCATGTTTAGGGTCGTTAAACACTCCGCGAACTTGGCTTCCATCGACGCCAACTGCTCGTCAGGTGGCAACACAGTTTCCATCGTGCCATCCGCGAGCACTGGCGGTACGGAGGACTCACCGGACGGAGTTGCAGGCCACGCCGCAGGCAGATCGCTGCCTCCATCAAGATCCAACAAAATCGCCATGTCTGGCCATAATGCCATGTTCATATCGGCGGACTCAATCTTTTCTTAATGATTGCAAAGATTTGGCGGATAACCTACGTAATTGTGCGGGGTCTACACACCTTAGGCGCGACGGATGCGGCGAGCGATCACGCCGCGGCAACTCAAGTAGTCAGGTCAACACAGGGTATGCGCACACCAAAAGCCGCAACTGTGGGACTCAAAGCGGCCTAAAAACGCCAAAATTGGCACCAAACGGCTATACCGGCGACCTCATTGGCGGCTTGAGGTTCGGCACCGTGGTTGCAATAGCCACTGATGCCAGCCAACCCCGTAGGAGTTTGACCATGTCATCCGCACTTGCATATCTACACGAGTCATTGCCTCTGACCAGCGAAGTTTCGACCACGCTATCTGTCAGCGCCAACGTGGCCTATGAGGTTTTTGCGGACGCCGTGGAAACCCCACGATGGTTGCCTTTGGTGCAGTCCGCAAAAATTATGAACCGGCACGACGATGGCCGGCCAAGCCGAGTAGGGTTCACAGCTAAGTTGGATCGTGGCTCAGTTTCATACTCACTGGACTACAGTTATGACCCCAAAGCATTGTGTGTATCATGGCGCAATTTGACCAGCTCATCCATGATTCTGTCAGGTGAAGCTCGGTTCATTCATTTGTCTAGTCGTGCTTCGTTAATGCTGTACCGGTTGGATGTAGATCAGCCAATTGGGCAATGGGATGAACAATCGGATGGCCATTTAGCATCTGCTGTGGTGGCTGAATTCCGTGAACACCTGCGACGGCTTTGTTAAGGAGTTCTTGCCC